>NZ_CP067140.1:2231250-2550000 GCF_028553805.1 Paracoccus saliphilus | reverse complement strand
CAGACCCTTGGCGAAACGGATGAGCAGGGCGAGGTCAAGGTGTTCTTCGAACTCAACGGCCAGCCGCGCAGCGTCCGGGTGCCGAACCGCAAGGTGAAATCCGAGACGGTGGCTCGGCCCAAGGCGGATTCCTCGAATGCCGGTCATGTCGGCGCGCCGATGCCCGGCGTGGTGGCCTCGGTCGCGGTCAGCGCGGGGCAGGCGGTGAAGCAGGGCGATCTGCTGCTGACCATCGAGGCGATGAAGATGGAAACCGCCATCCATGCCGATCACGACGGCACGGTGAAGGCGGTTCACGTCTCGCCCGGCGCGCAGATCGACGCCAAGGACCTGATGGTGGAGATCGAGTAGCGGCCCCGATCGCAGCCGCCTGGTCATGAAGATCCGGGTGCTGCCCGGTGAATCGCAGGCGATTTCGCCAAAAACCCTGCCAGCCATTGCGTTGGTAGAACCCGGCGGCCTGAAACTCGGTCGTGTAGAGCACGGCGGCGCTGCATTTCCGGCGCCGCCACCTTGCTGTCCGGATGTTTGCCCCGAAGGATCCACGGGACAAAAAGAGAAAAATCGTCACATTTCATGGATTGCCAAGTGGCCCCGGCCCGTTGACCCCGCTGGCCGTCGGGTCTAAACCCTGCCCAAGCCAACCCGTCGCGGGGCAGCCAGCAAGATCCTCGCGACCGATAAGGGGATTTTGCCCGTGGAACATCTTCTGCAGGAATATCTGCCGATCCTCGTCTTTGCGGCGATGGCCTCCGGCCTTGCGCTGGTCCTGATTCTCGCCGCCGTGGTCATTGCGGTCCGCAATCCCGACCCCGAAAAGGTCAGTGCCTATGAATGCGGTTTCAACGCCTTCGACGATGCGCGGATGAAATTCGATGTCCGGTTCTACCTGGTCTCGATTCTGTTTATCATCTTCGACCTCGAAGTGGCCTTCCTGTTCCCCTGGGCGGTGGGCTTCGCGGGGCTGTCCGACGCGGCTTTCTGGTCGATGATGGTGTTCCTCGCCGTGCTGACGGTCGGCTTTGCCTATGAATGGAAGAAGGGGGCGCTGGAATGGGCGTGATGACCGGTGCCAATACCGCCGGGGCCGACCGCGAATTCGCGACGAAGGCCCTGAATTCCGAGTTGCAGGACAAGGGTTTCCTGCTGACCACGTCGGAAGATATCATCAACTGGGCGCGCAACGGCTCGCTGCACTGGATGACCTTCGGCCTGGCCTGCTGCGCGGTCGAGATGATGCAGGTCTCGATGCCGCGCTACGATGTCGAACGTTTCGGCACCGCGCCGCGCGCTTCTCCGCGCCAGTCGGACCTGATGATTGTCGCCGGTACGCTGACCAACAAGATGGCCCCGGCGCTGCGCAAGGTTTATGACCAGATGCCGGAACCGCGCTATGTCATCTCCATGGGCTCCTGTGCGAATGGCGGCGGCTACTACCATTACAGCTATTCGGTGGTGCGTGGCTGCGACCGTATCGTTCCGGTGGATATCTATGTCCCCGGCTGCCCCCCGACCGCCGAGGCGCTGCTTTACGGTATCCTGCAACTTCAGCGCCGCATCCGGCGCACCGGCACGTTGGTGAGGTGAGCCCATGACAGCCTATCCCGATCTCGACGCGCTGGAACAGCTGGGCGAGCATATCAAGCTGCGCCGCAACAACGAGGTGCTGGACACCTCGATCGAGTTCGACGAGCTGAGCGTGACCAGCACGGTCAGCGGGTTGCTCGACCTGGTGGAATTCCTGCGCAGCGATTCCAGTTGCCGTTTCTCGACGCTGGTGGATATCACCGCGGTCGATTATCCGGCCCGCCAACAGCGTTTCGACGTGGTCTGGCATTTCCTGTCGATGTATCAGAACCAGCGTATCCGCGTGAAGGTCGCGATCCGCGAGGACGAGATCGTGCCGTCCCTGATCAAGATCCACCCTTCGGCCAATTGGTTCGAGCGCGAGATCTTCGACATGTTCGGGATCATGTTCTCGGGGCATCCGGATCTGCGCCGTATCCTGACGGATTACGGGTTCCGCGGCTATCCGCTGCGCAAGGATTTCCCGACCACCGGCTATGTCGAGGTGCGCTACGACGAATCCGAGAAGCGGGTGGTCTATGAGCCCGTCAATCTGACTCAGGAATACCGCCAGTTCGATTTCCTCTCGCCATGGGAAGGGGCGAAATACGTATTGCCCGGCGATGAGAAACCGGCAGAGGGCAAGGGGTGACGACCATGGATGGCGATATTCGCAACAACAGCTATGACGACGGCAGCTCCGATCTGCTGACCGGAGAGCAGAGCATCCGCAATTTCAACATCAACTTTGGGCCGCAACACCCTGCTGCGCATGGTGTTTTGCGTATGGTGCTTGAATTGGACGGCGAGGTTGTCGAACGTTGCGACCCGCATATCGGCCTGCTCCATCGCGGCACCGAAAAGCTGATGGAAAGCCGCACCTACCTGCAGAACCTGCCTTATTTCGACCGCCTCGACTACGTGGCGCCGATGAACCAGGAGCATGCCTGGTGCCTGGCGATCGAGAAGCTGACCGGCACGGTGATCCCGCGCCGCGCCAGCCTGATCCGGGTCCTGTATTCCGAGATCGGGCGGATCCTGAACCACCTGCTGAACGTGACCACGCAGGCCATGGATGTCGGTGCGCTGACCCCGCCGCTTTGGGGCTTCGAGGAGCGCGAGAAGCTCATGGTGTTCTATGAGCGCGCCTGCGGGGCGCGGCTGCACTCGGCCTATTTCCGCCCTGGCGGCGTGCACCAGGACCTGCCGCCCGAACTGATCGACGATATCGAGGCCTGGTGCGACCCCTTCCTGAAGGTGGTGGACGATCTGGACGGGCTGCTGACCGAGAACCGGATTTTCAAGCAGCGCAATGTCGATATCGGCGTGGTGCATGAGCAGGATTGCCTCGATTGGGGATATTCCGGCGTGATGGTGCGCGGTTCCGGCATGGCCTGGGATTTGCGGCGCAATCAGCCTTATGAATGCTATGACGAATTCGATTTCCAGATCCCGGTCGGCAAGAATGGCGATTGCTATGATCGCTACCTGATCCGAATGGAAGAGATGCGGCAATCCGTCAGCATCATGAAACAGGCCATCGCCAAGCTGCGGGCCGAGCCTGCGGGCGATGTCATGGCGCGCGGCAAGCTGGCGCCGCCCAAGCGGGGCGAGATGAAGCGCGACATGGAAAGCCTGATCCACCACTTCAAGCTTTATACCGAGGGCTTCCGCGTTCCAGCGGGCGAGGTTTATGCCGCGGTCGAAGCGCCAAAGGGCGAATTCGGCGTCTACCTGGTCAGCGACGGGACGAACAAGCCTTACCGCGCCAAGCTGCGTGCTCCGGGTTTCCTGCATTTGCAGTCCATCGACTGGATGTCCAAAGGGCATATGCTGGCCGATGTCTCGGCGATTATCGGCACGATGGATATCGTGTTCGGTGAGGTGGATCGGTGATGCCGAGCAATGGCGGATTTCGGGTTCGGCTTTCCGCTTCGTCAGGCATGGGCTATGTTCTGCCAGTGCCGTTCCGGCATATTCGCGGTTTCATGAGTGGCAGGAGGTTTGCATGATCGGGGGAATCGTCAATTTCGTAAGCTGGGCCTTGGCTTTGGGATTGATCGCCATCACCGTGATGCTGGCGATGAACAAGCAATCCGGCCTGAAGCTGATCCAGCACCGGGTCGAGATGCTGCCCCAGGCCATGCTTGTCCGCTATGCCGGACTGACGGCGCTTGCCCTGATCGCCTCCTGGATCGGGGCGCCAAGGGTTCTGTTCGGCCTGCTGGTGGCGATTGCCGTCATCGGTCTGGGCGATACTTATATTTACCGCCGGGCGGGACATCCGTTCTGGCTTCATCTTGCGATCGGGGGGGCTGCCGCATTGGGCGCCTTCCTGTCGCTTTTCGCGATGAGCTGAGGGTTTCATGCTTCGCCGACTTCATCCCGTCCAGCCGGACAGCTTCGAATTCACGCCCGCCAATCTGGAATGGGCAAAGGCGCAGTTGACCAAATACCCGGAAGGCCGCCAGCAATCGGCGATCATACCGGTGCTTTGGCGCGCGCAAGAGCAGGAGGGCTGGCTGAGTCGTCCTGCCATTGAATATTGCGCCGATCTGCTGGGCTTGCCGCATATCCGGGCGCTTGAAGTGGCGACATTCTACTTCATGTTCCAGCTGCAACCAGTTGGCAGTGTTGCTAATATCCAGATTTGCGGCACGACGAGCTGCATGATCTGCGGAGCCGAGGACCTGATCGATCTGTGCAAGCGCAAGATCGCTCCCTCGCCGCATACGCTGTCGGCTGACGGCAAGTTCAGCTGGGAAGAGGTCGAATGCCTGGGGGCTTGCGCCAATGCGCCGATGGCTCAGATCGGCAAGGATTACTACGAGGATTTGACGCCGGAGAAGCTCGAGGCGCTGATCGATGCGTTTTCGGAGGGCAAAGTGCCGCTGCCGGGCCCGCAGAATGGCCGCTTCGCTTCGGAGCCGGCCAGCGGGTTGACCAGCCTGAAGGATCACGGTGGCGAGGGTGGCGATCTGAACGCCAGCGCAGCGCTGGCTCGCGAGTTCGGCGAGACGGTGAAGCGGATTGACGGCAGCGAGGCGCCGATCCTGACGAAATGGCTGAAATCAGACACGAACGCGGTCACTGAACCGGCTCGCGCAAGCACGGAGACCGTCAGCCAGGCTGAAGATATCGGCCGCCGGCCGGAGGGGCTTGACGCCCCGAAAGACGGCGCCGCCGATGATCTCAAACTGATCAAGGGCGTTGGGCCGAAGCTGGAAAAATTGCTGAACAGCCTTGGTTTCTGGCATTTCGACCAGATCGCTTCCTGGGGACAGGACGAATTGGCCTGGGTCGATGCCAACCTTGAAGGGTTCAAGGGCCGCGCCTCCCGTGACGAATGGGTTGCGCAGGCAAAAATCCTCGCCGAGGGCGGTAAAACCGAATTTTCAACCCGCGCCGAACAGGATGACCGTTATGACGAGGAGTGAGGCAACGCTCAGCTAGGACAGGGAGAGAATGAATGCCGACCGCGAATTGCACCAGAAATTGTTGGATTGCCGGAGCCGGACTGGGTTTCCTGGTTTGGATCATCACTGCCGGGATTGGCCCGTTGCGGTGGTTCGAAGGCTTGTTTCTGGGGCTGATCGCCGCGGTCCTGATGGGACGCTTTCTGATATGGCTGCTATGCGACGGCATGCCAGCCGAAACCGAAGAGGAGCGGAGGCCGTTGTCTTCTCCGGCGGCTGAGGGCGCGCAGCATTCAGATGGGGGCGCAACTGCTGTCGGCCTGATGGGAAGCGGCGCTGCACGCAGCATGTCCGGGCAGAACGATATTTACGGTGGGGCATCTGGCGATAAACCCGTCGATAGGAAGAGTATTGTGGCAGGAGCACCTGCCAAGACGGAGAAGGCTCAGCCTGACGCAAAACCTGTCAAGACCAACAAGGCCCAGGCCGATGCAAAACCGGCATCGGCAAAGAAACCGGCCAAAGCCGCGCCCAAGGATCATGGGAAAGTCGACGATCTGAAAGAGATCAAGGGCGTCGGACCGAAGCTTGAAGGGCTGTTACGCGAGCATGGAGTAACCCGTTTCTCGCAGATCGCCGAATGGGGAGAAGACGAGATGGACCATTTTGCCGAACTGATCGGCCGGATGGGCAGTCGCATTCGCAGCGATGACTGGGTCGGCCAGGCTCGCACCCTTGCGCAAGGCGGCGAAACGGAATTTTCGAAGCGCGTCGGAAAGGGTGACGTTTACTGATGGATCACCAGCGCGACCAGGATACGGCACAGATGCGGCTTGCGGCCGTGGTGATCGCCGTGGCGATGGCCGCGTGGCTGGCCATGCAGTGGCTTGGCGGTCACTATGGCTGGGCGGCAAAATGGGCCTACCTGATCGATCTTGCCGCCATCGGCGCTTTTGTCTGGTCGCTGCTTGTGACCTGGCGTATCTGGCGGCGCAGACATGACGCGTAACGCCCGGATGATGAGGAATGAAAGTTAGATGCTGAAAGACCAGGATCGCATATTTACCAACCTCTACGGCATGGGCGACCGCAGCCTCAATGGCGCGAGAAAGCGCGGCCATTGGGACGGCACCGCCGAGATCATCGGCCGGGGCCGCGACAAGATCATCGAGGAAGTCAAGGCCTCTGGCCTGCGCGGGCGCGGTGGGGCCGGTTTCCCGACCGGCCTGAAATGGTCCTTCATGCCCAAGGAAAGCGATGGCCGCCCGGCCTATCTGGTCATCAATGCCGATGAATCCGAGCCGGCGACCTGCAAGGACCGCGAGATCATGCGCCATGATCCGCATACCCTGATCGAAGGCGCCCTGCTGGCCAGTTTCGCCATGGGTGCGCATGCCTGCTATATCTATCTGCGTGGCGAGTATATCCGCGAGCGCGAGGCGCTGCAGGCCGCCATCGACGAATGCTACGATGCCGGGTTGCTGGGGGCGAATGCCGCCGGGTCGGATTGGGATTTCGACTGCTACCTGCATCACGGCGCCGGCGCCTATATCTGCGGCGAGGAAACCGCGTTGCTGGAAAGCCTTGAAGGCAAGAAGGGCATGCCCCGGATGAAGCCTCCTTTCCCGGCGGGAGCAGGGCTTTATGGCTGCCCGACCACGGTGAACAATGTCGAATCGATTGCCGTCGTGCCGACCATCCTGCGGCGCGGCCCCGAATGGTTCGCTGGCTTTGGCCGCCCCAACAATGCCGGGGTCAAGCTGTTCGGCTTGACCGGCCATGTCGAGAATACCTGCGTCGTCGAAGAGGCCATGTCGATCAGCCTGAAGGAATTGATCGAGAAACATGGCGGCGGTGTGCGCGGCGGCTGGAAGAATCTTAAGGCAGTGATTCCGGGCGGTGCGTCATGTCCGATCATTACGGCCGAGCAATGCGAAACCGCGATCATGGATTACGACGGCATGCGGGATCTAAAATCCAGCTTCGGCACTGCCTGCATGATCGTGATGGACCAGTCCACCGATGTCATCAAGGCGGTCTGGCGGCTGTCGAAATTCTTCAAGCATGAAAGCTGCGGGCAATGCACGCCTTGCCGCGAGGGCACCGGCTGGATGATGCGGGTCATGGATCGCCTGGTCCGCGGCGAGGCCGAGGTCGAGGAAATCGACATGCTGCTGGACGTGACCAAGCAGGTCGAGGGTCACACGATCTGCGCCTTGGGCGACGCCGCGGCCTGGCCGATCCAGGGCCTGATCCGCAATTTCCGCGAAGAGATCGAGGATCGGATCAAGGCGAAACGCACCGGCCGCATGGGGGCGATGGCAGCGGAATGAAGGCTGGACGGAACATATCCACATCCGGTCACAGCTTGCGCACGGTGTCGTGTGGGGTCAATCCGGTCTCGCTTTGTTATGGTTCGCGCCATAACAGAACGGAGGCTCGAGCCATGAAAACCACCCGCAACCGTATGGCGGCAGCGCTTGCCGCGACGCTGGCCCTGACCGCGATGCCTGCTGCCGCATTGGAGCCGTTGAGTCAGGAGCGCTACATCAATGATCGGCTGATCGCGGCGCGGATCGCCGACCGCATCCGCCGCGAATGCCCGTCTATCGACGCGCGAATGATCTATGCCTGGTCGCAGGCGCGGGCGTTGAAGAAATACGCTCGCGGCAAGGGTTATTCTGACGCACAGATCGAGGCGTTCCTGGATAGCAGGCCCGACAAGGATCGCATTTATGGCGTGGCCGAGGATTACATGGCCCGCAATGGCGTGACAAAGGGCGATGCAGAGAGTTATTGCCGCCTCGGGCGGGACGAAATAGCAGGGAAGACGGTCACCGGATCGCTTCTGAGTGCCAAGTAAGGATTGCAATGATGGCCGATACGCGGACAATCAAGATCGACGGCAATGAAATCGATGTCGATCCCAATCTGACCCTGATCCAGGCTTGCGAGCAGGCCGGGGTCGAGATTCCGCGTTTCTGCTATCACGAGCGGTTGTCGATTGCCGGGAATTGCCGGATGTGCCTGGTCGAGGTGGTCGGCGGCCCACCCAAGCCCGCTGCGTCCTGCGCCATGCAGGTCAAGGATCTGCGGCCGGGGCCCGAAGGCGCTCCGCCAGAGGTTCGCACCAACAGCCCCATGGTCAAAAAGGCCCGCGAAGGGGTGATGGAGTTCCTGCTGATCAACCACCCGCTGGATTGCCCGATCTGCGACCAGGGCGGCGAGTGCGACTTGCAGGATCAGGCGATGGCTTACGGCGTCGATTTCAGCCGCTATCGCGAGCCCAAGCGGGCGACGGAAGAACTCAATCTCGGCCCGCTGGTCGAGACCCACATGACACGCTGTATCTCTTGCACCCGCTGCGTGCGCTTTACCTCCGAGGTGGCCGGGATCAGCCAGATGGGGCAGACCGGCCGCGGCGAAGACAGCGAGATCACCAGCTATCTGAACGAGACGCTGGCCTCGAACCTGCAGGGCAATATCATCGATCTCTGCCCGGTGGGCGCGCTGGTCAGCAAGCCCTACGCCTTCACCGCCCGCCCCTGGGAACTGACCAAGACCGAGACCATCGATGTGATGGATGCGCTTTGCAGCAATATCCGGGTCGATACCAAGGGGCGCGAGGTGATGCGCATCCTGCCGCGCAACCATGACGGCGTGAACGAGGAATGGATCAGCGACAAGTCCCGCTTCGTTTGGGACGGGTTGCGCCGCCAGCGGCTGGACAAGCCCTATATCCGCGAGAACGGAAAATTGCGGCCAGCGACCTGGCCCGAGGCCCTGACCGCCGCCGCCCGTGCGATGCAAGGCAAGAAAGTAGCGGGTCTGATCGGCGATCTGGCCCCGGTCGAGGCGGCATATAGTCTCAAGACGCTTCTCGAGGGGTTCGGGGGGCAGGTCGAATGCCGCACCGACGGGGCGCGACTGCCCGCGGGCAATCGCTCGGGCTATGCCGGCACGGCGCGGATCGAGGATATCGACAATGCCGCGATGATCCAGCTGATCGGCACCAATCCGCGCGAGGAGGCGCCGGTGCTGAACGCGCGCATCCGCAAGGCATGGATCAATGGTGCACAGGTCGGGCTGGTCGGCGAGGCCGCCGATCTGACCTATGACTATGCGCATGTGGGCACGGATCGCGCCGCGCTGGAAAAGCTCAGCTCGCAAGAGATCAGTGACGAGACCCGCGACAAACCGACCTTGGTGATTGTCGGTCAGGGGGCCATTCGCGAAGCCGATGGCGAGGCGGTTCTGGCTCATGCGATGAAGCTGGCCGAAAACTCCAATTCGAAACTGCTGATCCTGCACAGCGCCGCCAGCCGCGTGGGCGCGATGGATGTGGGGGCTGTGACCGAAGGCGGAATGACTGCGGCCATCGATGGCGCTGAGGTGATCTTCAGCCTGGGCGCCGACGAGGTCGAGATCGCCGAAGGGCCGTTGGTGATCTATCAGGGCAGCCATGGCGACCGGGGTGCGCATCGTGCCGATATCATCCTGCCTGCGGCTTGCTATACCGAGGAGAACGGCCTTTTCGTGAATACCGAGGGGCGCCCGCAGCTTGCCATGCGTGCCAATTTCGCGCCGGGCGAAGCCAAGGAGAACTGGGCGATCCTGCGTGCCCTTTCGGCCGAGCTTGGGCAGACCCTGCCTTGGGACAGTCTTGCGCAATTGCGGCGTGCGCTGGTCAAGACGGTGCCGCATCTGGCCAAGATCGACGAAGTGCCGGAAAACGAATGGCAGCCCTTGTCGCTGGCGGATCTCGGCCGCGCCGATTTCGTCAATCTGGTCAAGGACTTCTATCTTACCAACCCGATTGCGCGCAGCTCGCCGCTGATGGCCGAGCTGTCGCGAATGGCCGCCGCGCGCCAGGCGCCGGCGATTGCTGCGGAGTAACGCCATGTGGCCAGCCCTTCGCCAGCCCGTCAGCCTGAGTGCCGCCCTTCTGGGGCTGGCGCTGCTGACCGGTTGCGGTGCGAGCGATCAACGCCCGCCCAGCAAACCCGAGCATCTGACGACAAGGATAGCGACACCGGGGCAGGGTGACGGCGATACATCGCTGACAAGGGCGCGGGTTTCGACCAAATCGGGCGAGATCCTGATTCTCGAACCGGATGGTGAACTTACCTCGATGGATCTCGACAGTCCCGAGGGGAAGGAAGCCTTCGCGGTTACCGAAGAAGAGCTCATGGCGCTGAACGCCAACCTGGATCTGGACATTCCCAAAGGGATCGTTGCACCGAATCTTCCGCCTCGCAAGACCGCGCAGGAAAAGATGATCGAGGAATTCGCAGCCCGGACCCAACCTGCCTTGCCGACATGGAAAGAAGGCACCGAGATCGACCCCGAGGATTTCATCGGCGTAAGGGTTACGGTGCTGAATGAAGGCAAGGGTGACGATCTGGTCAGCGTGGTCGCGAATCTGCGCGAAGGGGTGGACGCCGATATCGCCTTTTCGTATGCCACCTGCGCGCTGGCAGGTTGGGCCAAGGCCGAGGGAACACATTACGGGCGCCATATCCGCACGTTACAGGATACGCGTAACGGCAAACTGCTGATCGACGCCGCCTTCACGATCTCGGACAAGAAGCCACTGGGGCTGCGGGTGATGGAAACACAAGAGGCCTTGCGTGATTGCAAGGCGCGCGGCATTCCCGCGGCATAAGAAAGAGGGACAGGCGATATGGCTGATTTTTGGGCATCCTCCTGGGGCATCGCGCTAAGCTTGCTGCTACAGGGACTTGCGCTGATCGCCTTTGTGATGGGCTCGCTCATCTATATGGTCTATGGCGACCGCAAGGTCTGGGCGGCCGTGCAGATGCGGCGCGGTCCCAACGTGGTCGGGCCTTGGGGGCTGTTACAGACCTTTGCCGATGCGCTGAAATATATCGTCAAGGAAGTCGTCATTCCGGCGGGGGCGGACAAGTTCGTCTTTTTCCTCGCGCCCTTCCTGTCGATGGTGCTGGCGATGCTGGCCTTTGTGGCGATCCCTTTCGCGCCGGGTTGGGTGATGGCCGATATCAATGTCGGCATCCTGTTCATCTTCGCCGTCTCCTCGCTCGAAGTATATGGCGTGATCATGGGCGGTTGGGCCTCGAACTCGAAATATCCTTTCCTCGGGTCGCTGCGCTCCGCCGCACAGATGATTTCATACGAGGTCAGCCTTGGCCTGATCATCATCGGCATCATCATCTCGACCGGCTCGATGAACCTGACCGCGATCGTCGAGGCGCAAAGCGGTGCGGGGCTTCTGTCATGGTATTGGCTGCCGCATCTGCCGATGCTTGTGCTGTTCTTCGTCTCGGCGCTGGCCGAGACAAACCGCCCGCCCTTCGATCTGCCCGAGGCGGAATCGGAGCTGGTCGCGGGTTTCATGGTCGAATATTCCTCGACGCCTTACCTGCTGTTCATGGCTGGTGAATATATCGCCATGTGGCTGATGTGCGCACTGATCTCGCTGTTGTTCTTTGGCGGCTGGCTGTCGCCCATCCCCGGCATCCCCGACGGGGCGCTGTGGATGTTCCTGAAAATGGTCTTCTGGTTCTTCATGTTCGCCATGGTGAAGGCCATCGTGCCGCGTTACCGCTATGACCAGTTGATGCGGATCGGCTGGAAAGTGTTCCTACCGCTCTCGCTGGCCTGGGTGGTAATCGTGGCGTTCCTGGCAAAATACGAAGTGCTCGGCGGGTTCTGGACCCGTTGGGCGGGGGTATAAGACATGGCTTTCGACATCGCTCGCGCCACCAAGTATTTCCTGATGATGGATTTCATCAAGGGATTTGGCCTTGGCCTGAAATACTTCTTCGCCCCCAAGGCCACGCTGAACTACCCGCATGAAAAGGGGCCGCTTTCGCCCCGTTTCCGCGGTGAGCACGCTCTGCGACGCTATCCGAACGGGGAAGAGCGTTGCATTGCCTGCAAACTCTGCGAGGCGATCTGCCCGGCGCAGGCGATCACCATCGATGCCGAACCGCGCGAGGATGGCAGCCGCCGCACCACGCGCTATGACATCGACATGACGAAATGCATCTATTGCGGTTTCTGCCAGGAGGCCTGTCCGGTCGATGCCATCGTCGAGGGGCCGAATTTCGAGTTCGCGACCGAAAGCCGCGAAGAGCTGTTCTACGACAAGCAGAAGCTTCTGGATAACGGTGACCGTTGGGAAGCCGAGATCGCCCGCAACCTCGCAATCGATGCGCCTTACCGATGACCGATACGTTCAACAAGATGTTCCAGCAGATGATGCAGTCCGGGCAGGAGATGGCGCGCTCCTTCAACCCGGCGCTCGAGCATGTGGATACCAAGGCGTTCGAGAAGCTGATTCCGACCATGCCCTCGGACATGTTGGAAATGTGGTTCGGCAAGACCTTCAACCGCGATGGTCTGGACGCGCGCACCCGGCTGCTGGTAACCATCGCCGCGTTGACCGTGCAGGGCGCCCATGCCGAGCCGCAACTTCGCCTGACCATCCGCCACGCGATCGAGTCCGGGGCCACTCCACGCGAGATTGCCGAGGTCATCTATCAGATGGGGATGTTTGGCGGTATTCCGGCGATGCAGAAGGCGTTGGAAATCGCACAGGGCGTATTCACCGAATCTGACAAGGACGAGACCGAATGATCACTTTCGCATTCTACCTGTTCGCGATCTCTGTCTGCGTGGCTGGCCTGATGGTCGTGCTCTCCAGGAACCCAGTTCACTCCGTATTGTGGCTGATTCTCGCCTTCCTGTCGGCGTCGGGGCTGTTCGTCCTGCAAGGCGCCGAATTCGTGGCGATGTTGCTGATCATCGTCTATGTCGGCGCGGTTGCGGTGCTGTTCCTCTTCGTTGTCATGATGCTGGACGTGGATTTTGCCGAGCTGCGGGGCGAATTCGCCCGTTATTTGCCGCTTGGCGGATTGATAGCCATCGTGCTGCTGGCGCAACTCGGTATCGCGCTTGGTGCATGGGAATCCTCGGAGCAGGCCGAGGCGCTGCGCAGCGCGCCGATCACCGCTGAGGCGATGAACTCCCATGCCATCGGTTTGGTGCTCTATGACCGCTATCTGCTGCCGTTCCAGCTTGCCGGACTGATCCTGCTGGTGGCGATGATCGGGGCGATCACCCTGACCATGCGGCACAGGCGGGATATCAAGCGGCAGGATGTGGTGGCCCAGATGCATCGCGATCCGGCCAAAACGATGGAGATGCGCGACATCAAGCCTGGGCAGGGGCTGTGAAGAATATCGGAGCATGGATAGCGATATTTACCGCGATCATGCTGACGCTATTGTCGGCAAACGGACATTACAACGGGTGAACGACCCGGAGGGACAAGGGCGATGATTGGACTGACACATTATCTGGTCGTGGGGGCGATACTCTTCGTCACTGGCATTTTCGGCATTTTCGTTAACCGGAAGAATGTCATCATCATCCTGATGTCGATCGAATTGATGTTGCTGGCGGTGAATATCAATTTCGTCGCCTTCTCGACCCATCATGGCGATCTGGCAGGGCAGATTTTCACATTGTTCGTCCTGACCGTCGCCGCGGCAGAGGCCGCCATCGGGTTGGCGATCCTGGTTGTGTTCTTCCGCAACCGCGGCTCGATCGCGGTCGAAGACGTCAACGTGATGAAGGGGTAAGGAAACATGGTACAATTCATTCTCTTTGCCCCGCTCTTGGCGGCGATCATTGCCGGGTTCGGCTGGCGCTTGATCGGCGAGCAGGCGGCGCAGTACCTGACCACGGGAATCCTGTTCGTCGCCGCGCTGTTCAGCTGGATCGTCTTCCTCGGTTTCGATGGCGAGATGCGGCAGATCCCGGTCTTCGATTGGGTGGTCTCGGGTGATTTCACCTCGGAATGGGCGATCCGGCTGGACCGACTGACCGCGATCATGCTGGTCGTGGTGACCACGGTCTCGGCGCTGGTTCACCTCTATTCCATGGGCTACATGGCCCATGACGAGAATTTCGACCACGATCAGAACTACAAGGCGCGCTTCTTCGCCTATCTGTCCTTCTTCACCTTCGCCATGCTGATGCTGGTGACGGCCGATAACCTCTTGCAGATGTTCTTCGGATGGGAGGGCGTGGGCGTCGCCTCCTACCTGCTGATCGGTTTCTATTTCAAGAAACAGTCGGCGGGCGCGGCGGCGATGAAGGCCTTCATCGTCAACCGGGTCGGCGATTTCGGCTTCCTGCTGGGGATCTTCGGGCTGTTCTGGATGACCGGAGGGATCCAGTTCGACACGATCTTCGCGCAGGTGCCCGAGCTGGCGCAAGAACAGATGCATTTCCTGTGGCGCGACTGGAACGCGGCCGAGGTTCTGGCGGTGCTGCTGTTCATCGGCGCGATGGGCAAATCGGCGCAGCTTTTCCTGCATACATGGCTGCCCGACGCGATGGAGGGTCCGACCCCGGTTTCCGCCCTGATCCACGCCGCGACCATGGTGACGGCGGGGGTGTTCCTTGTCTGCCGCATGTCGCCGCTGTTCGAATTCGCGCCCGACGCCAAGACCTTCGTGACCGTGATCGGCGCGACCACCGCTTTCTTTGCCGCCACCGTGGGCCTTGTGCAGAACGACATCAAGCGCGTCATCGCCTATTCGACCTGTTCGCAGCTTGGCTACATGTTCGTGGCGGCGGGTGTCGGCGTCTATTCGGTCGCCATGTTCCACCTGCTGACCCATGCCTTCTTCAAGGCGATGCTGTTCCTTGGCGCCGGCTCGGTCATCCACGCGATGCATCACGAGCAGGACATGCGCAATTACGGTGGTCTGCGCAAGAAAGTGCCGCTGACCTTCTGGGCGATGCTGATCGGCACGCTGGCCATCACCGGGGTGGGCATCCCGCTGACCCATATCGGCTTTGCCGGTTTCCTGTCCAAGGACGCTGCGATCGAAAGCGCTTGGGCCGGCAATACCTATGCCTTCTGGATGCTGGTCATCGCCGCCGCCTTTACCAGCTTCTACAGCTGGCGGCTGATGTTCATGACCTTCTGGGGCCAGCCGCGCGGCGATCATCATGCGCATGAGCATGCCCATGAGAGCCCGCGCGTGATGACCGTTCCCCTGGGGGTTCTGGCCGTGGGTGCGATCTTTGCCGGGATGGTCTGGTATCAGCCCTTCTTCGGCAGCCATGATCGCGTCGCCGAGTTCTTCCACATGGGCCATGGCGAAGAACATGCCAGCGCCGAGGCTGAACATGGGGGGGAAGAGGCCGCAGCTACGGAAGAGGGCCATGACGCTGCCGCCGCACCTGCCGAGGGTGAGGGCCACGCCGTCGCCACCGATGTTGCGGCACCAGTCGGCGGGGCGATCTACATGCATCCCGACAACCATGTTCTGGACGAGGCGCATCATTCGCCCGCATGGGTCAAGGTTTCGCCTTTCATCGCCATGCTGGGCGGGTTCCTGGTGGCCTGGATCTTCTATATCCGCAGCCCGGAAGCACCCGCGAAACTGGCCGCGCAGCAGCCAGCGCTGTATCGCTTCCTGCTGAACAAATGGTATTTCGACGAAATCTACGACGTGATTTTTACACGACCTGCCAGATGGTTGGGCCACAAGCTGTGGACGCGCGGCGACGGAGCGGTTATCGATGGCGCCATCAACGGTGTGGCCATGGGAATCATCCCGCGCCTGACCCGCTTTGCCGGTCGGGTGCAATCGGGCTACCTGTTCCATTACGCCTTCGCGATGGTGCTTGGCATCGTGGGCTTGCTGATCTGGGTGATGATGCGGGGAACGCACTGACATGACGAACCTACTTTCGATCATCACCTTCCTGCCGATCGTTGCCGCGCTCATCCTGGCGCTGTTCCTGCGCGGCGATGACGAGGCCGCGCAGAAAAACGCCAAATACCTGGCGCTGATCGCGACCTCGGCGACCTTCCTGATCTCGCTCTTCCTGCTGGCGGGTTTCAATCCGGCGGATACCGGTTTCCAGTTCGTCGAGGATCACCCCTGGATCATGGGGCTGCGCTACAAGATGGGCGTGGACGGGATCTCGATCCTCTTCGTGCTGCTGACCACTTTCCTGATGCCGTTGACGATCCTGTCGACCTGGCATGTCAAGGAAAAGGTCAAGGATTACATGATCGCCTTCCTGGTACTGGAAGGACTGATGATCGGCGTCTTCACGGCGCTGGACCTGTTCCTGTTCTACCTGTTCTTCGAGGCGGGGCTGATCCCGATGTTCCTGATCATCGGGATCTGGGGTGGAAAGAACCGTATCTACGCGGCTTTCAAGTTCTTCCTTTATACCTTCCTCGGCTCGGTGCTGATGCTGGTGGCGATGATCGCCATGTATCGCGCCGCGGGCACGACCGATATTGCCGCCCTGCTGGATTACGACTTCCCGTCCGAGACGGTCCGGGTGCTCGGCTTCACCATTGTCGGCGGCATGCAGACCCTGCTGTTCTTCGCCTTCTTTGCCAGTTTCGCGGTGAAGATGCCGATGTGGCCGGTGCATACATGGTTGCCCGATGCCCACGTCCAGGCGCCGACGGCGGGCTCGGTCGTGCTGGCCGCGGTGCTGCTGAAGATGGGCGGCTATGGCTTCCTGCGCTTCTCCCTGCCGATGTTCCCGGTGGCAAGCGAGTTGCTTCAGCCGCTGGTCTTCTGGATGTCGGCCATTGCCATCGTCTACACCTCGCTGGTGGCGTTGGCGCAGACCGATATGAAGAAGCTGATTGCCTATTCCTCGGTCGCGCATATGGGCTACGTCACCATGGGGGTCTTTGCCGCCAATCAGCAGGGGCTGGATGGGGCGATCTTCCAGATGCTGTCGCACGGGTTCATTTCGGGCGCGCTCTTCCTTTGTGTCGGCGTGATCTATGACCGGATGCATACGCGCGAGATCGATGCCTATGGCGGTCTGGTCAACCGGATGCCGGTCTATGCGCTGGTGTTCATGTTCTTCACGCTGGCCAATGTCGGCCTGCCGGGGACCTCTGGCTTTGTTGGTGAATTCTTGACATTGATGGGTGTGTTCAAGGCCAATACTTGGGTCGCCTTTGTCGCTGCGACCGGTGTGATCCTGTCGGCGGGCTATGCGTTGTGGCTGTATCGCCGGGTGACCTTCGGGGCGCTGATCAAGGAGAGCCTCAAGACCATCTCAGACATGACCCCGCGCGAGAAATGGATTTTCGCGCCGCTGGTCGCGATGACGCTGCTGTTGGGCGTCTATCCGCGACTGGTCACCGATATTACCGGCCCGGCGGTGGAATCGCTGCTGGTCGGATATCACGATGCCCTGCCGCATGACGCGACCGACGGCCTTGCCCCGATGGGTGCTGCCGCCGCGTCCGAGACCAGCCATTGAGGAAAGCCAGATGACCGCGCTCGATTTCTCGACCATCCTGCCCGAGCTGCTGCTGGCCATCTATGCGATGGCGGCGCTGATGGCCGGGGCTTATTTCGGCAAGGATGCGATTGCCAAGCCGCTGCTCTGGGCGAGTGTTGCGGCGCTGCTGATCGCGGGGCTGTATATCGGCTTCAACAGCCGTCCCGCGCAGACCGTCTTCTTTGACATGTTCATCGACGACGCCTTTGCCCGTTTTGCAAAGGTCACCATCCTGATCTCGGCCGCCGCCGTTCTGGCGATGAGCGCCGATTACATGGTCAGGCACGGTCTGATGCGCTTCGAATATCCGATCCTGATCATCCTGGCCGGGATCGGCATGATGATGATGGTTTCGGCGGGCGATCTCCTGTCGCTCTACATGGGGCTGGAACTGCAGTCCCTGTCGCTTTACGTCATCGCCGCGATGCGTCGCGAAAGCGCCAAATCCTCGGAGGCGGGGCTGAAATATTTCGTCCTCGGCGCGCTCAGTTCCGGCCTGCTGCTGTTCGGCGCCTCGCTGGTTTACGGCTTCGCGGGGACCACGAGCTTTGCGGGCATCATCGGCACCGTGAATTCGGGCGAGCTGTCGATGGGACTGCTCTTTGGCCTGGTCTTCCTGCTGGTCGGTCTGGCCTTCAAGGTCTCGGCTGTGCCGTTCCACATGTGGACGCCTGATGTCTACGAGGGTGCCCCGACGCCGGTCACCGCCTTCTTTGCCACCGCGCCCAAGGTTGCGGCGATGGCATTGATCGCGCGGCTGCTGTTCGGCGCCTTCGGCAATGTGCCGGGGGATTGGGGACAGATCATCGCCGCGCTGGCGGTGATGTCGATGTTCCTCGGATCGATCGCCGGGATCGGGCAGCGCAATATCAAGCGGCTGATGGCCTATTCCTCGATCGCGCATATGGGATTTGCGCTGGTCGGGCTGGCCGCGGGGAATGCCGATGGCGTGCAGGCCATGCTGATGTATATGGCGATCTATGCGGCGATGAATGTCGGCACCTTCGCTTTCGTGCTGTCGATGGAGCGTGACGGGCAGCCGGTCACCGATCTGAACAGCTTGAATCAGTTCGCGTCCAAGGAACCGCTCAAGGCATTGGCAGTGCTGTTCCTGATGTTCAGCCTTGCTGGCGTGCCACCTTTCCTTGGCTTCTTCGCCAAGCTGGGTGTGCTTTCGGCGGCGGTCGAAGCGGGGATGGCATGGCTGGCGGTGGCAGGTGTGGTCGCCTCGGTCATCGGCGCCTTCTACTACCTGCGGATCGTCTATTACATGTTCTTCGGGGCAGAGAATGAAGGCATCAATAGCCGCATGGGGCTGGTGCAATATCTCGCATTGATCCTGCCTGCCGCCGTGCTGCTGCTTGGGGCGGTGACCATGCTGGGCATGGACGACGCCGCTGCGACCGCCGCGCAATCACTGGTCGCGCCCGAGAGTGCTGCGGAGGCTGGCGCCACCGGAGGCGGCCCCGATCTTTCTGACGAGGCGCCCGCCGACCCGACACCCGCCGAGGCAACGGGTGGGTGACCCGATCACGGCCGGGTGGCCCGAAGGTGTCGCCCGCCACGTGCTGGAGCGCGTGGACAGCACGAATGCCGAGGCTTTCAGGCTTGCTCCACAGTTGAGTGGCCCCGCCTGGATCATGGCGCGACGGCAAGAGGCGGGGCGGGGTCGCCGTGGCCGTCCCTGGACCGATCCGCCCGGCAATTTCGCAGCGACCCTGATCCTGCGCCCCGAAGGCGGGCCCTCCGATGCCGCCCGCCTGTCCTTTGTTGCGGCGCTGGCACTGCACGAGGCGCTGACGGGACTTTGCGGGCCTCAGCTTAACATTACGTTGAAATGGCCCAATGACGTCTTGCTGAATGGAGGCAAGCTTTCGGGCATCCTGCTAGAGAGCGCGGGCGCAGGAAAACAGATGAGCGCATTGGCCATCGGAATCGGCGTCAATCTTGTGGATGCCCCGGACAGTGCCTCTGTCGAGGAACAGGCGACACGCCCCGTCAGTCTCAAGGGCGAGACCGGGCTGCTGGTCACACCGGAAGAATTGCTGGATGCGCTGGCCCCGGCTTTTGACCGCTGGTGGCGGCAGATGCGCGCCTATGGTTTCGCGCCGATCCGGCAGGCATGGCTGGCGCGCGCGGCGAAACTGGGCGAGACAATCATCGCCCGGACCGGTACAACCCGGACCGAAGGCCGTTTCGACGGCATCGACGACACCGGCGCGTTGATCCTGGCGACGCCCAAGGGCCGGCAGGCGATCCCCGCGGCCGAGATATATTTCAGCGGAGGCTGAGCCATGCTTCTGTGCATCGACACCGGCAATACGAATACCGTGTTCTCGATTTGGGACGGTCGGAAATTCCTGGCGCATTGGCGCATCTCGACCGATCACCGCCGCACGGCGGACGAGTATTTCGTCTGGCTCTCCACGCTGATCGAGGGGCAGAAATTCGGGCTGGAGATCAATGCCTGCATCATCAGTGCGACCGCGCCGCGCGTGGTGTTCAATCTGCGGGTGCTGTGCAGCCGTTATTTCGACACCCGCCCGCTGGTCGTGGGTAAACCCGATTGCCTGTTGCCGGTTCCGCCGCGCGTGGATGCGGGCACCAGCGTCGGTCCCGACCGGCTGGTGAATACCGTCGGCGCATTCGACCGGCACGGGCCAGACCTGATCGTGGTCGATTTCGGCACCGCGACGACCTTTGACGTGGTCGATAAGGACGGCGCCTATATCGGCGGCGTGATCTCTCCCGGCGTCAACCTGTCGCTCGAGGCGCTGCATATGGGCGCGGCAAGCCTGCCACATGTCGATGTGACCATGCCCGCCAAGGTGATCGGCACCAATACGGTGGCCTGCCTGCAATCGGGCATTTTCTGGGGATATATCGGGCTGGTCGAGGGGATCGTCCAGCATATCCGGACCGAGCGTCACCGGCCGATGAAAGTTATTGCGACGGGGGGGCTTGCGCCGCTCTTCGATCAGGGGTTTGACCTGTTCGACACAATCGAAGACGATCTGACGATGCACGGACTAAGATTAATTCACGATTACAACAAGGAGATGGGCAATGGCTGAGCGCCTGATCTATCTGCCGCTAGGCGGCGCGGGCGAAATCGGCATGAACGCCTATGTCTATGGATATGGCGCGCCGGGCAAGGAACGGCTGATCCTCGTGGATCTGGGCGTGACCTTCGGGGACATGGATTCAAGCCCCGGGATCGACCTGATCATGCCGGATCTGACATGGCTGGAGGAAAACCGCGACCGGCTGGAGGCGATCTTCATCACCCATGGCCACGAGGATCATCTTGGTGCGCTCGGGCATCTGTGGTCGCGGCTTGAAGTGCCGGTCTATGCGCGCAAGTTCACCGGGACCCTGTGCCGGCTGAAGCTGGAAGAGATGGGGTTGCCGGCGGATACGGTGAAATTCGTCGATCCGCGCCCGCAGGTGATCGAAAAGGGGCCGTTCTCGGTGCAGTTCATGCCGGTCAGCCACTCGATCCCGGAAAGCGCCGCGCTGATCATCGACACGCCCGCCGGACGCATCGTGCATACCGGCGATTTCAAGCTGGACGAGACGCCAATCGTGGGCGACCCTTTCGAGCCTGCGAAATGGAGCGAAATCGCTGGCGAAGGGCAGGGGGTCAAGGTGCTGACCTGCGATTCGACCAATGTCTTCTCATCCCATCCAGGCCGGTCCGAGTCGCTTCTGGCCGACCCGATCCGCGATTGGGTGATGGAGCAGAAGAACATGGTCGTCGCGACGACCTTCGCCAGCAATATCGCCCGGTTGAAGACGCTTGCCGATGCAGCCATCGCATCGGGCCGCAAGGTCTGCCTGTTGGGGCGGGCGATGCGGCGGATGGTCTCGGTCGGCTTCGAGACCGGCGTGCTGAGTGATTTCCCCGAGACGATCGGCCCGGACGAGGCATCGGATATGCCGCGCGACAAGGTGATGCTGATCGTCACCGGTTCGCAGGGCGAGCGCCGCGCCGCCAGCGCGCAGCTTTCGCGCGGGCGTTACCTGGGGCTGTCGCTGAAAGAGGGAGACAGCTTCCTGTTCAGCTCGAAGACCATTCCGGGCAATGAACGCTCGGTCGGGCGGATCATGAATGCGCTCAGCGAGATGGGCGTGGATGTCTTCGACGATCAGGACGGGCTTTACCATGTCTCGGGTCATGCCAACCGCCCGGATATCGAGAAGATCCACGAATTGCTGAAGCCGCAGGTCGTGATCCCAATGCATGGCGAGCATCTGCATCTGCGCGAACATGTGCAGATCGCCCGCGGCAAGGGAATCGCGGCCGAAATCGCCACGAATGGCACCATGCTGGAATTGACCGGAG
Source organism: Paracoccus saliphilus (assembly GCF_028553805.1). Lineage (NCBI taxonomy): Bacteria > Pseudomonadati > Pseudomonadota > Alphaproteobacteria > Rhodobacterales > Paracoccaceae > Paracoccus > Paracoccus saliphilus. Next base: position 2,528,343 of record NZ_CP067140.1, on the reverse strand, counting down.
ACGCGCCGCGCGTGATCGACCAGGTCGAGACAGGGCGGCTTTATCTTGACGGCAATACCCTGATCGGTGCGATGGACGGGATCGTGCGCGACCGTATCCGCATGGCCCTGAACGGGCATGCGCTGGTCAGCGTGATCGTGGACGAGGACGATAACGTTCTGCCCGATGCCTGGGTCGAGCTGATGGGCCTGCCCGAGCGGACCCGTGGCGGCGACGATCTGGCCCGCCATATCGAAACCGAGCTGGCCGAATTCCTGGAAAGCGCCGACAACAAGCTTGTCCGCGATGACAAGAAGATGGACGATGCGATTCGCAAGGTTACCCGCCAGGTCAGCATGGAGGAAATCGGCAAAAAGCCCGAGGTCACGGTGATTGTCAGCCGGTTGACAGCGGACTAGGGCGAGATTCATGATCTGCGTCCCGCGACAGCCGGGGGGTTCACACCCCGTCGCCGGCTGGTTCTCGAACCCGTGGCGCTCCAACCGGCGACCCCCGTGGGATATTTGCATGAAGAAGAAGCGAAGCCTGGTTCGGGGACGATCAACAGGTTTCGCATTATATCCGGTAACGGATACTGCCTGTGCCGAGATGACGAAACATGAGTGACAAGTCGAAATCCGCCTTTGATCCGAACCCGCCGCGCCGCAATTTCTATGGGCGGCGTCACGGCAAGACCCTTCGCCCGAGCCAGAAGGGATACCTGAACGAGGATCTGGGAGAGCTGCGCCCACGCGGGATTTCCGTTCAGGAGAACCCGGAGCGCAGCCAGATCGATCCCAAGGCGATTTTCGGGGACGATCGCTCTGTCTGGATGGAGGTCGGCTTCGGCGGCGGCGAGCATATGGTCCACATGGCCGCAACCTATCCCGAGATCGGGATCATCGGTTGCGAGCCCTTTATCAACGGCGTCGCCATGCTGTTGGGCAAGATCCGGGCGGCGGGGGTCGAAAATGTCTCGGTTCATCCGGGCGATGCGCGGGACCTGATGGATGTGCTGCCCGATGCCAGTATCGACCGCGCCTTCCTGATGTATCCCGATCCCTGGCCCAAGGCGCGTCATCATCGCCGCCGCTTCGTGACGCCGGAACATCTCTTGCCGCTGGCCCGGGTGATGCGTCCGGGGGGCGAGTTCCGCGTGGCGACCGATATTCCCGATTACGTTCGCCAGACATTGGAAGAGGTGCCGCTGGCGGGCTTCGATCTGACCCGCGAGACGGGGGAGCCCTGGGAGGACTGGATCAGCACCCGTTATGAGCAGAAGGCACTGCGCGAGGGCCGCATACCGCATTACGTGACATTTCGCAGGCAGGGCTGACCGGGCCCCGCCTTATCGATGCGATTGCCCGGAACATGTCAGGCCGGAACGTGGTTCAGCGCCTCGACCAGGCAAAGCAGGGTCATCGACTGCCCGTAACCGGTCGGCTGGATCGGGATGTCGCGGTAGAATTGCAGATCCTCGCCCATGCGTGTCCCGTAAGAGACCTGACCGACGACCCCATCGGGGCCGATATGCCGCAGCACCGCCTGCAATGCCCGCGTCCCGCCGGTCTTCCAGTGCTCATTGCCCAGTCCAAGACGATGCCCCTTGAGCAGGGCATAGCCGATGGCGGCGGTGGCCGAGATTTCCTCGTAAGAGGAGGGATCGTCCACCAGCGTATGCCATGCGCCGCTATCGGTCTGGTGATCCAGAAGGGCCTGCAATTGGGCGGTGACGACCCAGGTCAGGTAGCGCCGGACCGCCGGGTCCAGTTCGGTCAGTTCCAGCAGGTCCAGAACCCCGGCGGATATCCATGAATTGCCCCGCGCCCAACGCGCACGGGCGAAATTGTGATTGCCGTCAAAGGTCCATCCGTGGAACCACAGTCCGGTTTCCGCCTCGCACAGGTAATGGGTGTGGATCAGGAACTGGAACCCTGCCTCTTCAACCAGGTCGGGCCGGTTCGCGGCATGGCCATAGCTGGCCAGGAACAGCGCCAGCATGAACAGCGTATCGTCCCACAGCTCACCCTCGTTGATCTTGTCCGAGACGTCATGCTGGAACCCGCCCGAGACCGTGCGCGGCATATCCGCCAGAACGCCATCCGCCCAGTCACGCAGCGGGTGTTCCCAACGCGGATCGCGGGTTTCGCGCCACAGAAGCGACAGCGCCAGCATTGGCGCGGTGGTATTCACGTTGCGGCGGGGCAGGCCCCGTTCGATCTGGCGGGCATACCAGTCCTCCAGCGTGGCGCGGGCAGTTGCGTCGCCGGTTTGCAGCCAAAGCTGGGCCAGACCGTAAAGCCCCACGCCTTGTGGCCATTCCCATGATTCGAAGCTGATGTAATCGCCGGCGGTGCCGTCGAGATTCGGCTCGTCGAACTGCCCTTCGTGGCGCAATGAGCGCAGGCCCTGAACGGTTTGCGAAATTGCCTGTTCAAGTTCGGCGCGGCGAGCGGGGAAATGCATGTTCATCTGGTTCCTGTCCGGATCGCGCGGCCCCGGGGTTTGGACCGGGGCCGGGCAAAATTATTGGCTTTCGATGATCTTGGTCAGCAGCGGTCCGATCTGCGGATCGGCCTTGAATTCCTCGATCAGCGGTTCGACCTTGGCGCGGAAGGGCGCCGGGTCGGGCTTGTTGAAGGTGACACCCTCGGCCTCGGCTTCGGTCACGGCATCCTCGACCGCCTTGGTCCAGAGATCGCGGAAGGATTCGGTCGCGTGAACGGCGGCCTCCTTGACGATCGCCATTTGCTCGTCGCTCAGCTTTTCGGTGGCCGAGTTCGAGATAACCAGGAAATCCGGGATGCGCTGATGCTCGTCCTGCGAGTAGAACTTGGCGACCTCGCCGTGACGGCCGATGGTGAGCGCCGTGGGATTGTTCTCGGCCCCGTCGATCACGCCCTGCTGCAGCGCGGTGTAGATCTCGCCATAGGGCATCGGCGTGGGAGTACCGCCCATCAGTTCGACCATGCGGATAGAGATGTTCGAGTTGATGACGCGAAGCTTCTGGCCCGCCAGGTCCTCGGGCGTCTCGATCGGCTTGGACTTGGTGTAGAAAGAGCGCGCGCCGCTGTCGAAGAAAGTCAGACCGGTAAAGCCGCTTTCCGCGGTGGCCTGATAGACCTCGTCGGCGACGGGGCCGCTCATGACCTCGTAGAAATGGTCTTCATCGCTAAAGATGTAGGGGAGGTTGAACGCCTTGTAGATCGGATTGAAGTTTTCCAGATTGGCGGCGCTGACACGGGTGATATCGACCGCGTTGTTCTGAAGCTGCTCCAGCACTTCGCGTTCCGAGCCGAGAACGCCGTTCAGGAACAGGCGGATCTTCACTTCGCCATCGGTCTTTTCCTCGACCTCGTCTGCGAATTGCTGCAGGGCGACGCTGGTCGGATGATCCTTGGACAGCGAATTGGCGAGTTTCAGATTGACCCGGGCCTCGGCCGCAGCGGCGCTCAGCGCCAGAACCGAGGTCAGCGTGAGCGTGAATTGACGAATATTCATGGTTATTCCTCCCCATTTACCTGGTGGCATCCACGTCGGAGCCGCCACATCTCCCCGGATCGGTCCGAGGTCGTCAGGGCGAGAAATGAAACATCTGAATTTAAGTTTCCACATGTAAATTTTTTGCATTCACATGATTGGCCCGACCAGGGCACGGAAATGACCTGACGCGAAGTCGTGGAAGGGCGATTGTCGAAGGAGTGTGCAATAATATTTCATGTTGTGCGATTAATTTTCATATTGCATCTTCCGCGCCACGGCGGCGCATGCCCGGGGAAGGCCGGACTGCCGTGACGGCATATGCCGATATCCATGGGAGGATACCCTTGTTGTTTCGTATCAAGTCTATTGTCGAGCGCCTGCTGCTCGGGCTTATCGCCAGCCTGCTCGCGATCATGGTCGTGCTGATGCTGTGGCAGGTATTCACGCGCTACGTGCTGTCCACCCCGGCATTGTTTACCGAGGAAACCCTGCGCTTCATGATGATCTGGACGGCCCTTCTCGGCACGGCCTATTGCTTTGGGGCGCGCAAGCACCTGGCGCTGGAACTGCTGCCCAGCATGTGCCCGCCACGGGCAAGACGCCTGTTGGGCATCGTCAATGCGCTGATTACCATCGGCTTTGCGGTCATCACCATGTTCTTCGGCGGCATTCGCGCCAGCAGCTCGGCGATGGAGCAATATTCGCCGATCATGCAGATCCCCATCGGGCTGGTCTACCTGGTCCTGCCGATTTCGGCGGTCCTGATCGTGGTGCTTCTGGCGATAGAGATCGTCGGGCTGATCACCGGCACGGGCCAGACCGATCCGGACCCGCAGGAGACGATGTGAGATGACCGCTTTCCTCGACCTGATGCTCGAGCCGGGTTTCGCCGCTTTCGTGCTGTTCGTCCTGTTCTTCGGGCTTCTGGCCCTGGGCACGCCGATCTCGGTTGCCATCGGCGTTTCCTCCATCGTGACCGGGCTGGCCTATTTCCCGCCCGACGTGATCTATTTCGTGGCCGCGCAGAAGATGTTCTCGGGCATCGACAGTTTCACGCTGCTGGCGATTCCCTTCTTCATCCTTGCCGGCAACATCATGAACAAGGGCGGCATCGCGATCCGACTGATCAACCTGGCCAAGCTGGTCGGCGGGCGGCTGCCCGGGGCGCTGGCGCATACGAATATCATCGCGAACATGCTGTTCGGTTCGATCTCGGGCTCGTCCATCGCGGCAGCGGCGGCAGTCGGCGGAACCATGGGGCCGCTGCAGAAGAAAGAGAATTACGACCCGGCCTTCTCGGCCGCGGTCAATATCGCCTCTGCCCCGACCGGCATCCTGATCCCGCCAAGCGGGCCGCTGATCCTGTTCTCGCTGGTCTCGGGCGGCACCTCGATCTCGGCGCTGTTCGTCGGCGGCTACGTTCCGGGTATCCTGATGGGCCTGTCGGTGATGCTGGTCGCCGGGGTGATCGCCCATCGCCGCGGCTACCGGATCGAGCGGCAGCCCGACATGAGCGAGGCGATGCAAATCGTGATCGGTGCGCTACCGTCGCTGATGATGGTGGTGGTGGTGATCGGGGGCATCGTCATCGGTGCCTTTACCGCGACCGAGGGAGCGGCGGTGGCCGTGCTCTACAGTTTCGGGCTCTCGCTGTTCTACCGCATGGCAAGCTGGCGCGAATATGCCGAGGTGCTGTGCTCTTCGGCAGTGATGACCTGCGCGATCCTGTTCCTGATCGCGACCTCGGGCATCATGTCCTATGTCATGACCGTCGCGGGAATCCCCGACATCATCGCCGAAACGATCCTGACCTTCGACAACCCGCTGATCGTGCTGCTGATCATGAATATCAGCCTGCTGGTCATCGGTTTCTTCATGGACCTGACCCCGGCGGTGCTGATCTTCACGCCGATCTTCCTGCCCATCGCGGGCGAGATAGGCATGGATCCGGTGCAACTCGGGATCATGATGATCTTCAATCTCGGCGTGGGGTCGATGACGCCGCCTGTGGGATCGGTGTTGTTCGTCGGCTGCTCGGTCGCCAATCTGAGGATCGAGCAGGTGGCGAAGCCGCTCTTGCCCTTCCTCGCCGTGCTGGTCCTGTCGCTGATGCTGGTCAGCTATGTGCCAGCGCTGACGCTTGGACTGCCGCGGCTGTTCGGCCTGATGTAAAGGATCAGGAGGGGCAGGATCAAGTGGAGCAGGGGCCGCAACTGGCGCGCCGGATCAATTCGCAGGCGAGTTCGATCCGGCGTGCAGGCAGGTCGATCCCGGCAGAGCGGAGCCGCACCGTTTCGCAAAGCAGGTCGAGCGACAGGGCGCCGACTGCATGCATCGGGATCTTCACCGTGCTGAGCGCGGGCGACAGGTATTGCCCCTGCGGCAGCCCGTCGATCCCCAGCACCGAGATTTCTCCCGGCACCTTCCAGCCCGCCGATTGCAGGGCGGCGACGGCACCGGCGGCAAGGATGTCCCCGGCAGCGACGATGGCGGTGAATTCGAGCCCGTTCTCCAGCGCCTCCGTCACGCTGCGACGCGCCGCCTCGGCCGTCCAGTCCTCGACCTCGATGGTCAGGCGGGGGTCGAAATCTTCGGCCAGCGCATCCTTCCAGCCCTCAAAGCGGCGCAGGATCGTGCGGCGTCCCGGCTTGTTCATGAAGGCGATCCGGCGATGGCCGAGTTCGATCAGGTGCCGGGTCGCCAGGGCTGCCGCCGAACGGTTGCAGGGCGTCACGGAACTGAGCCGCATCCCGGGATCGTCGCCATTCACGATGACGGCGGGGCGGGGCAGTTCATGGGCAAAATCGAGTATCGCGTCATCCACGGTGACCAGCAGAACGCCGATCACATCCTCGGCCTCGGCGGTTTCTCGCAGGCTCTGCAGGCCGTCCGCGCCTTGATAGATCTGCGTATCGACACGGATATCCTGCGCATCGGCGCGTTCCTGTAGCCCGGCCAGCACATGCATGGTGAACTGACTGCGCTGGAAATCGATCATCGCCTCTTGCGACGAGACAAGCAGGACACGCCGCCCGGTGACAGATCCGGGCAGGGTGTAATTCATCTCGACCGCGGCGGCGCGAATTTTCGCCGCCAGCGCCTCGCGCACATAGCCGTTGCCGGTCAGTGCTCGTGACACCGTCGCGGTCGAGACGCCCAGCTTCCTGGCGATGTCGGTGATCCGCGTGCGGCCGTTCTGTCTCATGCAAACCTCGTGAGTATCTGACGCATGGTTATGAAATGAATTTACATATTGCACAATAGATTTCCTAGTGTGATCCGTTTGCGCAAATCATCAAGGCGAATATGAAGGAAATGGCTATGCCGATGTTGCAAAGATACGGAGCCGGGCCGGATCAGGTCGACGGCATGAAAACCACGGATCTGCGGGCGAATTTCATGGTCGAGGGGCTGTTCGCGCCGGGCCAGATCGAATTCGCATATACCCATTTCGACCGGATGATCGTGGGCGGGGCCGTGCCGCTGGAACAGGCGCTGGAATTCGGTGACGGCGAGGATGTCGGCACGGAATTCTTCTTTACCGCCCGCGAGATGGGGATCGCCAATCTGGGCGGCGCGGGCTGGATCGAGGTCGATGGCGAGCGTTTCGCATTGGCCAATCGCGATGTGCTCTATATCGGGCGCGGGGCCAGGCAGGTGGTTCTGGGCAGCGACTCGGCCGATGCGCCGGCGCGGTTCTACATGAACTCGGTTCCGGCTGGTGCCGATATCCCGCATCGGCTGATCCGCAAATCGGAATCCAAGGTGCTGGTGATGGGCGAGGCGGAGCGTTCCAACCAGCGCTCGCTGGCGATGTATATCCATCCCGAGGTCGCGCCCTCCTGCCTGCTGCTGATGGGGATCACCGATCCGGCGCCGGGATCGATCTGGAACACCATGCCGCCGCATCTGCATGAGCGCCGGATGGAGGCCTATTGCTATTTCGATCTCGCCGAGGGCGACCGGGTGATGCATTTCATGGGCCGCCCGGACAATACCCGTCACCTGGTCGTGGCCGATGGCGATGTCGTGCTGTCACCGGCATGGTCGATCCATATGGGCGCGGGCACCGGCCCCTATGGTTTTGTCTGGGGCATGACGGGCGAGAACCAAGCCTATACCGATGTCTCTCCCGTTGCCATTTCGGAGTTGCGCTAGATCATGCCTCTATCCGCCGGAACCCCGCTCTCCTATTGGCAAGTCACCACGCTGAGGCAAAGCCCCTATGACGTCGCGGATGCGCCGATGGAAGGCGAGATGGATTCGACCTTCTTCCTGACTAAGGACAAGAACTGGATTCCGCATACCTATCCCTGCCGCACTGCCTATATCGACGAGGTTCGCGGCAAGGAGCCCTCGACCCGCCCGATGCCGGATTGGATGGGCGCGCGCAATGTGCTGCCCACGGGTTCGGCCTTTCTCGACCTGTCGGGATTCTGGTTCCGGGCCACGCGGGTCGAGGGCTGGGCGCGCAGCGTGATCCATGCCGGGCAGGCGGGCACCGCGCGGCTGAAGCTGGGCATTTGCGGGGCGGCGAAGCTGTATGTGAACGGCGATCCGGTGGCATGGCTGTCGCCCGCGACGCGCAACGCGATGGATGAGGTCGAGTTCGATGCCGAACTGGTGGCCGGGGTAAACGAACTGGCGATCTGGTTCGAGGATCTATGCGAACGCGACGCAGTTCTGCGGATCTCCCTGGGCTGGATTTCGGGGCCAGAGGCCGAGGCGGGACATAGCTTTGCTGTTGATCCTGCCTTTGTGACGCAGGTCGAGGGTGCCTTGGCGGCCATGCATCTGGATCGCAAACGCTATGATGGCGAGGATATTCACCTGATCCTGCCCAGGCCCTTTCCGGCACCCGTCTCGGGGGGTGTCCGGATCAGCGGGCATTTCATGTCGCATGACCATACGGATCTGCGGATCGACATTCCTGCGGGCGCGGATCGGGTTCGGATCGGTCCTTCGGGCGATCTGCCTGCCGATTACCGTTATTTCGATTTTACGCTGACCTGTGACGGATTCACCGTGGATACCCGGCTCGGGGCCGAGATCAGCCATCGCGGCAGTATCGGACCGGCATCCGCCGATCCCGCCGCCCGCATCGAAGAGGCGATAGGCTGGATCGCCCGCAATGCCGAATCCGATACCGAGACAGCCCTGGCCTGCGCGGCACTTGGCGGCGATCTGGCGCTGGCGCGGGCGGATGAGATCATCACCGCAGCCCTGCCGGGGATCGAGGCCTGTTTCGATTGCGCCGATTTCGCGCTGGTGCCGCTTCTCTGGACTCGCATCGCCTATCCTGACCGCCTCTCTGACGGCTTGCGGGCGCGGATCGATGCGGCAGCCTTGAATTTCCGCTACTGGATGGACGAGCCGGGCAATGACGTGCAGTGGTATTTCTCGGAAAACCACGCGCTGCTGTTCCATACGGCGGCCTACCTGGCCGGTCACATGTTGCCCGAGGCGCGGTTTGTCCGGTCGGGGCGGACAGGGGCCGAGCAGAGCCGGATCGGCCATGACCGGCTGATGGCCTGGTTCGATCATTTCGAGGCGGCGGAGATGGCCGAATTCAACTCGGCCACCTATTTCCCGATCGACCTGAAGGGGATGACCGCGCTTCATGCGCTGGCCCATGATCCGGAGATCCGCGAGCGGGCCGGGCGCGCCATCGAGCGGCTGGTGACAGTGGTCGCCAATTCCGCCCATCACGGCGTGATCACCGGGGCGCAGGGCCGCAGCTATGAACATTCGCTCTGCACCGCCGATACGCTGGAACTGACCGGCATGGCGCGGCTGCTTTGGGGGCAGGGGAGCTTTGGCGCCCATGTGAACTGCCTTGCCCAGCTTGCGCTTTGCCTGCGCGATCACGGGCTGGTCCTGCCGGATCTGACCGCGACCGCCTGCTGGAGCGATGACGCGCAAGCGCAGGAATGGATGTTCCAGCAGGGGCAGAACGGTTTCGCGCGGCTCTATCACTATAAGACCAGTGAGACGGCCATGGGCTCGGCGGCGCTGTATCGTTGGGGCGAATGGGGCTATCAGGAAACGCTGATCCAGGCGCGGATCGGGCGGGAGCCCTCGGCACAGATCTGGATCAACCATCCGGGAGAGATCATTCAGTCCGGCTTTGGCCGCCCGTCCTTCTGGGGCGGCTCGGCCAGCGTGCCGCGCGTGCAGCAATATCGCGATCTGGCGGTGGTGAAATTCGACGGCGATCCCGCGCAGCCCGGTTTCACCCATGCCTGGTTTCCGACGCAATCATTCGACGAATGGGCGGTTGACGGCAAGCGGGCACTGGCGCGATCCGGTGCGGGCGGGGTGCTGCTATCGGCATCCGCCCCCTTGGCGCTGTCAACTCAGGGCGGATCGGCGGGGCATGAGCTGCGGCTGGAGGGCCGGAACGGGCTCTGGGTCATGCGGCTTGGCCATGCGGGCGAGCTGCAGGGCTTTGCCGCCCGGCACGTCCTGATGCCGGTTATCGAGCCCGATGGCACGATCCGGGTGAAGGACGCCGATTACGGCGAGGTCCTGTTCCGCCCGGATGGCGTGGTCGAGGCCGAGGGGCGCAGGCTCGATCCGCGTGACTGGACGCTGGAGGGTGAGCGGCGGGTGATGCCGCGCGAGGCAGAGGATATTCGACTGGAGGAACAGGGATGACAGCCTTTTCGCTTGACGGACAGGTTGCGCTGGTGACCGGCGCGAATACCGGGATCGGGCAGGCGATTGCGGTGGCGATGGCGCAGGCCGGGGCCGAGGTGATCGCCGCCGGTCGGCGCGATTGCGACGAGACGCTGGCGCTGATGGGCTCGGGCCGGACCATGCGCCTGGATTTCACTGATCCGATGGCGGCGCGGGATGTCTTTGCCGCTGAGCGCATCGATATCCTGGTGAACAATGCCGGTATCATTCGGCGCGAGGATGCGGTGGAATTCTCCGAGGCCGATTGGGACGATGTCATGGACGTGAACCTGAAGGCATTGTTCTTCACCTGCCAGGCTTTCGCGAAGGCGGCTTTGCCGCGCGGGCGGGGCAAGATCGTCAATATCGCCTCCCTGCTCAGTTTCCAGGGCGGCATCCGGGTGCCCTCCTACACGGCCAGCAAGCATGGGGTGGCGGGGCTGACCAGGCTGATGGCGAATGAATGGGCGGCGCGGGGGCTGAACGTGAACGCGATCGCGCCGGGCTATATCGAGACCAACAACACGCAGGCCCTGCGCGCCGATCCCGACCGCTCGAAATCGATCCTCGAGCGGATCCCGGCGGGGCGTTGGGGCAAGCCCGAGGATATTGGGCAGACGGCGGTGTTCCTGGCCGCGCCGGCCTCGGATTACGTCAACGGGGCAGTGCTGAATGTCGATGGAGGATGGCTTGCGAGATAGGCTTTCGGGATAAGCCCCGGTAGTCAAAACATGATCGCCGCGCCTGTGTTTCGCATGCGCGGCGTTTCAATATGAAAACCGCAAGGCTTTGAGGACGACATGTCATGCCTGAACATGCTTGGGCTGCGATGCCTGCTTGTGTCGATATTGGGCCAAGAAATCAAAGAGGCCGGACCCTGTGAAGGTCCGGCCTCTTTGTGATTGGAGCGGGCGATGGGATACGATCAGACGAATTTTCGTAATGTTTTCAACGGAAATGTGTCCCATGCCTTAGTATTCGCACCTCAATGATTCCAATAGGTTACAATTAGGGTGTCCCACGAAATTTGCGGTTTGTTCTACCAGTCCATGCCTTCCAGGCGCTTCATAGCATCTGCTGCCATACGCCAACGCTCGACTCCCTTCGTGTAGATTTCTGAGGTCTTTGCCTGCGTATGGCCGTGGATGGCCATGATCTGGTACTGGCTGCATCCTTCTTGCGCGAGCAGATGACCAGCTGCTTTTCGAATTCCGTGGCTGGACCGGTTCTGAAGCCCGGCTTCACGGCACCACCTGCGGAACATCTGGCCGAAGCTGTCGGACGATGTAAATGGCTTGCCCTTGTCGTTCAGGAGATATGTCGGACCTTGAACTTTCGTTGCTCTGGTTGCCTTGTAGAGTGGTGGAACCATGGGAATTTTAACAAAGGCCGATCCCCGCTTTTGTGGCTGCCAGGCAATTCCCCTGATGCCATCCTGCTTGAACTCGTTGTCTCGACCTAGAATGACCGCATCGCCAATTCGGCATGCAGTGAACATAAATAGGGTGAGAGCGAGGTGCGGCGTGCTTCCAGGCTTGTGAAACTTTCGATATTTTTTCAGATCGTTCACAGTCCAGGGAATGGCGCCACCCTTACCTTTGTTGATCTTTTCGATGCCGATTGCCGGGTTGACTTGGCACAGGCCAACATCTTTTACAGCCCATCGGTACATGCTGCGGATACCTTCAACCATGCTGTCGGCCCATGCCGGAGTTTCGAGCATGCTATCGCGCAGCTCGATGATCTTCATTTGCGGCATGCGCATATCATATTCGCCATACTCTTCGCGAAGCCTGGCCATGATTTGCTTACGCTTTTTCAGAGTGAGCGGAGACGCCTGACCGGCATTGACCTGTCGCTCCAAAGCGGCTTCGTGCTTGTAGCTGAGCCAGGCTATGGAGTTGCGAACTACGCGATCCTCGGGCGCGGTATGGACTTCCAGCGCCACACCGCGCCGCGCCGCGCGATAATGCTCCATGAAATCTGGATGGTCTGGCGTAACGTTCAATCTTATCCGTCGGGATTTATTCCCTTCGACCCTGACGCGATAACGGAATGCGCCTGATGGAAGCCGCTCTTTGAGCAAGCCAGGTAGTTCGATCATCATTGGGTCTACCATTGTTTGGGTAGCCCAAGTTTGTCGTTATCAATGCATTCGTCAAGCGGGGTTTCGGGTGGCAATATTCTGAGCGTAACTTCTCCCAGTACCACTTCCACCACCGCCATTGGATCGGCCTCGCGCGCACCCTGCACGGCTCTCCTGATGTCCGTTTTGGTATAGGCTGCACGCGGCCGTCCCATCAGCTCGTCACTTCCTGAAATTTCTCGGCTTCGTTGCCCCAGTTCGCCCATCCTTCACGGCGCTGGCGGCTGAACAGTTCGATGCGCCTGGCACCCGGCATCAGCCTCTCTGCCTCGGCGAACGCCTCGTCGGGTTTGCGGCTGTGCTCGCGGATCGGGCCCATGATGACCGAGCGCACCGACCGGCTGGTCTTCGGCGATCCGCGCGTTCCGATCAGGAACGGCTCACCAGCACAACGCAGAATGTAACCGGTCCCGAAGGCCAGCTTGCCGTGCTTGGTGGTCTTCACCCAATGACCGGCCGTCTTTCGATTGAAGCCCCATGCATCCATGATGTCGAAGGCCTCGCGCAGGAGCGGGTTGGTGGCCCAGAGCCACAGCACGCAATTGTCGGACGCCAAGGCAGAAACGGGCAGGGCAGCGATGTCATCGAGTGACATGCAGGCGTACTGCGCCTTGGCATTCTTCGCTTCGCCCGCGGATGAGAAATTGTCGAATGACCAGGGCGGGTCGGCCATGATCATGTCGAAACCGCCATAGGGGCGCAGGGTGTGGAATGTGTGAAGCTGGCTCATGTCTGCACCAGCCCGGCCGTTGCCATCCACTGCCCAAACGCCTCGGCTAGTGCCGCCTCTGCCGCCTGAACGGACTTCGCCGTGCCTCGGTGGTCGCTGCGATCCAGTTCCCAAGTTGCACGGCCGTCCCCAAGGGGATTGATGCGTCCGATATACGCCTTGTGACAGAATGCCAGAATGCGGCCGGTCTCGTGAGCCTCATGCGGCTTGTGGAAGGTGAGATTGGGTGTCATGCCGCCACCTCCATCGCATGCCTGCCCCATTGATCGGCGCAGGCATCTGCCACACCCTCATACGTGCGGCTGCGCAGCCTCCATCTGTCAGGGCCGCCGCGCGGGGCCCTGTGAACCGCGTTCCAGCGTTTCCATTCGTCGCTACCGCGCTCGGGCTCCGGCAGCCTGTTGGTCGGGGACAACTGCGGCAGGCCACGCAAGTAGAGGCCCGTGGCCTTGTAGAACGGCTCACCGAACCAGAACGGTTGAACCATCTGCGGAGCAGGGAGATCGGCCGGCATGCGATCTCGGGCCAGATCGTTCATTTCGGGGTTCTCGATCGCTACCCTCTCGATCGGCGTACGCCAGCATGAAATGAAGAGATCCACGCCTTCCACGAACTCGTTCTTCATGCTCTCCCAATTGCGCCCACGCGGCAGTTGTTTGGGCTGCGTCCACTTGCCCGGTCCCGACATCCAGCGACGGCCCGACCGGCACAGGCGCGTGCAGGGTGGGTGCATGACAGTCAGCAGGTCCCACCCGTCATCGAGATAGTCGCGCACGTCGCCGGTGATGTGCCGGTTGCTGCCCTCCTCAGCCGGGAGAATGTCGCAGGACCAGACATCGTGCCCGCGGGCAGCAAAGGCCCGGCGCATTACGCCCGAGGTTTCACAGGCGATGAGGATGCGGAGGGAGATCATGGGCGCCGTGCCTTCCCCGGTCCGTCCGGAACATTTCCAGCATCTGCCTGCGCCCTTTCCCAAAGCTGATAGCAACCGCGTTCTTTTGCGCGAGGGCATCCCTCCCACCAGAACTTGCAGCTACCAGGGCCAAGAGAAGGATTGCGACCGCATCCGCTCTTCTTCGCGGGTCGCTGCCACGTCATTTGAAGCGGGTCGTCGAAAAGCATGTCAGTCATGCGCACCCGACTCCTCAACCGCTCGCCCGATCTCGGCCGCCAGCCGCTCGATCATGTCGTCATCGGCAATAGTGCCGTCATCTTCGAGCAACGCCATCGCAGCTGCAGTGCGACCCATGTCACCGCGATAGCCTTGGCGGACCTGGAAGGCGTAAGCCTCGCGGAGCTGATCGTCGGTGAAGGCGGAAAGGGTAGGGATGCTCATTTCAACCACCGTGCGGCCAGCGCACCACCAGCGAAGGTGCCGAACATGCCGACCGCGATGAAGATCAGATCACGGGCCTTGATGGACTGCAGGGGTGACGGCACCTCGTGATCCTCGACAGCCGGAAGGTCAATCGGCAACGGTTCGATGGGATGGCGCATTGGCGCCACCCTGTGTTTCTCAGTGCCGCTCATGCCACGCCCACCTCGGGCACACCCATCATGAGCGGAACCTCGGTCTCGGCCTGTGCGCGATACATGGCCTCCCGTGCGGCATCGCGAAGCGCGACATCGGCATTGTAGAGACTGACGATGAACCGCACCTCGCTGCCGGACTTCCGGTAGCGGAAGCGAACGGCGAGGCGGTATAGCGCGCCTTCCTCGAAAACCGGGATGGCAATCATAAACAGGTTCGGCAGGCTCAGCGGCTGGCCATCGGGATCCTTGTGCTCGGTCAGGAACTGGACCTTAGCCTCGCCCGTGTCGCGATCAGTCTTGACCTGCAGATGGCCAGTTTCATGGACCTGGAACTCACGTGACAGATGCGCCAGCGCCGCATATTGCCCGAACCGGCCCTGCAGCTTCTGCGCAATCTCGATCATACGCTCTTCCCATGGCTGCAGATCACCGGAGGCTTTGCCCAACAGCGCCGGCGTCGGATCGAGGAAGTCATTGGCATTGTCCTCGATGAATTCGCCGAACTCGTCTTTCGTCAGGCTCTTACCGCTGATGCCGTTCCAGCGCTTCCATTCCTCGGAAACCGGGAAGGTATAGACGCCGGTATGACGGCCATGGCTGGCGGAGGGATCACCACCCTCGGGATCAATCACCGGCGCGCCGCCACCGTGATAGTCGATCACGGAAAGCATCTTCGGCGTCGGATGGATTTGTCCGAACAAAGCAGTGGCTTCGCCCTTGAAGCGATTGGTCCAGGCAATCAGGCTATCGAGATCGGCCAACTGTGCCTTGCCCTTGCGCTGTAGCGGGCGCAGCGCCTCCATGACCGAGCGATGCTGTGCAGTCAGATCATGCAACTTCATGCCTTCTGGCGCGGCGACGATATAGGGTGTCTCCGGCGCTTCTGCCGTGGGAAGCGAGACGAACTGCACCTCACCCACGCGCTTCATTTCCTCGATCACCGTCTCGGCGATATTCTTCGGGGTGTCCTGGGTCACGGTCAGCTCTCCTTACTCAGCAGTGCGCAGCTCGCGGCGACCATCATCGGCGTCGCGGATTTCCATGCGGGATTGCGCGGGATTGTGGGTGGTGATGGCACCGCCGCCGGTCATCCAGGCGACCGCCTTGTGCTTCGGCGGCTTGGGCCCGACGATCTTGTCATCCACCGTCAGCTCCAACTGGCCGAAACGATCCAGCTTCATGTCGATGGTGAGCGTGATCTTGGCCTTGGCGCTGGCCGAGAAATCATTGGCGAATTGCCGCATCTCGATATTGTTGGCCTCGATGCGCTCTTGCAGGTCGGGCAGGTAATCTCCGTTATCTGCCAGAGACAGAATCTGATCGAGGCTGCGCAGTTCCGGTGTCTGCGACATGAATTGTCCTTTCAGCTGAAGGTGAAAAATGCCCGCGACCGCAGGGGAGTTGAGGAGAAGAGGCGCAGTCGCGGGCCAGTGGGGTGCGAAGCAGAACGGCACCCTTCCGATGCGCACCAGGTCGTGGCGCGAAAGTGAATATCTGATGAAAAGTGGGGATGCGGCATCGCTTCACCAGCCCATCGCCTGTTGCACGGTCGTTCCGCCCCACCGGATAAGCAGCGCCATGAAAGTCGGCGCGGTCAGCAGGAACGTGACGAATAGGGTGGCTTGGGCGGCGCGAAGGGCGATCAGCTCGAGGGTCATGGCTGGGCCTCGTTCTGACCCTGCAGGAACGTGATGCTCTCGACCTCGGCCATATTGATTATGCCGATACAGCCAGCGCATTCGATCATCAGCGTTCCAGAGAATGCCCGGGAATCGTGAACCTTTTCGGCCATCTCACGAGCCGCAGCCGCAGGAACGCCCGGAAAGCGATCAAGATCACCACTGCGGTATTTGATGATGACAGTGCCGTAGGGGATGACGGCTCCCGCGATCTCACCAGGCGCGAAATGGCGGGCTTCCATCTGCTCAGATGCGAACTGCGCAGGTTCCACAAAAAATGCTGAGGTCGTCACTGGTGAGCTCCCTTCCGATGGGTGTCGGTTGGGATTGGATTGCACGCTATTGCGTTCATGTCAATACAGATAGAACGCTATAGCGTTCATCAATTGGTTCTTCTGTAAAGTTGATCGGTGCTTTGCCACAATCAATTCGAGAATCGCTGCCCCAATTGGAGGAACCTATGGGATTGTTGAGTTGGCTATTCGGCCTCGGCGGGGCTCGCGATAGTTCGCCCCTGCAAAATAGTACATCGCACAGGATGAGGCGGATATCGGGCCCAGGCGATTATGAGTTCGATATTGTCGGGGAAAGTCACTATCAAGCTGAGCTCACTAGCTTGGCAGGCCCAAAGACAGAGGAAGGCGTTGAGTTGGAATGTGATGCAGTACTTATGGCCGAGCCTAGCAATCCCTACGATGCGAACGCTGTTGCCGTTTTGATAGAGGATAAGAAGGTTGGATATCTTTCTCGGGCTGATGCGGCGCGGTGGACAACGCAACTAGACCGCATGGGGTGGGTCGGTGAGAGGGTATTGGTCGAGGCGCTAATCGTCGGCGGCTGGCTACGCAAAAGGCGAGTGAAGGTGGATGAAGGATCATTTGGGGTAAAATTGGACTTGGATTTCTAGGCAATTCTTTAGCGGCTCTCGGGTTGCTGATCGGCGAATGTTCGCCTAATGTTCCAGTGCGGGCGGAGGGCGTCATGAATGCTATTGACATAGAAATCATTGCTCTGTGGGCGAATCTTCCTGATTCACAGAGGGAGATTGCGTTGCATTCTCTCCGTCAGCTTGCATTGAAGCAAGAAGCGCCTTCGCCTGATTCTTCACATCAGGGCGAAGGCTTTGAAGAACTGCCAGGAATGCAAGGTCATCGTCATCAGCCTTGATGCCAGTGAGGATGTATAGAGCGTTCTTCTTGCCCAGCACATCAAGTATCCGTGCTAGTCGATCCGCTCCCGGTTCTTTGTGGTTTTTGATCATCTGCTGAACATAGTTTGGCCCCACGCCGGCAAGCCGGCTTAGTTCTCGCATCCCGCGATCGTCGGCCTCGATGGCCAGGACAAGTCTATCGAACCAACCTTTATTCATGACGATTGATTAGCACGACTATCTGCGCGCGGCTCGAACGTTATGGCGTGCATTGACATGAACGCTATAGCGTGCCTATACGTCGAATTATGAAACACAACCTGCTTACCGAGATCGATGATTTTATTGCCGAGACTGGGCTGTCTGAGTACCGGGCGGGTATTGTCTTGGCAAAAAATGGGCGTCTCATGCCGAGGCTTCGTAGCTCGGGTCGTGTTTGGCCAGAAACTGAAGCACGTATTCGTGCAGCACTGGTAGCTGAAAGATCGCGCCGTTCTAAGCGCTCCTCCCGGGAGGACGCAGCGTGACCATCCACACCGCGCCCTCCTGCTCATCGTCTTCTCCAGTTTCACCCTCACAGATGAAACATGGAGACTTTCCGATGAAAAATCCTGCCGAAAATCCGCGAAAGTGGTTTCGCAACATGCTTTGGCGCGCATTTCCGTCGCCATCCGAGCATGATCTGACCGTTAAAGCTGCCGGTGTCCTCGATGTCTCGCAGCGCCAGGTGAAGAACTGGCTGCGCGAAGAACATGACGCCTCGCTTCGCTATGTCATGGCCGTCATTGCCATCGCTGGCGCCGAAGTTGTCTTTGGCCGGATCGAGGGGCGCAAATGACCAGGCTCTATAATTACCTGATGGGAAGGTTCTACGAGGCGCGGTCGACCCGCGCCCTTTCCCTGCATCATCGCTTCAAGAAAACGGCGGAAAAATTCTTCCAGCGCTGCGGCTTGGATTGGGATGGGAGACAAGATTGAAAGATATTCTCGAAATCACTCCCTCAGGCATTCGCAGGATGTTGGTTGATCGCAGCGTCGACCAGGTCGCTGCCGATCTCCGCATGGACTCGGCGGACATCGAGGACATCGCTACTTCCACCACCGTCGTCATGTTGCGCTGCAACGACACCGGCCATGAATGGCGCACCACGGGCTGGCGTGGTGCATATCGCCGTGTCTGCCTGTTGGGCTTGACGGATTGGGATTGGTGGCCGGCCGGCAGGGGTGTCACATGACAAAACCTGATTTTACAGTATCGCCCCTTGCGCATATCCCGGTCGATGCCTGTCGAGCGCTTTGGTGCAATGTGCTGTCGATGGCATGGGAAGATGCTCTGCATCCATCGATCACGGCGCATCCCAAGGATGTCGAGCGTGCCCAATCGTGGTTTGGCGGCCGGGATTTCTGGCAGGTCTGCGCATTGGCGGGTGTTGAGGGTGACCGCATCCTGAAGGGCTTTCATGCGGCGCTATCCTCAGGCGACCCTAGATCGGCGGTTCAGCGCAAGAGGATTGCTGCATGACGCAGGTTCAACTCGCGGCCATCGATGATCTCGATGAATATCCGCTGACGGTCGAGGATCGGCTCGACAGCCACTATTTCATGGCGTGGGAGCGGCGGCGCTGGCTGAATTGCGACATGCGCCTGAAAGGCACTGCCGAGTGCCGGGCGCTGTATTTCGACCTGATCAATATCAGCTATGACCAAGCGCCGGTGGGCACCCTGCCGACCGATCATGCCGTCCTTGCCAAGATGCTGTTTGTCGATCGCGACCACTTCTCGCAGCTCTGCCGGTTGGAGTTCGGACCGCTGCACAAATGGCGGCGCGTCAAGTGCCGGGAAGAAATCCGGCTCATGCATCCGATGGTGTTGCGCTCTCTGACCGAGGCCATGTCACGAAAAGAGGATCACCGGGCGCGCAGCGAAGCGGCCAGTGCGGCGAAGCGCCTTTTGCGGTTGCGATCATCGCTTGCCGGGTATCAGGCCGAATTGGCCCAGAACGATGCCGCGGTCCGGTGGATCGATGAGTGGCTGGTCAAGGAAGGCTGCGAATACCGGTCTTCTAGCTGGATCGAGCGCGGGATCGCCCGTTGGTCCGATCACATGTTGGACCTAACCATGGCGCGAAATCGAACGCGCGGCTGAGACTTTCCGAACTGTCCCGACACTGTCCGAAAGACAGTCTGAGACAGTCCGCAGACACTTCGAGACTGTCTCGCTCGATAGAGACAGGGACAAAGACAAAGACAAAGACAGCGACCGGGCTGCGACATTCCGGCGTTCGTACTTGTGGATAAGTTGGAAGGGCTGAGAAAGAAGGGATGTGGCAATGTCGGGTGTGACAGCGGAAGCGAAGGCGCGGGTTGATGCGCTGCTGTTCGAGCCCTTGGCGGGCCTGTCGCGCAAGCGCGGCATTAGCGCCGAGGCGCATGAAAAGAGCTTGGCTCGATTGCGCGGTTGGCTCAGTTACATGTCGGATGACAACCTTCGTGCCATGGTCGATCTGATCGCCCGCCACGCGAGCAAGGGCGTCTGGCCCGAGGAAGGGCTGATCCGTAGTTGGGCGATGACCCTGCAATGCCCGCCACCGCGTGACTGCGCCTATGCGCGCAGCCTGATCAAATCGGCCATGGGCCGACAGGCGATGGCCGAGGGCTGGGCGGTAGAGTTGTTCCAGGTCGCCAAGAAGCTTGGCCCCCCACCCGGTAAGTACATCATTTCCCGCCTCAAGCAGGATGCAGACAACAATCGGCACCGGCGGCGGGTGATCCGCGAGAATATCGAGATCGGGAGAGCCACACCCAATGAGAAGCGCTGGCTGGAAGGCTGGCATGCCGAACTGGCCGAGATCGAGGCAATCCAATCCGCCGTGGAAGAAGGGGCAGATGCATGAAGTTGGAGTTCTATGGTCCACCTGCTGGTGTGGCACGTCTGCGTAATGAACAGGAACGTTTTGAGGCGCTGATCGCGCGTGCTGTTCCGGCGGAGGGTTGCGGGCCCGAGATCCCGATCGCCCCGGCGCGTGGTCCGTCGCGCAGTGTCACCCCGCATGTGATGATGCCCGATCCCAAGGATAAAACAGGCTGGAAAGCGGAGGAAACCGGCTGGCGCGGGTTCAAGGCAGCGCAGGCCATCGACATCTTCGATCAGTTGGCGATCAAGGCTGCCAAGCGGGACCAGGCGCCGCCCTTCACCAAGGGGCAAGTCAATGCCGCGCGGCTCTATCGCGATCTCGTGGAACGGCACAGTGCCGGTGGCATGAAGCTGGCCAGCCTCGAGGGTCTGGTCGCGTCGGGATCGGGAAAGGGTGGGGAGTTCATGGATGCCTTTCTGGCCGAGGGTGAGGCGATCCGGCGGATGCAGCGGGCGATCGGTAATGGCGTGGCCATGCAGGTTCGACGGGTGCGGCCATCGGCAAGGGGTGGAAAGACGGCGCGTAATATTCGAGATCGTGATCTGGTTGAGGCCATCTGCCTGCAAGGGAAATCGTTTCGGCAGGTGCTGAAGGGGCATGGGTGGACTGACTCTTCTCGCAACACTCGCGCGCTCATGGCGGCGTTGGCGGGTGTTCTGGACCACATGTCCTGAGCGTGTATGATAATCTTGTCGTGTCTTGGGTTGATGACTTCACGCTCCCTCGTTGAGCCTTAACGAAAGGATGGCCAGGTGCTTCGTGAAATAGGGTTGAGCCGATATCAGCACGATTTTCGGATTTTCATACGCTGGTATCTGAACACTTTCCTGATCGTGGGAGCGATTTCCCTTTACCTCGCCTTCGCAATCATTTCTGAATTCTCCCCATCAATACTCGGATGGTGGACAGAATCCGCAGCAGCAACCATACTCGTCTCAGTGGTTCCCTCCCTGGTTATATGGGTTATTGTTTTCAGGGGCCTTGCCATGATTGGCTGGAGCCGGATGATCCGTGAAGTCTTGGCCGGCACTATTACAACTGGAGCAGCGATATTGGCGATGATCATTGCGGCAGATGTCGGCTTGCTTCCGAGTTGGTTCGTCTTTGCCCTTAATAGCGCGCTGATCATGGGGATGATCCCAGCGATCATAGTCGGTCCGATAACTGCTTTTATTCTCGCGCGCAAAAGCAGCCGGCAACATACATCGAGTGGATCAGTCGAACCGAAGCAGTGAGGCGGCCCGTCGTTTCGGTCATTCATTGCGAGTGCAAGGTCACTGGCCGGGCGGGCTCACACAATGCGGACAAAGCTGCCATCTATGTGGACGAGCCAAATTCACAACTTAAGGCGCAACGATTTCCAGTCCTCCCATGCGGTTTCGGGCGCTATGTCAGGGTAACCACGCCGTCTCTCCGCCTCCACCGCATCTGAAAATCTAACTGCCATACAAACTGCACTGTCTCGTATCGAGAGCACCTCATCCTCTTCTAAAGGGGAACCTTTCTTGTTCTCAGCGGCAATCAGCACAGTGACCAGTGCAGGAATAAAGACCAGTACCAGCTGCTTTTCTGGTTCCCGCTTACTCGGACTTTGCAACAGTCTATTTAGAAATCGCACTTTGTCACCCGAACTACCTTCATCGGACTATCCCGAACCCGCGCGCCAAAGTCAATTTGGGCTCAAAGCCGCCGTATGTGGTTGCTTCGACATTGCTAAGCAAAAATTCTTCCTTGACTGCTTAGGACGGACGGGCGCATAAGTATTGGCATCATCTAGACGTATGCCCGCAGGGATCATCCCCTCGCGGGCGTTTCTATTTTCGGGTTTGGTGGCGTGCGATACCGAGGGAGCAGTGCGATGCGTTTATTTTGTGCAAAGTGAACGGAATGCCTCGATATGCGGCAAAGCTTCCGTCAAGGAAAATTCCGCGTTTATGTCCTTCTGCACCGTAATTGATACGTTATCCGCTTTCAGAATTCCGCGCAGCATATCGTCTTCCGTTCCAGTTGGAAGAACCAGATACTGATCGAACGCGACCATCTCCCGCTCGATGGCAAGGCCGTCCAGATTGAACGTGACGCGTTCACCTAGTGGGTTCCATGGGGGGGCCGCTTCTAAATCCAATGCTCCTGCGAGGTGCATCGGCTCATCTATGGGGCAGGATATGGCTAACATCACCTCCCGACCGTCGGGCATCGTGTTGAGGAAGCCGATCTGGTTTTGTCCTTCGACGTTCTTTTGGATGAAAGCCGTGGTTTCAGCCAGGGCACACGTCGGAATCAAAAGCGTGGCAAGTAAGGCGATCCGTTTCACGGTAACACTCCAATAAGTCAGGCAATCAATGGGATGATGCCGCCAATGACAAGGTATCGCAAGGCAGGCCGATGACGCCTCGAGGGGTGTAGGGAACCTCATTCAATTGCCGCGCTCTTCGTTTGGCAGTTCAGTGGTCGTCCCACGGTATGATGCACTCTGTTGGTTTGCCGGGACCTTGAGTTGTGCGGATCGCACCTCCAAGGCGATGGCAGTCTGAACTCGGCCATAACGGAATTGGATACGCAGAGCCGAAAGCCCAGCCAAGCAGCAGGGCGCAGCAGATAGCGATCAGATAAAGCGCTTTTGTGCCTCTCATGGCGTGTCGTCCTGCCGATCGGATGGAAGTTTTGCATATATCAAGGATAATAGATGCTGCAACTTTCACTTGACGATCGCGCGCTGCAGGCCAACCTGCGCCGCCTTTCAGATCGCGACGCGAGGACGGCGGCGGTCTGGGCGCTGAACGACACGGCGGATGACGTGCTCAAGCATGTGCAGGGGCGGATGGACCAGGTATTCGACCGCCCGACGCAGTTCACGAAGAACGCCTTCATGGTCTGGCGGGCCAAGCCGTCGCTGTTGGAGGCGAAGGTGATGGAACGGCCCTCGGTCGGGCGTCGCCATTACCTGAAGGTCGAGGAATTCGGTGGCAAGCGGGGGCAGACTGGGCTGGAGGCTCTGCTGTCATCGCGCCTGGGGCATGATGGTAAGATCAGCGCGGCGGTTCCGGCCGCCGGAGCCAAGCTGAACGCCTATGGCAACTGGTCCCCCAGTGAACGCAACCAGGCGCTGGCCGCGGTTTCGAGACAGGCACCGGCCGCCGCCGCAACAGGCGGCACCCGCAGACGCCGCCGCGCCGGTTATTTCCTGCCCGCCGCGAGTTCGCGCCTGTCCTCGGGGATCTGGAAACGCAATCCGGATGGCTCGATCAAGAAAGTCCTGCACTTCACCACCGCCGTGCCGGAATATCGCCAACGGCTCGGCTTCTTCGACGGGACCGAGGCGGTCTCGGCCCGCCGGTTGCCGGTGCACTTGCAGCGCACCATCGCGAAGATGGTCGAGCGGGCGGCCAGTCGAGGCTGAGATCGGCGCGGGTCCTTCCCGGCCATGCCCGGCACGGGGGTAATTCGCACCCCGCCACATTTAGGCCAGCAATTTCCGCGAGGGGTTGTTGTT
The DNA here is from genome assembly GCF_028553805.1 of Paracoccus saliphilus. NCBI lineage: Bacteria > Pseudomonadati > Pseudomonadota > Alphaproteobacteria > Rhodobacterales > Paracoccaceae > Paracoccus > Paracoccus saliphilus. The sequence goes on along the minus strand of NZ_CP067140.1, from coordinate 2,504,558 downwards.
GTCCTTGTTGTTGTTGTTCTTGAAGAGGAAATCACCGATGTCAGACCTGATCACCCTCAGCACCGGGGAGGTGCTGGATGTTGCGGCATGGCCCCTGCCTGAGGGGGCAGTGGATGACGGCCAACCTGTGAGCCGCTCGCGGCTCGCGACAATCTTCTGCAAATCCGAGAATACGATCACGGATTGGATTGCCAAGGGCATGCCTGTGGCCTCGGGCGGGCGGAACGGTGTGTCTTACGAGTTCAACCTCGCGCATTGCTGGGCCTGGCGGCAATGGCGCGACGCCAGTGACGAAGCCGCGCGCCGTCAGCAGAGCGAATCCGACCGCCAGAACCGGCTGGCGTTTCTGAACCATGACACCGATACCGAGCGTGAGATCGGGCACCTCACCCCGGCCGAGATCCGGGCGATGGCCGAGGCCGAGTATCATCGCAACCGTGTGGCAGAGCAGCGCGGCGATCTGGTCAGGAAGGACCGGGTCCGGGCGGTGTTTGAGGATATCTTCGTCTCGATCGGCGCGGAGATGGATACGCTGCCCGACTATGCCGAGATGAACTTCGGGCTGTCGGCTCAACAGGTCGCCCAGCTGGAGGAGCGCTGCGATCAGGCGCGCATGGATATTCGCCAGCAGGTTGAACAGTTGCTGGAGCGCAGCGGTGTGGTTGTGCCGATGACCGGCAAACAGGCCGAGCTGGGGCTCTGATGGTCGAGATGCCGGATTTCGGGCGGGGCGGGATGGATCGCCTGCCGCCGCTGCCGCCTTTCCTGACGCCCGAAGAAATCGTCGCCGATGCGCTGCCGCTGCTCGATCCACCGAACCGGATCACCGTCACCGACGCGGCCGAACGGGCCTTGCGGGTTCCGGTCGCGGGTAAATGGAGCGCCTATGACAGGAATGTCGCGCCCTATACGGTCGAGCCGCAGGATGTCTCGCAGTCGCGCCGCTTCAAGGCGGTGATCTTCACCGGCCCGTCGCAAAGCGGCAAGAGCCAGATGCTGCTCTCGGTCGCCGCCCATGCGGTTACCTGCGCGCCGGGCCCGGTGCAGCTGATCCATATGACCAAGACCGATGCCGATGCCTGGGTCGAGGAAAAGCTCGATCCGGCGATCATGAACAGCCCGGCGCTGCATGAACGGCTCGGTCGCGCGCGCGAGGACAGCACCTTCAGCCGCAAGCGCTTCAAGGGCATGCGGCTGGCCATCGGCTACCCGGTCGCCAACCAGCTCTCCTCGCGCTCGCAGCGCCTGGTGCTGCTGACCGATTACGATCACATGCCGCAAAGGCTGGGCCCGAAGGACGCCCCCGAAGCCTCGCCCTTCGGCATGGCGCTGCAACGGATCCGGACCTTCCTGAGCCGAGGCTGCGTCTTCGTGGAAAGCACCCCGGCCTTCCCGGTCGACGAGGAGACCGCCCGCGAGGCCAGCCCGCTCGAGCCGCATCTGCTGCCCGCCACCAGCGGCGGGATCGTCAATCTCTACAACGAAGGCACGCGGGGACGCTGGTACTGGGAATGCCCGGATTGCGCCGGGCTCTTCGAACCCCGCTTCGACCGGCTGAATTACAATCCCGATCTCGATCCGGGCGAGGCCGGCGACATGGCGGCGATGGTCTGCCCGCATTGCGGCTCGGTGCTGCCGCATCGGCACAAGGGAGAGCTGAACCGCCACGCCCTGGCGCATCATGGCGGCTGGCTCCACGAGGGCCGCGAGGTGGACGCGGCCACCGGCCAGCGCCAGCTGGTCCGGATCGATGACGCGGCGATCCGCAACGTGCCCTTTGCCAGCTATGCCCTGAATGGCGCGGCGGCGGCCTTCGCCTCCTGGTCCGGATTGGTCGAGCGCTACGAGACCGCCCGGCGCGGCCTGGAGATCTCCGGTGACGATCTCGATCTCAAAGGGGTGCATTATACCGAGATCGGCATCCCTTATCGCCGCCCCAAGGAGGGCGACGAGGATGCGCTCACCGCGGAGACCCTGCGCGATCACGCCCTGGCGATCCCGAAAGGCATCGCCCCGGCCTGGGCGCGCTTCGTCACGGTGATGGTCGATGTGCAGGGCAATCGCTTCGAGGTCATGGCCATGGCCTGGGGCGCCGAGGGCGAGCGGGTGGCGCTCGAGCGCTTCGCGATCCACCAGCCGCCTGATGATGCGCCGAGCGCGAAGGGCGATGACGGCAAGTATCGCGCCATCGATCCCGGCCGCTATGCCGAGGATGCGGCGGTGCTGGCGGAACTGGCCGAGCGCGTCTACCCGGTGGAGGGCGAGAGCTGGGGGGTGAGGCCGGTCGCTGTCGTGATCGATTTCAACGGGCCGAAGGGCTGGTCGGACAATGCGGAAAAGTTCTGGCGCAAGCAGGCCCGCAAGGGGATGGGCCATCGCTTCTTCCTGTCGATCGGCCGGGCGGGCTTCAACCAGCGCGATCGCGTCTGGCATGAAGCCCCGGAACGGGCCTCGGGCGGCAAGAAGGCGCGCGGCATCAAGCTGCTGAACATGGCCGTCGACCGGCTCAAGGATTCGGTGGCCGCCGCGCTTGGCCGCCTCGATACCCCGATCGGGGCCCAGCACATCCCCGGCTGGATGGAGGCCGAGCATATTGCCGAGCATCTCGCCGAGCAGCGCACCGACAAGGGCTGGGAACTCAGGAAGGGCGTCCAGCGCAATGAAAGCCTCGATCATTCGGTCCAGGCATTGGCGCTGGCCGAGCATCTCGGTCTCAACCGGGTGAACTGGGAGGCCCCGCCCGCCTGGTGCGTGGCCGGCAATCTCAACCCGCATCTGGTGCCGCTCGACCAGGTCGAGGAGGCGCGCGGCACGGATGAACCGGCGCAGGCCGATCTGCCGCGCCAGATCAATTATCTCAGGAGGCGCTGATGGCGTTTACACAGGCCGATGTGGCCCGGGTCGAATCCCTGTTCGCCAGGGGCGTGACCAGCGCCGAGGTGGCGGGAGAGAAGCTCAGCTTCCGATCCGTGGCCGAGCTGAAGGAGATCATCGCCTATATGAAGGCGGAGATCTCCGGTGCCGACAACCTAGCCCGGATCAGCTACCCGCTGACCACGCGGGGGCTGTGATGAACCTGCTCGATCGCGCCATCGCCATGGTCTCGCCCGCCGCCGGGCTCAGACGGGCCACGGCCCGCGCCCAGGCTGCGGTGGTGATGAACTATGACGCCGCCTCTCGGGGCCGCCGGAGCTATGGCTGGAAGGCGCCGGCCACGGCGGCCGATGCCGCGGCCTATGGCTCGCGCGCCCGGCTGCGCCAGCTCAGCCGCGACATGATCCGCAACCGCGCCTATGCGGCGCGGGCCCGCGACGTGGTGGTCTCCAACGTGGTCGGCGAGGGGATCGTGCCCTCGGTGCGCAGCACGGATGCCGCCGGCAAGGAGAAGATCGAGGCGCTGATCAAGCAGCATCTGCTGAGCAGTGATATCGATGCGATCGGCGAATACGATCTCTTCGAGATGCAGCAGATTTGCATGTCGGCGGTGTTCTCCGATGGCGAGGTGCTGCTGCGGCGGCGCTGGCGGAACGGTCCCTTCGGCGCCGGTCTCGCCCTGCCGTACCAGGTCGAGCTGGTCGAGGTGGATTGCCTCGATGTCACGCGGCAGAGCTGGGGCGACAACCTGGTCATCGAAGGTGTCGAATACGGGCCCACCGGCGCGATCGAGGCCTATCATATCTATAACGAGCATCCGGGTGCGGTGCGCAGCCGCAAAGCCTTGGCCTCGACACGGGTGCATTGGTCCGACGTGATCCATCTGCGCCGCTTCGACCGGCCCGGCCAGCTGCGCGGGGTGCCCTGGCTGGCGCCGGTGATGATGACGCTTGGCGAGTTGTCGGATTACCAGGAGGCGCAGATCCTCAAGCAGCGCATCTCGGCCCTGCTGGCGATCCTGGTCAAATGGGCGCCGGGCGCGCAGCGTCCCGCCAAGCCGGGCGCCGGGCTCGACGAGCTGTCCCCCGGCGCGGTGGTCGAGCTGCCCCCCGATGCCGATGCCGTGGTGGTCGATCCGCCCAGGGTCGAGGGTTATTCGGAGTTCATGAAACAGGGGCTGCGCGCCATCGCGGCCGGGATCGGCGTCACCTATGAATCGCTCGCCGTCGACCTGGAGAGGGTGAACTTCTCCTCGGGGCGGTTGGGCCGCAACGAGATGGACCGGCTGGTGCGCATGTGGCAGCGCGGACTGATGATCGCCCAGTTCGGTGCCGGCATGGAACGCTGGTTCCGCGAGGGGCTGCGCGTTGCCAATCTTGGCAGACTGAACTTCACCCTGGACTGGACGCCGCCGCGGCGCATCCTTGTCGATCCGACCAAGGAAATCCGCGCCATGGCCGAGGAGGTCGAGACCGGGCTGAACAGCCGCCAGGGCGTGCAGCGCGAACTTGGCCGCGATCCCGAACGTATCCGCGAAGAGCGCAAACAGGACCTGGAAGCCGACAAGGCGGCCGGGCTGCCCTCGGTTGGAACTGTCAAACCGGAACCTGCGGCTTTGCCCGCAGAGATCCCCGCAGAAGAAAAGGAAGACGCGCATGAACACGGGCAGTGATCTGATCTTCAATGGTGAACTGATCCTCAGCGGTAATGTCATCGATGATTCCTGGGCGGGCTGGATGTGGGAGGAGGATATCTATTTCTGTCCGTCCAAGGTTCGACGGGCGCTTGCCGAGCTCGGCGAGGGCCGCGTGACCGTGCGGATCAATTCCCCCGGCGGCCATGCCGATGCCGGCGAGCAGATCCGGACCATCCTCGCCGGTCATCCCGGCGGCTGCCGGATCATCGTCGAGGGGCTGGCGGCCTCTGCGGCCTCGCTGATCTTCATGGCGGGCGATGAGCGCCTGATGTCGGCCGGCTCGCATCTGATGATCCATGATCCGTCGGGGGCGTTTTTCGGGACCGAGGACGAGGCCAGGCGGCATGCCGAGATGCTGGGCGTCGTCTCCAGCACCTATGCCTCGGTCTATGCGGCCGCCGCGGGCATCAGCCCGGACAAGGCCCGGGCGATCATGAGGGCCGAGACCTGGCTGGGCCCGCAGCCCGCCATCGATACGGGCTTCGCCGACAGGGTCCTGGACGAGGGCGAGGCCGCGGCGCCCCAGACCTCGATGCTGACCGAGGTCCGCACGAAGGACCAGGCGCAGGAGCTGTATCTGCGCGGCCGCGAACGCCTGCTGATGCGCATGGCCGATCATCGATCCGGTGAACGCGGCAACCGCCCTGATCACCCATCCACCACCCGAGAGCAAGACAACCAGAAGGAGGCCAACATGGCTGACAAAGCGAAGACGGCCGGAACACCGGCCAATCCCCCCGCCGCCGATCCGGCGCATGAGACCCCGCCTGCAGGCACGGCCACGATGCAGGCCCCGGCTGGAACTCCGGCACCGGTGTCCGCACCGCAGCCGGCGGAGCCCACGCGCCTGCAGGCACCCTCGGCCGAGGATATTCTGGCGGGCGAGCGGAGCCGCGTGCGCGGCATCCGCGAGATGACGGCCAGTTTCGTGACCTCGGGCCGGCTGATGCAGGCGCAGGTCGATGAACTGATCGACACGGGCGTCAGTGCTGACGCTGCCAGCGCGCAGGTCCTGACCATGCTGGCCGCCTCGGAAGCCCCGGGCCGTTCCGCCAATCCCCGCAGTACGATCACCCGCGACGAATCCGAGACCCGGATGGAGGGGATGATCGGGGCGCTGATGGGGCAGGGTGAAGGGCCGGCGGAGCAATTCCGGGGCATGCGCCTGCGCCATCTCGCCATGGAACTCGCGGGACCCGGCCGGGGCTATAACGATGCCGAGACCATCCGGCGCGGCATGCGCGCCACCACCATGATGGGCGGCGCGCATGGGATCAGCGATTTTGCCTATGTCACCACCGAGGTGATGAACCGATCCCTGCTCGCGGCCTATCAGCGCCGCAATGCGTCCTGGCAGATGGTCACCGGCACGCCGCTGACGGCGACGGATTTCCGGGAACTGCATTCGGTCCGCTTCGGCGGGGATTTCTCGCTGAAACCGGTCCAGGAGAATGGCGAATATCAATCCGCCACCCTGGCCGACGAGGCCGAGGGGCTGAAGGTCGAGCGCCGGGGCCGGACCATCAAGCTGACCTTCGAGGCGGTGGTCAATGACGATATGGGCGCCTTCCAGCGCATCCCGACCGAGTTCGCCATGGCCGCACGCACCATGGAAAGCGCCATGGTCTGGTCGCTGATCCGCAACAATGCCAAGCTCAAATCGGACGGCAAGGCGCTGTTTCATGCCGATCACAACAATCTCGGCACGGCCGGGGTGATCAACGCAGCCAATGTCGCCAAGGCGCGCAAGGCGATGTGGGAACAGCGGGTCTTCGGTTCGACCGACAAGGACGATTTCATGCAGGTCGAGCCCGATCGGTTGATCGTGCCACCGGCGCTCGAACTGGTCGCGTTGCAATTTGCCACCACGGTGACGCCCAACAAGGATGGCGATGTAAACCCGTACAAATCCTCGCTGCAGCCGAGCGTGGTGGCCAATCTCGGCGCGGCCGCTGGAGGCTCGGATACAGCCTGGTACCTGGTCTCCAGCGATCTGCCGCCGATCGCCCATGCCTATCTCGAGGGCTACAATGCGCCCACGGTCCAGACCATCGAGGGCATGAATCCCGATGCGGTGGTCATGAATGCCCGCCACATCTTCGGCGCGGCGGCCGTCGAGTTCCGCGGCTCCTACAAGAACCCGGGCCAGTAAACTTCGATCCATATCGGTGATGAAGGGCGGCGTCATGCCGCCCTTTGTCGTTCACCCCCTTACCTGATGAGGAAGCGAGATGAAGAATTACATTCAACCTGGTGAGAATCTCACCCTGGCAATGCCCGCGGCCGTAGCCTCGGGCGGCGCGGTCCTGATCGGCGCGATCTTCGGTGTCGCCCAGGGCAAGGCGGAGGCCGGTGACTCCGTGGTGCTGGTCCGCCGTGGCGTCTTCGAGCTGCCGAAGCTGTCGGCCGAGGCCTGGTCTGCCGGTGATCCCGTTTACTGGGATGACACCGCAAAACAGCTCACTACTGTCGAGGCGGATGCGCTGGTCGGGGCGGCGGTCGAAGATGCGGCCAATCCCTCGGAGACGGGGATCGTGCTCCTGGATGGTGTGATCCGGGTTGCGGTGACGGCCCCCTGATGGCATCGGCCTTTGACGGCATGACCGGGATCCTCGCCGATGTCTTCGGCGACCGGGTCACCTATCTGCCCCAGGATGGCATCTCGCGGGATATCCAGTCGATCTTCCGCGAGTCGCCGATCGAGATCCCCGGCGCCGATGGCAACGAGGTGCTGATCGAGGCGCCGACATGGCGGGTGCGCCGGGACCTTGTCCCGGAACTCAAGCGGGGCGATCATGTCACTGTCCCCGATGGGCGGCGGTTTCGCGTCCGGACCGTCCATCGCAACGGCTCGCCCAGCCCCGACGCGCATGTGATCTGCGAATTGCATCTCGATCCGGACCCCGTGCCATGAGCCATTACCGCTCTGAATACCGGGCCATTGCCCGGGTGGCCCTCGCGGCGCATCCACGCTTTGCCGATGTCACCATCTTCAGGGTCTGGCCCGGCAGCGTGGATGACGCCACCTTGCCGGTTCTCGGCGTGCTGACCCCGCAGGAACCCTGCGAGGCCGATACCCAGAAAACCACCACGCGGCGCACGCTGATGCAGGTCGCGCTGCGCCGCGCGGGCGGTGACGAGATCGAGGACCTGCTCGACGAGGACAGCGCGCTCATCGAGGCGATCATCATCGCGGCCCTGCGCAGACCCGATCTGCGCTGCGTGCTCGAAGAGACCAGCATCGTGACCAACAGCCAAGGCTACGCCTTTGTCGGCACGCTGGTCATGGGCTTCCGGCTGCAATCCTGGCGGCCGGTCGCCAGTCTGTAGATACTTTGTACGCTGATGCGGCGCGAATCTTGGTCACCCAAATTCGCTTCCGTCAGCTTTCCCCTGAAACCTACCAAAGGAGTGTCAGCTCATGGCTGATGGAATGATTGGTTATGGCTCGACCATACGCGTCGGCCGGGGCGAGACCCCGACCTGGACCGAGATCAAGCTGGTCGGCGATATCACCTTGCCTGATGAGCAGGTCGACGAGGTCGAGATCACCCATATGAAATCCCCGGGCCGACGGCGCCAGTTCATCGCCGGGCTCATCGATGGTGGCGAGGTCACCGTGCCGATGAACTATATCCCCGGCTCGGTGACCGACACGCTGCTGCAGGAACTCAAGGCCAGCGGTGAAGAGGTGATCCTGGAGTTCACCGTCACGGAAGGCGGAACACCCGAGCAATATGCGGCCTTTCTCAGCGGCTATGCACGCACAGCGCCGATCGATGACAAGATGACCGCCGAGGCGACTTTCCGGCTCTCGGCCAAAATCGTGACGGGGCCCTGATCATGACGGATATTACAGGCGCATTGCACGTCACACATGAAGATCGTGAACTGACCCTGCGGCTCACACTGGGAGGGCTGGGCAAGCTGCAGCGCAAGCATGGCGTGACGATCGGCGGGCTGCTTGATGAGGATCGCGACGAAGGCGAATTGCTCAACTTCGGCATCCTGGTCGATACAATCTCTGTCGCGCTTCAAAAGGGCATGCGGATGGAGGCCGAGGAGGCGGATGACCTTGCTGACGATCTTCTGACGGCGGACCAGGAGATCGCGATCCGCCTGCTCAATGCCGCTTTCCCGGAAGCGGGTACGCGTGGAAAAGGCAAATCTACGGGAAAGTCCCGGGCGAGGCGCTGAACCTCGCCGATCTCTATACCGGCTGGTTGTCGCTCGGGCTCGATCCCGACCGGTTCTGGCAGATCACCCCGCGGCTCTGGCTCATCGAATGCGACGCCGCGCAGCTCCGCCAGCGCCGCCAGGAGGACATGATGCTGACCACCGCATGGGTATCGGCCGGGCTGAGCCGCGCGAAGAAGCTGCCCCGGCTCAAGACCCTGCTGCAGCGCGAGTCCGACGAGAAGCCGGATCTGCGCATGTATCTCGACGGGGTGCGCGCCAGCCTGCCCGGCATCACCATGGATCAATGGCGCGCGCGGCATGCATCCGCGCGCATCCCGCAATCAGATAGCCGGACAGGAGGGTCTTGATGGCAGCCACAAAGCTGATCGGCCGCATGCAGGCCCTGCTCGGGCTCGACGCGACGCGGTTCCAAAAGGGCCTTTCCGAGAGCCAGAAACGGCTGCGGGATTTCGGGCAGCAGTTCCGCCGTGTCGCCTCGGTCGCCGCTGCGACAGGGGCGGCGATCAGCGCAGCGGCCCTCAAGGGCGCCCAGGATATCGATCAGGCGGCCAAGGCGGCGCGCCGGCTGGATGCCTCGATCGGCGCGTTCGAGGCTTTGAAACTCGCCGCCAGCGAGGCGGGCGTGTCCGTCTCTTCGCTGCCCAACGAGATCCAGAACATCAACCGCGAGCTGGCCAATATCGGCACCTCCGGGAATGCCGACCGGGCCCTGGAACGGCTCGGGCTTAGTCTCGATGATCTGACGGGTCTCGATGCCGATGAGAAGCTGGCCACGATCTCCGACGCGGTGAAGGCGCTCGGCCTGTCCTCGGGTGAAGCAACAGCCGTTCTGCGCGATCTCGGGGTGCGGAACCGCGAGGTCGCCTTGCTGATGATCCAGGGCGGTGACGCCGTCCGTCGCGCCCGCCGGGATGTCGAGGATTATGGTCTGGCCCTGGACAGCGTCGAGGCTGGCCGGATCGAATCTGCCAATGACTCGATCGGCCGCCTCGGCCTGGTCACACGCTATGCAGGCCAGCAGCTCGCGCTGCAGTTGGTCCCCGCCATGGGGCGCATGGCCGATGCCATGACCGCCAGCCTGCGCGAAGGCGGCGCACTGCGCGCCATGATCGACGGGCTGGCCGGCAATATCGACCGGATCATCACCTATATCGGCACCGCCGTTGCGGCATTCGGGACGCGGTTCGTGGCGGCGCTTGTCGCGGCACGAATTGCCACATTTTCGCTCGTTGGCGCATTGGCCGCATTGCGGGGGGCGCTGCTTCGGTCCGGGATCGGGATCGCGATTGTAGGAATTGGTGAGCTGATCTACCGGTTCACCGGTCTCATCGAGACAACCGGGAGCGTCGGCAATGCATTCGAGACATTGGGCCGCATCGCGGAATTGGTCTGGCAGGGGATTGTTGATTCCGCAAAGGCCATTCCGGCCGGGCTTGCGGGTGTTTGGAACCTGGTCCGATCCGACTTCATCACGATGGTCGCCGACCTGACCCAGATATGGGACAGTTTCATCAGGAAGGTGACAACGGGCATCAGCTTCCTGACGCTTGGAAGTGTAAAGCCTACAGGCGGCGGGACCGGTGGCCTTACCGAGGATCTGCGCGCCGAAGCCGCAGCCTTGTCGGCGGCCGCCGAAGAGAACTTCAAGGCTATGTCCGGCACCGTCACGCAGTCCATGCAAAATGCCGGAACCGGCATCAAGCTGACCGCGCTCGGCCTTGGCGATCTGCGGACGGAATTTCCAAAGGTCAAGAAGGAGGCAGAGAACACCACTCCCAGTATCACCGATCTCGGGGACGCGCTGGAGGATGCTGGTGGTTCTGCCGGAAAGGCAGGTAGCGCAGGTTCGGCCGGGATCGACAAACTCAAGGATTCCGTGAAGGACGCCTCCCGGGCAACCGAAGACATGGGCAAGAAATTCGGGGATCTCGCGGCGGACGTCATTACCCGCACGCGCAGCATGTCCGACGTCCTGCAGCAGTTTGCAAAGAAAATGCTCTCGTCCGGCCTCGGCGGCCTGTTCAATAGCCTTACGGGCGATCCGCTGACAAACGCGCTTCGCGGCGCCGGGCTCAATGCCTCCGGTGGCGGTATCCTGTCCGGATTGGCTGGGTTGATCCCCGGCTTTGCCAATGGCGTGGAGAATTTCCGGGGCGGCCTAGCCCGGATCAATGAGCGTGGCGGCGAGCTGGTCAACCTGCCCGGTGGCTCGACGGTTATTCCGCATGATCTTTCAGCCCGGATGGTGGATCAGGCCAATCGCAACGAGGCGCATGTCACGGTCGGCGTCGATCCGGAGACTGGCAATCTCCAGGCATTTGTCGATCGCCGCGCTGGCCTGATAACGCAGCAGGGCCTGCAACAATACGACCGAACCCAGCTGCCCCAAAGCCTGCGCCGCGTGTCGGCCAATAATGACGAGAGATATGGCTAATGCCCGAGCTCATTGAATGGCCCTGCGAATTGCTGAGGCTGACCTCCTGCCGGGTGTTCCTGAAACATACCACCCGGACCTCCGGTGTGTCGCTGGCAGGCACCGATCAGATCATCTCCAACGGTGCGGCGCATTGGGAGGTTCGGCTGTCCCTGTCGGTCTATGCCGAGGAACAGATGATCAAGGATTTCGAGGCGCATGTCTCGATGATGCGCGGCCGCCTCAATATCGCCGATCTGTGTCTTTACGATCGATATCGCTACGGCGAACAGGTCAGTCCGCTGCAGGATTCCCAGTTCGATGATACTGACGACGGTGCCTGGTTCGACGATGGCACCGGGTTTCTCGATGAGTCGGGCGGTGTGCAGCCCATGGTGGTCGAGACGGGTGGCGCTGCGGGGGCCAACACGCTCACGGTCGGAATGACCGACCCGGTGCGGCCATCCTTCCGGCGGGGCGACATGTTCAGCGTCAACGGGTTCCTCTATCGCGTGGTGCGCCGCAACGATCAGGGCTGGGTCCGGTTCGAGCCGGATGCGCGGGAAGCGATCCCGGCTGGTACGGTGCTGCAAACCGATCCGCCCCGTTTTCATGGCCGCTTCGCCACGGATGACGAGGGCGCTCGCGCGCGGGATATCCTCAGCTATGCCGCGCCGATCTCGCTCACCTTTGTCGAGGCCTTCGATCGTGTCGCCTGAACTGCGTGCATTCCTTGATCGCGATCCAGAAGCGGTCGAGCTGGTCCGGCTGTTCCATGTCGATTTCGGGGCGGAGGAGTATTTCCTGAACGAGGGCAATACGGAAATGACCGTGGCCGGCCAGGTCTGGCAGGCATCAAAGGGCTGGATCGCCGCCGAGCCGCTGGAAATCTCGGGCAATCCTTTCGATGCCGCGCCGGCCTATTACACCGTCTGGAATATCGGCAACAAGGAGGGCGAGACCCTTGCCTACCAGGCACTGAACAACCCGGAACTCTGGTCGGGCAAGCGCATCCGGCAGCTCTGGACCGTGCGCGGATTCCCGGATGACGCCATCGTGCTGCATGTCGGCCAGATCATGGATGTGCGACCCAGTGAAAGTGCCGCCTCGGCCTCGATCCGTATCCGCGCCGAAAGCATCGCGGCGGCGCGCAATTACACGCCGCTCGGGGAATACACGCCACGCGATCAGGCGCGGCGCTATCCGGGCGTCGTGGATCGAGGCTTCGACTATGTCGCCACGATGGATGGCAAGACCATCAAGGGATGGTTGAAGTGATAGCGGATCAGCTCGACCGCTACATCCGGCGCAGCCTTGATCTGCCCTGGGCCTGGGGTGTGCAGGATTGCACGATCTGGGTGGCCGATTGGTGCATGATCAGGTGGGGCATGGATCCGGCGGCCCGGTTTCGTGGCACCTATGGCACGGAAGCCGAAGCCGAGGCGCTGACCGGGACCGGCCTGGTCGATCTCGTCGCCCCCGAGATCCCGTTGCCGCGCAAGGATGTCCCCGAAATCGGCGATATCGGCGTGATCGAGATCGCAGGCCGCCGGGTCGCAGCGATCTGGACCGGCACGCATTGGACATTCCGCACCCCGCGCGGCGTCAGCATGAGCCGGCGCGGCGCAATCGCAATCTGGGGGAACTGATGGCTGCTGTCGGGGCATGGATCATCGGGGCATTGAAAGCCGGCGGGGTTGCCGCCGCTGCCCTGAAGATCGGGGCCTCTGTCGCGATCAATTACGCGCTGGCAAAGCTGACGGCTCCGAAAGGGCCGCGTCCGCAGGATGTGCAGAACGAGGTCAAATCCAGCAACGCGCAGCGCTATCGACATCTCGGCCGGGTCCGGACCGGTGGCACGGTCTGTTTCTGGGATTGGACCCATGTCAATGGCAATCGCCGGTTGTTCAAGTTGCTGGCCGTCGCGGAAGGGGGCATGCAAGATGTCATCCGCTTCTACCTGAACGGTGAGCCGGTCGATGTGGACAGTAGCGGCTATGTGACCACGGCGCCCTGGAACAAGGGTAATGTTCGGTTGGTCTGGCGCAAGGGCATTCAGGGCGACCAATGGGATGGCGGGGCTTACCAGGTGCTGCGGGACGCCTTTCCGAACAACTGGACCACGGATCACCGGATGCGCGGCGTCGGCACGATCCTCGCCATGTTCGATGCCGTTGACGGCAATGATATCGGCGAGCTCTATTCCGGCGGTGAGCCGAAGGTTACGGCGCTGATCGAGGGCGCGGTGCCGGTCTGGACCGTGACCGGAGACAATTATCCCTGGTCGCGCAACCCGGTGGTGCATCTCGCCGATCTGCTCGGCCATCCTGTCTACGGTCCGATGCGGGCGGGCGATCTCGATGCCGCCAGTTTCAACGCCGCCCGCCCCGATTGCAATGCGGAGGTACCCACCGCAGGCGGTACGCGGCTACGATACCAATCGGGATTGAGCCATGCGCTGGCCGAGCCGGTCAAGGATACCGCCCAGAAACTGCTGGACGCGATGGGCGGCCGGGCCTGGATCACCAATGATGGCAAGCTGGCTGTCGAGGCAGGGGTCTGGTCCGCGCCGGAGATCACCATCGAGGAACGCCATGTCGTTGAGATGGATTACGGCGCCGGGACCGAGCGGATCGCCCGCATTACCACGCTGGTGCCGACCTATGTCGCGCCGGAGATCCATTGGCAGGAAACCAATGCCGATCCGGTCGAGGATAGTGCCGCCATCGCGCTCTGGGGCGAGGGTCAACCGAAGGGTGTCGATCTGCTGGCCGTGCAGCATCACGGCCAGGCCGCGCATCTCTGCAGGCAGCAGCTGGCCCGGATGAACCCGCACCGCAGCATGAGCCTGACGCTGCGGGCCTTCGGTTTGCGCCTGATCGGGGAACGCCGGGTGGCGGTCAATATCCCGCGTCTCGGGTTGATTGGCACGCCATTCTGGATCGACAGCCTTGGTTATGATGGCACCAATGTTACCGTCAGCCTGATCGAGGCCGATCCGGGCTCGTTCAGCCAGACGGCTGCGCAGGAAGGCCAGCCGCCCACACCACCGATAGAGATCGACCGCGGCTCGGATATTCTGGAAACCTCGATCACATCCGTCGAGGTCATCACCGATGACGGTGCGCCCTACATCCGGGTCAAGGGAGCGATTACCGGTGCTACGGGCTATCGGCTTCTCGGACAGTATCGCCGGACATCCGGCGGGACCTGGACGGACATGATCGCCGAGGCGACCTCGGGCGGTGGTTTTTCGTTCCGCACTGTGCCGCTGGCCGATCTGCAGGAATACGATGTCCGGGTCTTCTTCGGTCGGTATCAGAACAGCTCCGGCGGCCGCGAACTGATCATCCAGTCGGTCCCCACCGAAGTTATCGGCATCGATGTCGTGGCGAACAATACCCCGCCGGACGATCCGGTGGTCTTTTCCGAAAGCGGCTCGGCCGGTGGCAATCTGAACGTGACCTTCCAGCCCGATCTCGGCGCGAACTACCGCCGCACCGGGCTGTACCGTGCCGAGGCGGGTGGCAGTTTCGGGCAGGCGGTGCTCATCAAGTGGTCCTATGACACGTCGAGCGATGTGACGATGAGCGCCTCCATCCCGGCCGCCGGGGCGAAGTTCTGGCTGCAGTCGGAAAATCCGTCCCGGGTCAAATCCAATCCGGTCGTGATCGGCAATTACCCCGCCTGAACAGGGCATCTCAAACATCAGCATGCCGCGCGGTCCCATCGAGGGCCGCTTTTTTACGTGAGGTCAGCATGACATTCCAAAATGATGCAAGCAGCGTTTACGTTTCCGGCCAGCCGGTATCCAAGGGCGGGGTTCGGGCGCTATGGGGGAAGATTGACGGGCTGGAGGCTGATGTCGGGTCCGCCATTCGCGATGGCGCTGCGATCATAACGGTCAATATCGGCGGCACCGGCAGCGCGATCACGGCGGATATCGCACCGGTATTCGTCAATGCCGGCATCACGCAGATCTCCGGCGGCTCCACGATCGAGTATATCCCGCTCACGACCAACGATACCGCCAACCCCACCATGACCATCGCCGGTACCACCTTCGACATCCGTGGCGATGACGGCGGCACCTGGCGGGCGAAGGCTTTCGTGCCGGGCCGGTCCTATCTTCTGCGCCGCCGGGGCGGCACGCTTCGAGTCATTCTTGGCGGAGCCACGAAGGCCGAGATCGATCAGGCTGGCGTCATCCGCCTGGTCAACCTGACCGGTACCGCGGATAATTTTACGGCGGAGCTCGCGCCCGGTCTGGAAGGTCAGACCGTCGGTACCGGCAGCACCGTTCGCTTCGTGGCGCTCGGCACCAATACCCAGGAGGGGCCCTCTTGCACGATCGGCAGCATTTCCCGCCAGGTTCGCGATACTAACCATAGCCCCTTGCCCGCCGAAGGATTGCTTGAGGGGAGAACCTATTTCGCCGAGATCCATAGCAATACCATCATGCGGATCGTCTATTCGGCGGAATCCATGGCCGAGCGGCTCGCCCGTGATGCCCGGCTCGACGCGAACGATGCCAAATGGACGGATCGGCCAGTCTTTATTGAGGCCGAGACACCGGAGACCTATACGGTCCCTGCCAGCACCAGGATGATCGTCACCACCACGCTCACCAGCGACTACATGGAGATGTGGCGCAAATCGGGGGACCAGGGCAGCCCGCCCGCCGAAGGGCGCGTCCCGACCGCCAATGACGGTTACTGGATCCGGATCGCCAAGGTGGCGAAGGAATCCATCATCCAGTCAGTCCTGCTCGCCATCCAGGAATTGCAGACCGGCATGTCCAGCTCCATGCAAACCGTCGTGCAGCGGCGTGCCACGATCCCTGACCGCCCTGCGGGGGCAGCCATGGTCATGTGGCGGACCTTCGATGATCCAAGCGCAAAGATGCATGCCGGGGTCGATCTGCATGCCAAGGTCGAGCCCGCACCCATCCTGAGTTTCGCGGATAGCTTCAACCGGGCCGACGAACCGCTCGCCACCAATGATGATCTCTGGGTGAACGTGCGAACGCAGGGCGCGCTCATGACGATCGTTAATAATGCTGCGCAGCCAAGCGCGTCGAACGCGCTGCCGGTGGTGCAGTCGAAACAGTTCCTGCCGCCCGATCAGTTCATCGAGGCCAATGTCCTCGGCGGAAGCAGCAGTCTTTCTTCGGGGAAAGGCACCTTCCTCTATATCAACATGCCCCCAGAGACCCATGCCGGCTACCGCCTCAACTTGCGCTCCTCGCAGCTGGTTCTCGAGGAGGTGGACGAAGCGCTGAACACCGTCACCCTTGCGGCCACGTCCTCGGGCTTTCTGACCTATCCGGTGACGGCCCGGCTGGAGCGGGACGGGAAGATGCTCCGCGCTTATATCGATGGCGTCGAAGCGCTCACGGCTGAAGCATCTACCTATGATGGCGGCATGATCGGAATCGGGGCAAATGCCGCGTCAGGCGATATCTCGGGCTGCCGAATCGACAATGTGATGGGTGGTGTACTGGACTGATGGCCCGCTATCGATTGCTCGATGGCCTGGGCGCGCAGGTTCCGCTCCTGACCAGCACCGGGATCGAGAATTTTCTTTCCTCCCTGGGTATGGATCCCGGCACGGATGTCCCGGAGATCATCAACCCTGTCACGGGCAGCATCTCGCCCTATGTCGAGGAGGCCGAAACCACGGCCCTGGTCGAAGCCTTCACGGTGCCACCCTCCGCACGCCGCATCCGCACGATCGATACCTGTATCAAGCGTCTGAAGGCCACCGGCATCTGGGCGAAACTGACCAACCTTCACATTGTCGGCGCGACCGAACAGGAAAGCCTGTTGAACTGGAAAACGCCCGCCTCGGCCATGAGCAAGATCGGCGCGCCGACATTCTCGCCCGATGATGGTTGGCAGGCGACCGGGGCGGGTCAGGCACTCGATTCGGGACTCGCACCCTCCGATCTTGCCCAGGACGATGTCTTTCATGGGGTCTGGTGCAAGGGCACGGATCACAACGGCATCACCCTCCAGAGCGACAACCTGGATTATGGCGCGGTTGATGCGGCGGGCAATGGTATCTCGCTTTGCGTTCGCAGCGCCAGCGACTCCTCCACGGCCCGGACGCAGGGGCAGGAGGCCATGGTTGCGCCTGCGGGGCATTCTGACGGCTACGGCCTGACCGCCGCCCGCAGGTCCGTTGCAGCGGGCAGTGTCGGCCTGCGCAATGGCGTGGCCAAGCCGCAGGCATCGGACGTTTCCGCCGCGCCGATCGCCCAGAGCATCACTCTGCTGGCCGCGACGGTGGATGGTGCGCTCTCGCCCGACTACTCCCCGCACAAGCAGGCAGCCTGGGCCTTCGGAGCGGCGCTGACCGAGACCGAGGCGCGGGAACTGACCGGCGCGATCGGCACATTTCTCGATGCGATCCGGTATGGCGAATATGACCTGACGCCCGCCGGGCTCGGGCCGGAAACGGTCACCGTCGACGTGGTGATCTACGGCACCACGCCGCAGGCCGTCACGGCGGCGTTACAGGCGGCGCGGGCCGGGGCGAGCGTGGCCATCATCGGCGGCTGGCGCGACCGCCATATCGGCGGCATGTCGGCCTCCGGCCTCGGCTGGACCGATTTTAGGGCAATGGAGTTCCTGACCGGTATTCCCCGCTGGATCATCCGCAAGGCGCGTACCATGCATGGCGGGTCGTCGAGCGGTATTCCGTTCATTCCGCGTATGTTCAGCCGCGTGATGCGCGAGCTGCTCGATCCTTCGACAAACGGCGGATACGAGATCCCGGTCTTTTACTCGGATGGCGTGTCCAGCGTCAGCAAGAACGATACGGATATCACCAGCATGGTCACGGTCGATGGTCGCACGGTGATCGGCAAGCAGTTCATCGATGCCAGCTACGAGGGCGACCTGCTGGTCGCTGCCGGTGTCCCGTGGCGCGTTGGTCGCGAGATGCAAGGGGCAGGAGCCGAGAACGCGGGTGGCTATCGCGGGGTTGCTACAAATTACTCATCCTATTCCAAGCAGTTCCAGATGACCGAGGGCGGATACGCCTATGTCGATCCCTGGGCCATCCCCGGCGACACCACCTCCGGGCTGATCCCCGAGGTGACCGGTATCTATAGTGAGTTTTCGCCCGATCTGCACGATCAGCCGCCATTGGGATCGGCCGACGACGAGCTGCAGGCGTTCAACTTCCGGCTGGCATGGGGCACTGATGCTGCGAGATTTGTGCCGCTTCCGACCACGCCGCAGCCGTCATGGGACCCGGCCCGGTTCGAGATGCTGTTCCGTCACCTAGTGCTCGATCCGCTGATCCGCATGCACGATCTCTTCAAGCTGGATGGCATTTCGCAGGGCGTTTACGATATCAATACCGGCCACGGCTATTCGACCGATTGGGTCGGTATGAGCAAGACCTATCCGGGAGCAACATATGCCGAGCGGGAGGCAATCTGGAAGGCGCATTGGGAGCATATCCTGAACCTGTTCTACGCGCTGCAACATCATGACGATCCCCGTGTTCCCTCAGAGCTGCGCGCCGAGGCGCTGACCTGGGGGATGCGTGCCGATCATTATCATAACCACCACGAGAACGACGCGGTCTTCGACACCCCGCAATTCTACGTCCGCGAAGGCGTCCGGATGCTCGGCAAGGCGGTCATGGACGCCCGCGACCTGAACCAGCCCGATGGTGAATATCCGAATCTCGGCACGAAGACCGTGGCCGTTGCCTCCTATCCCTTCGACCACCATGTCATGAGCATCATCGCCTATGAATACGAGGCGGGCGAGTGGATGACATGGATGGAGGGCGGCTTCGTTCGAGGTCAGGGCGGCAGCAATAAGGCCAACCCCGTGCCCTTCGAGACCTATATACCGAAGGAAACCAACTGCACCAACCTCTCGGTGCTGTTCGCTACGTCCCTGACCACGGTTGCTTTCGGTTCGGTGCGCATGGAGGTCACCGCGATGCAGGCCGGGCAGAGCATGGGGCAGGCAGCGGCCATGGCGGCCGCGCAGGAGATCGCGATCCAAGATGTCGATTACGGTAATATGCGGGCCGCGCTCATGAACCCGGCCGGGCCTCGCCTGGTCGATGAGGATGATCCGTCCCTGCCGCAAGTTACCTAATTTTAGGTGCAGCATCGGGGTGGGCAAGCGGCAACCTGATACTGATAGTATGTCAGTTTAGAAACTGACTGCCACACTTGTCACCCAACAGTTGACCACACTAGTTTGTTCTGCCACTCAAGAGACGAGGAGCCTGTGGAATGTATCATGGCTATCACCTGCAGGCGCCCGCCTACTGATGACCTGTTTTGCCGTTCATTCATTTTGGTGTCTCGCCATAGAAAATAACGAGTAGACTCTCCATGCCCATATCAACCGTCGTCACCTCCATGAAGAACGAAGCGCCCTACATCATAGAATGGGTTGCTTATCACAGGGCTCTTGGCTTCGACCGGGTCGTCGTCTTGGCAAATGACTGCACCGACGGCACCCATGAAATGCTTCTTCGGCTGCATGAGATGGGTGTAATCGCCTATTACGAAAACGAGGTGCCGACGGGCGCCAAACCACATTCCCGTGCGCTCAAGATTGCCAATCTGACTCCCGAGGTCAAATCGGCGGATTTCGTCATGGTTCTAGATGCCGACGAATTTCTAGTCGTGAAAAAGGCGCCGCACACGCTGGACGTGCTCATAGATGTCATGCAGGACAGGTCAGCCGACATGATGGTAATCCCGTGGCGACTGTTCGGGTCAGGCCATAACATCGAGTTCGAAGATCGGCCGGTCATCAAGCGCTTCAATCAGTCGATGGACGCTTCTAGCCTGCCGAAGGTCGGCGTCAAAACCCTGTTCCGGCAAGCCGATAATCTTCGCCTGGCGATCCATTTTCCAAAGCCCTTGATGAAGGGGGGCGTACCCATCAGCTCCCCGGGGAAAGCGTCGTGGATTGATGCCGGCGGCCAGCCGTTGAAGCGGGAGACATTGACCTGGAACGGCGGGCGCCAGGCCATACACCGCGACTTCGCCGAGGTCGCGCATTACATGGTCAAGAGCCTGGATGAATACCTGCTCAAGATCTTCCGTGGCGACGGCCTGATGAACTCTAACCGTCACGGCATCGATTACTGGCGCAAGGCCGATTACAATCAGGTCTCTGACCTGGTCGTGGCCGATAACTTGACGGGATTTGAACAGGAACGGGATCGCTTGTTTGCAGACCCGATGCTGGCAGAGCTGCACAGAAAATCTGTCACAGCGCGGTTCGAAAGGCTTGAAACGATCCTTGCGAACCCGAATGTACAACAATTGCGCAGTATTCTAGAGAAAAGCACGGTCGGCAACCTCGATCAGGACGACATCCAGCGTTCGCGCGATCTTGTGTCTCAGATGTCTCCAAAGGTCAGTGTCGAAAAACTGATCGACGGTGACATTCCGCATTCGACCTTGCTGAGTATCGCTGATTCGGGCCTTGCGGGATCAACCGAAATCTCTGGGCGAATATTCAAGCAGGCGCGCTCGAACAAAGCGATGTTCTGGCCAGAACAGACATTCGGCAAACGGCCACTCACCAATCTGGCGGAAGGTCTCAAACGGGCACAGAAACACGGTCGGAAAGCAACCTTGGGCGTGCGCTGGTTTCACAACTACCAGCGCGCTGCGCCAAAGGACGGCTGGCCGTTGGATGAGGAAATCTTGATCGTCCTGTCGCGTGATGATGACCAGATACTATCCGGTTATCCTACCCATATAGCCCAGACAAAGGCCAAATATGTTCGGAAATCGCAGCATGGCCGTCCCCCATTGCGTCAAGTTCTGACCGGGGCCGAGACACCTGCCGAGGTCGAGACCTTGATCGCCGAAGGTAAGATGGCCGACCCCAGACTTCGCCTCAAGCGCTTCCTTGAAGACCATCCGCAGGCAATAGAGCTGAATCTCGACCACCCAGACAAGATATCCGCAGCCTTGCGCATCATCGAAACTCGTGGCCCCTCTGGACCCTCTGCGGCAAAGCTGCTGCGCGAGTCTCTGGCGATCGATCTTCCGGATGCCGAGGCAGTTTCGCCGACGCACTCGGATTCCAAACGGCACACGGTAGCCAAGCCCGACACAGTTCCATCGCAGAACACTGTAACCCGGCCGAACACGGTATATGCGCAGATTAGCGACATACCCTCGGAGAGACAGGTGGAGGAAGCAGCTGCGCGGTCTCTGCAAATTGGTATTCTGACGCTGCCAATGAACCGCAACTATGGTGGAAACCTGCAGGCATTCGCGCTGATGCAAGTCTTGCGCGATTTTGGTCATCGTCCCGTGTTGCTGAACCGACGTCCGGGGTCGAAAGACCCAGGCACAGTACCCGAAGACTTGGCGCCGGATGCCAACATACCTCTTTACGCTGATCGGATCGGTCTTGGTAAGAAGGTCCAGAACCGCATCTTCGTGGAAAAATACATGACTCCCATTTCAAGGGCATTTCATTCGAGTGCTGCACTTAGTAAGCAGTTTGGAGAATATGGTTTCGATGCTGTGATCGTAGGCAGCGATCAAGTCTGGCGGCCGAAATACGCGAGAGGCCTTCTTCGCGATTTCTTCCTAGGGTTCCTGGACGAAGATGACCGCGACACCAGAAGGATTGCTTACGCCGCATCATTCGGTAGTGAAAAGGACGAGTACAAGGCCGACGAAAAGGCCAACGCGGCACCGCTTCTGCAGTTATTCAATGCCGTCTCGGTCCGGGAAGACAGTGCCGTTGATCTCTGTCGGAATATATTCGGAGTTGAAGCCCAGCACGTTTTGGACCCGACGCTTTTGCTGTCGAAGAAAGATTACGCCGCCCTCCTTGCAGAGAGCCAGCGATCCTCCGAGGGTGGGCATTTGCTGACCTACGTGCTTGACGCAACTCCTGACAAGCTCGACGTCATCAACCGGATCTCCAACGCACTTTCAGTTGAGCCGCGAACGACCAGCGGCCAGCCCTTTGAGTCTGCCGATCCACTAAAGGACGAGGGCGGAGACAAGTCGGTGGAGGCTTGGCTGGCGTCATTTCACAACGCCTCATATGTCGTCACTGATTCCTTTCATGGGGTCGCATTCTCGATCATCTTCAATCGCCCCTTTGTGGCGTACGGAAACGCCAAGCGGGGGTTGGCCAGGTTCCAGTCCTTATTGAAGGCCGTAGGGCTGGAAGATCGGATCGTCGTAGATTCGGACGAGGTGGATATAGACAGCCTGTTGCGCCCAATCGATTGGGAGGCAGTCAACGGGCGCCTTGATGCGCTGCGCGCGAAGTCGTTCAAATTCCTGACGGATGCTTTAGGCGGCCAGCCGAACGGAAGCGGTGGCAAGTCAGGCATTGCCGATGCTCCGTCCAAGCAGGCACCCTTACCACTTGCCAGCGATGTTACGGCAATGGCCAGTTCTGCACCTGCGTTAGGCGCGGACAACCATCCTCTGAATGTCCTGTGTACGGGCTGCGGCGTGTGCGTCTCGGAATCGTGCGGAACGTTGAAGATGGTCTGGACTCAAGATGGGTTCCTTGAGCCCAGGGCAACAAACGGCAAGGTTCCAGCCGAAGCCGTTAGAGTGTGCCCGTTCAACCCGGCCCCAGAAAAGCTGGTTGAGGACGAGGACGCGCTGGCCAAGATTTGTCTGCCGCATGCCGACAAGTCTGATCTGCGATTGGGCAGATTTATCGGGACCTACGTGGGGTATAGTACGGCCTTTCGTCCCACATCTTCGTCCGGCGGCGTCGCGACTTATGTCTTCGACCAGCTTCTGCGACGGGGCGAAGTCGATCATCTCTTTGTGGTCCGCAAGTCCTCCGACGGTCAATATAGCTATCGCATCTTCGACGCGTCCGAAAACATCGAAACCTCATCCAAGACGCGGTATATTCCCGTCTCCATGGACCAACTATTTGCCACTATCGAAACAATCGAGGGGCGGATTGCGGTCTCGGCGGTGTCTTGTTTCGTAAAGGCCATCAGGCTGAAGCAACATTACCATCCAGAGCTAAAGGAGAAGATTCCGTTCGTGGCGGGCATCATCTGCGGCGGACTAAAAAGCCGTTTCTACACCGATTTTCTTGCCCAGAGCGCCGGGATTGAGGGAACGTATCGGGACGCTGAATATCGCGTAAAGAACCCAGAAAGCCTTTCCAGCGACTATTCCTTTGCGGCAACGGACTCGACTGGCAAGGAGCGCCGCGTGCGCATGCAGAAGCTCGGGGATATGTGGGGAACAGGTCTTTTCAAATCCAGAGCATGTGACTTTTGTACTGACGTGATGACCGAACTGGCCGACATCTCATTGGGAGACGCTTGGCTGCCGGAGTACAAGCAGGACGGTATGGGGAACAGCGTGATCGTTACCCGTACTCCGCTGGCAGAGCAAATTATACAAAACGGCATCCGGTCCGGGGAGCTTGAGGCAAGTGATGTCGTGCCCAATACCGCAGCCCGGACGCAGAATGGCGGGTTCAATCACAAGCAGAAGGCAGTCAAGTTTCGTTTATTGTCCGAAAGTCTGACAGGCAGCAGAGCCGTCCCTTTCGTTCGCCCCCGGATTCAGTCCGACACGTCAATCGCCGAGATCTTCGTGCAGATGATGCGAGAGCAATCACGTGCAAAAAGCCTTCGGATGTGGCGCCAAACTGGCAATCATCAGGCGTTCTTGCGGCGAATGCGACCGACGCTTCGCCGTCTGAAAGCCGTCACAACAGCGCGCAAGCACTCAGAGGAAGTCGAGACCGCCGGGCTGGAGGCACTCGAATCTCCCTTGGGAAAGACGGCCCTATCGCCGCAAGTAGAGGCGATAGGGCCCATGCTTCTATGGGTAAAGAAAATGCTTAGGGATGGCCGGATCAATGCGGAGGTCTTGCGTGCGGCACATCCAAAGCTTTCCACATTTACCGGGCGCGCGAACCTGACTGACAGAAACTGAATGTTGTCGGCTGACGCTGCGGCGGAGTCGTTCCCGTAGTTCAGGCCTGCATAGTTGACTTTTTTTGGAGCTGATCAATAAGATGCATCACGCATGTACACACGGATGGTTGAGCATTGCCTGACTATCAAATTCTATCGGCAACACCAAAGCATCGTGTTGTCTATCACCGCGCCGAGTCTCCCTCCAGAAAGCTGATTGTAACGTTCTCGCCAATCAATGAGAAACTGGCTTACTCCGGGTTCGGGACTGGAACTGCACTGTCCCTGGGCTACGATACTGTCTACGTAGGTTCGCACCATAAGGTGATGCATCGCAGTCTGGATATAGAGACCGTAGAGCGATTGATTGCACCGGTCGCTGCGGGTAGAGAAATTGTTGCCTATGGCGCCAGTGCCGGTGCTTACGCTGCCCTATATTTTGGTGGCCAGCTCAACGCCAAGATCATAGGATTTTCGCCAAGACTTCCTGTCCATCCCTACCTGTCTGGGAACTCCGAGAAGTCAATCAACGAGCTTGAACACGTGTTGGACCTCAAAGATGTGCCTAAAAGCGAGCACAAACCCATAATTATCTATGATCCAATGGACAAGATCGACGCAAAGTTTGCGGATCATTGGGTTCATCCCGGTTATCCTGATGCCCATGTTTACCTTGCACCGATGGCAGGACACGGTGTGATAAGCCGTCTCAAAGAAACCGGAAACCTAAAGAATACAATCAAAGCGATGTTCGAAGGGCATATTCCGAAAGAGATAATTGTCTGGAACAAAGATCACCACAACTACCATTACACCAAGGGCTACCTGGCTGCGGGAAAGGGCAGCGACCGCAAAGCATTATACCACTTCAAGGCCGCGTTGAAAATTGCCGAGCGTCGGCACATTTACTTTGCCTTGATCCAATGCGCCAGACGACTTGGCGACAGTGATATTGTGAATCGCGCCGAAAGAGATGCTTACAGATACAAGACTGCTCGGCAAGCGGCTATTCGAGCGCGGAAAATGGCTGCGATGACTTAGTCCTCACCGTTTGATGACACCCACTTACAGCCGCCCTTCGGGGCGGTTTTTTTATGCCTGAACATAAGGAGGCGATATGCCAGATCAGGATTACAGTCGCGCCATAGATCGTCTCGATGCGCGCATGGCAAGGATCGAGGATGCGCTGGTCACCCTGGTACGCATGGAAGAACGCATGGTCACGCTCTTCAAGCGCATGGATGCATATGATGCCACGCTCGGGAAACTGATCGACCGGGTCGCAGAGTTGGAGCGGGTGACCTATGGACGCGGGCACTTCTTCAGGTGGATGGATCGGGGTGGCGTCGCCGTCATTGGCGCGGCCGTGGCCATGATCTTCCAGAAAATCTGGTGAGCGGGACCGGATAGAAAATTTGCCGAAACCATCCGGCCCCATGCCGTCCCACGGCGAGATGGGCAGGCTTGATTAATAAATCCCGGATCAGCCGATTCATCAAGCCCAACTCGTGCGGGCTTTTCGGGCCAATAAGCGAGACCCCATCTCTTCAAATTAGGATGACGGCTTCACTTGTCGGCCATGAAGCCGGGCGATCTCCCGCTCGATTGTATCGAGCGCATCGGGGTCTCCATTGCGCGCCTCGCTGATGGCGATGTTTATCGCCTCCCACGAAGGATGATCATCCGCGACCAGGTGTCCTTCCATATGCGCCACGGTCAGTGCGTGCGCATAGACCACCCGATAGGACGGGCGTCGGATGGCTTCGTCACGCATGTTGCGCAACCGTTTGTAGAGCTTGAGTCCAGTCATCACGAGTAGATGGGGCGCAGTTCCCCAGATCCAATATCGATCGTCAAACTATCATCATTCGCCCGCCTCGAGCGGGCTTTTTCATGGAGAGCATCATGATCCAGTTCCTGACCGCGCTTCTGGCGTGGGTGAAATCGCTTGTCTCGACCAAGGGCAGGGCGGCCGCCACGACCGGCACGGCCGCCATCCTCGCCGCCGCTGCGGCATTCGTTGGGCCGTGGGAGGGCGAGCGCACCGAAGCTTATCTCGATCGCATTGCCAGCCCGCCGGTCTGGACGGTCTGTTACGGCGAGACTCGCGGTGTCGAACCGGGCGATCGCTACAGCTCGGCCGAGTGCAGCGCCATGCTGATGGATGCCCTGGGCGAGTTTCGTGATCGCCTGGTCAGTTGCATACCGGCCCTGCCGCAGCAGCCCGAAGGCGTCCAGGTCGCGCTGGTGTCCTGGTCCTACAATGTCGGTACCGGTGCCGCCTGTAGTTCTACGCTGGCAAAGCGCGCGAATGCCGATCGATGGCAGGACGCCTGCAATGAGCTTCCTCGCTGGAACAAGGCCGGCGGAAGCGTCGTGCAGGGTCTTGTCAATCGCCGCGCTGCTGAACAGCGCCTCTGTCTTTCTGCTATTGGAGGGTGATCCATGAGCATCATCGACAGCATCCAGAACATCCTGCAACCGATCCTGGTGGACTATGCCGTCTGGTTGATCCTGGGCGTGCTCGCCTGGTTCCTGCGGCGTCTGCCAGAACGCTGGCGGATCGAGATCGAGGCGAAACATCGAGACGCGCTGCACTCGGCACTGAACACTGGCGTCGGCCTAGCGATCGACGCGCTGCAAAAACATCCCTCGATCGCGGTTCCTGATCGCGCGGCCGGCGAGATCGTCAGCTACGTCCGGCGATCAGTGCCAGGCGCGATCCGCAGGCTCGGGCCGTCACAGGGGCAGCTGGAGCAGATGGCGCGAGCGAAGCTGCAGGAGCGGCTGGATGCGATCACCGGCCGGGACAGGTTGACCGAAGCGCTTCGTGATGCGGGTGCGCGGTGAGGGCGGGGCGTGTGTTGCCGTATTGGTGGAAAAGGGTGAGGCGTTAACTTGTGTCTGAGAAACCATTTGCTCGCAGAATTAATAGAGCCAACTCATTAACTCGCTTCCGAAGGTCGAACATTTCCAACTCATTGCTTTCGCAGCAGATCGACTGTGCCAATCTAACTTTATCCACACGAGTAAACACATCGTCGGAACTACTACCCTTCTGCTTAAAATGATATGAATGATCAAATTTTTCTGTGCTGATCGGGCTTTCGTACGTTCGACTGTGAAGTCTTCGAAGGACTTTATGAAGAGCATCAGGGTTGATGTAATTTTCGATCTCGCGTCCGTTGGTTATCCATACCAAGGCGTTTTTGCCACTGAGTTCAGTCTTGAGACGCTGAGCCGCCGGTTTCAGACGGCTCCTAGATGACCTTTTGTCGCTATCAATTAAAATTGCGAAGTTTCTATTCATCTTTGTCAACTTGATGAATTCATCAACAGCCTCGTCATCGGCACTTATGTGACGGATTAGGCTTCCTCCATAGAACATGATGGAGTAGTGGATTCCTTCTTTTAAGTTGGGTTGGACTAAGCTTAGCCAGTGCCTAATGTAAATTCGGTCCGACGGCCCCTCGACCCATACAATAGCATTTGATTGGAGAATGTCAGATGCTCGATATCCGAGATCGTCAATCAAATTTCGTGTGTCATTGGGGCGCACAACATTAGACACAAATGTCTGTTCTCCGTCATTCTTGACATGGTATATAGCTGCTCCTGGCTGATCTATAAATGCGGCAGAATGAGTCGTAATAAAATACTGATTGTCTGTTTCTGCTTCTAAATAATCTATTAGTTTTCTTTGTAGGATGGGATGGAGATGTATTTCCGGCTCTTCAATGCACATAATCCGATTCTGGTAGATCGTGCAAAACGACGCTATCAATACCACCTCGTGAATTCCTGTCCCAAGGGAGGTAAGAGGCAGGACCTTGCCATCCATATGGACAAGCAAGTGTCTACGATTACTTGGAACTTCGAGAGCCGCATCGGACTTGCCGGTTACCTCTCTCACGAATTTGTTTATCCTCTGGAATGTTGCATTTTTTTCTCGCTCATGGTGGTCTGGGTTCTGAATTTCAGCAAGATGATCGATTAATCCTTTTCCAGTTAAGTCTTCAAAATCTTCGCCCTTCGGGCCAAGTTGTCTTTTGGCGGGTATTAACATGCTTTCGGGTAGCGAAATTGATAGGGAGGATAATATCCTATCGATGGTATTTGGAACCCAGTGTTGCTCTATTGATCCTCCTGATGATCGCGTGAATAATTGGAACGTTTGTCGCCATGTTTCAAATGTCAGCCATGTTTTCGCATCTTTTTTTACTTCATCATTCCAAAGTTTTACGCCTCGCAATCCACCACCAACTGGCTCGATCCATATGTATCCCTTGTAAGATAGGTTGTTGATGATTGTTTCGAGCGGATCTGTGAGAAGATGGTTGCTCCCTCCCGAATCGTTCAATCTGGATAAAACAGATGACAGGCATTCATCTGTTGATATTCCAATGGCAGCCGACAACGATCCTTCACTGCCTCCGCGATAGAGATCTGCGGATCCAAGTTCATCCTTCTCCCCTTTCCCGTTGGGAATGAAGGGTATTCGTTCATGAATCAGATTTAGAAAAATTGATTTTCCAGAATTGTTCTGACCTATAAAAAAATTAATATCAGAAAGATGAGTGACGTATTGGATTGACGCGCCGATACCGCGATAGTGACTAACCGCAAGTGCGTCGAGATATTTGGCCATCCCACACCCTCTCTCTTTTTGTGCATGTCAGCTCTTCACGTTATGTTGAGAATAAGTGGTTTACAATTATTCTTTCTTAACCGTGGCCGCTTTACATCTTCTGTCACTGCACGGAAGGTTAAGTTGATGCGAAGGTTGAGGCTGACATATTTCCGAACCACCTTCTTGACCAAATGTTCCCTATATGTTCTCATCAGGTCTTGAGTCGTCAAGAGGTGAGAACATGACCACTTATACCGTTTTCAACATGGAAGCTGATTTTGGCTTTGAGGAATGGAAAGGGCTGACCCTCTTAGGCGCTGTCGGCATGATGATGCAGCTCTCCAACTGCTCCTGCACGTTCCGGCGCGATTCCAAGGGGGTCATGCACATGGAGGTGTATCCCGAATGTGCTGCGACCGAAGGTGCCTTGCAGTCGTCGAATCCTGATGATGACGCAGCTGGTCAGGAAATTTTCGAGAGGTTCGCGACGGGCAAGATTATCCTGCCCTCGACCTATTACATCGTCTCGGATGAAAAACACGAGGAAGAGCGGCAGAAGTATTACAGGTCCATGTCCGCATGAGCCGCCGATCAACACCACAATCGAAGATCGACGATCGGTCGTTTCCGGTAAGGGTCATGATCTACGTTCCCAAGGGCGGGTTCACAGTGTGGACTTTCCGGCCATTCGCTGCCTATGAAGATCGAGTTAGTTTAGCGACCGCAATGCGCAATAGTGACATCTACAAAATTCGGGTGACGGCGCCGGGTCAACCAGCCAATCGGCCCATTGCGGTCATTCGCACCTTCGGTTTCGAAGGGACGGAGCTTCGGCAAAGCAGACTCTCACTCAGCCTTCATTCCCCTTGAGTTTTCGCCACAAAGTTGCAATATGGCCTTATTGAACTTTCGTAGCTCAGCTGGATAGAGCGCCGGTCTTATAAACTGGAGGTCGCGGGTTCGAGTCCCGCCGGGAGACAAGAGGGGCACCCTAGGGTGCCCCTCGCCATTCCGGCCCGGAGCCGTCGCTGGTTTCAATGCTTTGTTTCTGCGGTTGCAACTCGCATTGCGGACTTTCCCGGCAAGCGTACAAATGCAAGCCTTCCATTTGACTGTACCGCGATAGGGTCGCACGAAAAAACCACCGAAAACCGGCGCATGCATCACTGCGAACCCGACCCAGAATCGTGGCTAACAGATGAGACTAATTCTATCTTGGTTTTATCTGGCATGGACCCTGCCATGCAGAGGCTACTATTTAGACGGGAGATGGCCGAAACGGCATTGAAGAGAATTCAGGAGTGGCGTCAACAGGTGGCTGGCATAGCGAGGTCAGGCTACTTGCGTTGAAGGTCGTACAGTGCCTTGACAAGCAGATGGACCTCAGTTGAAGGGTTCAATTCACCGGTCTTTTCGGCGTCCCGCATGACCTTCTCAGCCCGCTCAATCGCATTGTCCGTGTTGGCCTGCAACGCTTCGACCATTTCTTTGGTTAGCGATTTGGCGAAATTCTCGAACGGCGAATGTTTTTTGAGTTCGGCTTCCACAACCTGGGCCACGGTCTTTCCATTTGCGGCAGCGAATGGCGCACGGCTGTCGACGAAATGCATCAGTAACCAGACCTCAAAGCACGGGTATGATGGCACCGCCGTGATTGTCTCACCCTTAAACAGCGATTTGGGCTTATTTGCCGTGAGAATTTGGCTTAGTGCCTTCTCAAAGTCAGCGTGAGTATCGCGATCAAACACGCAATAAACGTCATTGTAGCCGCCCTTGTCGTGCGCTCCTTCGGCGTCCGCGCGCTGCAGAGCATAGCGCACGACGGCCGTTGGTGAACTGTCACACTCTTTTCCGCAAATGTTGAGGTCGACACTTACGAGCTTCAAGAGCGATTTAAGGGCCTCAAAGTACTCGACCTCGGTCACTTCGCCTTCGGTAACAATCAGTACCCGCCGCATTGGGGTCCGACTTGCCGCGCGACGTGCAAGCTGCTTCGCGGTCTTGCCCCGCTTCTGGAAAAGCTTATCGCTCCTCGCCGGCATACAACATCCTCCGAACGTTGGGGATAGCCCCATACTTCCCACCAAGATATGCGCGCTGGAACGCTTCCACTTCACGCACATTGAAGTCCGACAGAGGCGTCAGCTCGGTATGCTGGTTATCGGGGCGGTGAATAAACCAGATTTGATCTTTGTGCATGAAATCCTTAGAGATGATCGAAGTCTCGTGGCTCGTAAAGATCAGTTGCGCGCCCTTTGGATTATGCCGTTCGTCTTGGAACAGGCCAACAAGCCCCTTGAGTGCCAAGGGATGGAGGCTGTTGCTCAGCTCATCGATCAGTAGGGTCTCACCATTTTCAAGGACATCAATGATCGGTCCCGCCATGCCGAACATTGCCTGGGTGCCGTCACTTTCCTCCTCAAGCAGCAGCTCAACAACATCACCCTCGGCGTTTCGATGTTTAGCGAAAACCCGATAGTCCTTCTCGCCTTTGACGTTTTCGGCCATTTCTGAGAGCGCTTTGTCCGAAAGCAGTTGCCTTAAAGAATCGGGGATTTCGTGCGGTCGCTCCTCAATTCGAAAACCCTCAATGGGCAGGTCAAGCGCCTTGATAAAGTCCATGATGCGAGGCCGGTATTTTTTGTTTTGCAAAAGCTGCGCAGAGAAATCTTTGGTGATGCGCTCGCCGCTCAGGATGACGTGGAGTCCGCTTCTGATCCATTCATAGGGTTTCCCCAGTGTTTTTGAGTTCAACTGCACAGCGGTCGATAAAAATAGTGCGTTGTCCCGCGTCGAGGACTTCCAAGTTTCTCGCTCACCAGGTACCTGACCCTCATTTATCGTCCACTCGTAGCTTTCCGATTCAGGATCGTACGCTCGCGCGAAAATCTCTCGAGTCTTGCTGCCATGTTTAGAGGTCCGAGCAAGAAGCCACTCTTCCAAAACGCGCTCATTGGTCAGCGTGAAACCATATTGAAAAACCTCGCCCTCGTGTGAAAAAACCATCTCCATCGTTGTGGGGTTTTTGCGGCACTCAAGGGACATCTTATTCGGAGAAAAGGCAATCGCCTCGCCTTGGCTTCTCCGGCTTGCGGAAGTGACGACGAGTAGGCGAAAGAAGCTTACTGCGCTGAATAATGAAGTTTTGCCCGATGCATTCGGGCCGAAGATAACAGCAGAAGTCAGCACGTTGGGAGCGAGGGAGTTCCCTGTCTCATGGGTGACGTTCGGGTGCTTTGCGGCTGATGCACTGGCTACAGCAGAGAACACAATCGGTTCTGAGATTGATCTGTAGTTAGACACCGTGAATTCAATCAACATGGGTCCACCTCTGCGTAAAGTAAGATTTTAGCAGATTTTCTGCGTTTTTTCATCTTTACCAACTGTTGCGTTAAATTTTGGTGAACTGCAAGAAGTGATTCAGCATATCGACGCAACACCTGAGTTCAGCCCATGCTCACCTGCATCGATCTGCTCAGTTTGTCGCCGATCGCGTTCATCGCTTCCGCAGTCCTCTGAGCGTCCGCTTTCAGCGAACCGCCAAGACAAGTGCTTAGCGCAGCGAATGGCTGCTTCCCGCCCGACCTGCATAAGCTCTCTGGGGAAACGAGTCGCCAGAAAATGGGTCCGCTTTGGGCTGCGACCGGTCTTTTGCGCCTGCGGATAAGTTACCCAGAGCGGCGATAGTTGCGACTCAAAATGCCAAAAGCAGACGTGTCCCATGCGCGAATTTCGCGTGGGACACATTGCCATGCAAGTGATTGAACTTCCATGGGTAATTGGAAGTTTATGGAGCGGGCGATGAGATTCGAACTCACGACCCTAACCTTGGCAAGGTTATGCTCTACCCCTGAGCTACGCCCGCATCCTGTTCCGAAAGCATTTCGTTTCGCCTCCGGTGAGCGGTGATTTATGGGACTGAGCCGAGGGGTGCAAGGGGAAAATTCGGAGTTTCGGCAGATTTTTTGTTTGGCGAAAGACAGCGGCGCAGGCCGGAGCGATAACGGCTCATTCGAAGCGGCGTTACCGGAAAGCGCCACCGATCCGGCCCAGATGGGTGTCGCGAAAGCCGGTCGCGGATTTCAGTCCATAACCCAGGGCGCGATCGATTCCGGCATGTGCAAGCCAGATCGCACCGGCAGCGATCAGCGGCGGCTGGCCGGTCAACAAACCCAACAGCGCCAGCAACAGCCCGCCTGCATAAAGGTGAAACGCGTTGTAGATCGCGGCCCCAATGCGTGGCCCGGCCAGATAGCCCAGCATGGATAGATCGGGCGCCAGAAGCGCAAGCGGCCAGAGCCAGAGCGGCCAACCGGGTTGCATCACACCGGCAAGGGGCAGGGCGGCCGCAAAGACCAGCCCGCCCTCGACCCGCTGCCACTGGATCGGAGTCATTCCGCGGCCCGGATACGCGCGGGTTTCAGCATCGATGCCAGGTAATGTCCGGTATGGCTTTCCTTGATCTCTGCGACGTCCTCGGGGGTGCCGGTCGCCACGATCCGGCCGCCGCCATCGCCGCCCTCGGGGCCGATATCGATGATCCAGTCGGCGGTCTTGACGACGTCCAGGTTATGCTCGATCACCACGACCGTATTGCCCTGTTCGACAAGGGAATGCAGCACCTCCAGCAATTTGCGCACATCCTCGAAATGCAGGCCGGTGGTCGGCTCGTCGAGGATATAGAGGGTGCGCCCGGTCGAACGGCGGCTGAGCTCCTTGGACAGCTTGACCCGCTGCGCCTCGCCGCCCGAGAGGGTCGTCGCCTGCTGTCCGACCTTGATATAGCCAAGGCCCACCTGCATCAGCGCGTCCATCTTTTCGCGGATCGAGGGAACGGCGGCAAAGAATTGCTGCGCATCCTCGACCGTCATGTCGAGGACATCGGCGATGCTCATGCCCTTGAACTTGATCTCAAGCGTTTCGCGGTTGTAGCGCGCGCCCTTGCAGGTCTCGCATTCGACATAGACATCGGGCAGGAAATGCATCTCGATCTTGATGACGCCATCGCCCTGGCAGGCCTCGCAGCGGCCGCCCTTGACGTTGAAGCTGAACCGTCCGGGCTTGTAACCGCGCGCCTTGGATTCGGGCAAGCCGGCGAACCAGTCACGGATCGGGGTAAAGGCGCCGGTATAAGTGGCGGGGTTCGAGCGCGGCGTACGGCCGATGGGGCGCTGGTCGATATCGATGACCTTGTCCAGATGCTCCAGCCCCTTGATGGTTTCGCAGGGGGCGGGGGTCTGGCGCGCGCCGTTCAGCCGCAGTGAGGCGGTCTTGAACAATGTCTCGATGGTCAGCGTCGATTTGCCGCCGCCCGAGACGCCGGTGACGCAGATGAACTTGCCCAGGGGAAATTCGGCGGTGACC
This sequence comes from Paracoccus saliphilus, assembly GCF_028553805.1. Taxonomy (NCBI): domain Bacteria; kingdom Pseudomonadati; phylum Pseudomonadota; class Alphaproteobacteria; order Rhodobacterales; family Paracoccaceae; genus Paracoccus; species Paracoccus saliphilus. Next base: position 2,470,451 of record NZ_CP067140.1, on the reverse strand, counting down.
TCTTTCAGGTTGTTGCCGGTCGCCTTGACCACCGTCACCGATTTCCCGGTGCCCTTGCGCCGCTCTGCCGGGACGGCGATTTCGCGCGCGCCCGCCAGGTATTGCCCTGTCAGGCTGGCCGGATCGGCGGCGATCTGATCGGGCGTGCCGTGGCTGACGACGGTGCCGCCATGCACACCGGCGCCGGGCCCCATGTCGAAGACGTAATCGGCATGGCGGATCGCATCCTCGTCATGTTCGACCACCAGCACCGAATTGCCCTGGTCGCGCAGGTTCATCAGCGTGCGCAGCAACCGGTCATTGTCGCGCTGATGCAAGCCGATCGAGGGCTCATCCAGCACGTAAAGCACCCCGGTCAAACCGCTGCCGATCTGGCTGGCAAGGCGGATGCGCTGGCTTTCACCGCCCGACAGCGTTCCCGCCGCCCGCGACAGGGTCAGGTAGTCGAGCCCGACATTCACAAGGAACCCAAGCCGTTCGCGAATTTCCTTGAGGATCGCAGCGGCGATCTCGTTCTTCTGCTTCGAAAGATGTTTGGGCGCATCCTCGACCCAGGCCAATGCCTCCTTGATGGACAGCTCGACTACCTGTCCGACATGGCTGCCCGCGATCTTGACGGCCAGCGCCTCGGGCTTCAGGCGATAACCATTGCAGGCGCCGCAGGGGCGGTTGTTCTGGTAGCGCTCGAATTCATCACGCACCCATTGCGAATCGGATTCGCGCAGCCGACGCTCCATATTCGGGATGACGCCCTCGAAAGCGCGGGAAATTTCATAAACCCGCCCGGCATCGTCGAAACGGAACTTGATCTGCTCATCGCCCGAGCCGAACAGGAACAGTTGCCGCACTTCTTCGGGCAGGTCCTTCCACGGGATCTTCTTGTCGAAGCCGTAATGCTTGGCCAGCGCGTTGATGGTCTGGGTCAGATAGGCCGATTTCGATTTCGACCAGGGCGCGATCGCCCCCTTGTCCACCGATAACGAGGCATCGGGCACCACCAACTGTTTGTCAAAGAACAGCTCGACCCCCAACCCGTCACAGACCGGACAGGCGCCGAATGGGGCGTTGAAGGAAAACAGGCGCGGTTCGATCTCGGGGATGGTGAAGCCGCTGACGGGGCAGGCGAAATTCTCGCTGAAGGTGATCCGCTCGGGGTCGCCCTCGGCCGGGGCGGTTTCCAGAATCGCGATCCCGTCGGCGAGATCCAGGGCGGTGCGCAGGCTGTCGGCCAGCCGAGTCTCCAGCCCCTCGCGAACGACCAGCCGGTCCACGACAACGTCGATATCGTGGCGGAATTTCTTGTCGAGCGTGGGCGGCTCGTCCAGCTCATGGAATTGCCCATCGACCTTGACGCGCTGGAAGCCCTGTTTGCGAAGCTCCAGGAATTCCTTCCTGTATTCGCCCTTCCGGTCGCGGACGATCGGGGCCAGCAGATAGGCGCGGGTGCCTTCCTCCATCGCCATGATCCGATCGACCATGTCCTGCACCTGCTGCGCCTCGATCGGCAAACCGGTCGCTGGGGAATAGGGCGTGCCGGCGCGGGCAAAGAGCAGCCGCAGGTAATCATAGATCTCGGTGACGGTCCCGACGGTCGAGCGGGGATTCTTCGAGGTCGTCTTCTGCTCGATGGAAATCGCCGGGGACAGCCCGCTGATATGGTCCATATCCGGCTTGCCCATCATGTCGAGGAACTGCCGCGCATAGGCCGACAGGCTTTCGACATAGCGCCGCTGCCCCTCGGCATAGACCGTATCGAATGCGAGGCTGGATTTTCCGCTGCCCGACAGCCCGGTGATCACCACCAGCCTGTCGCGCGGGATATCCATATCCACGCTTTTCAGATTATGCTCGCGCGCGCCGCGAATTTCGATGAACTTCTGTTCCATAAGGCGTGCCCCGACCGATCCGCTGCCAGACATAATGCCGGCACCCGAAAAAGCAACCAGCTTAAGAGAACATAAAGCGAACGAAACCGCAAGCAGCGAAATGGGTAACGGCCATCTCGGCAAGCAATCTCGAAGAAGCGCCTCCAAGATCATTTCTTCTTTACGAAAATATCCTCGGGGGAGTCCGGCCCGCATGGGCCGGGCGGGGGCGGACAGCCCCCTTTCTACGCTGCCACCCCAAGCTGCGACAGGAAGCGATCCATTTCGGACCCTAGGGCCGCGCGGCTGACAAACAGTGTCGCCTGAGACCGCAGGACCGGCTCTTCCGACAGGATTTTCAGGTTGTTGGCGCGCAGGGTTTCGCCCGAACTGGTGATATCGGCGATGGCCTCGGCGGTCTGATTCGCCACCGTGCCCTCGGTCGCGCCCTGGCTGTCCACCAACTGGTAGTCCGCGACCTCGTGGCGTGCCAGCCATGCCCGCACCAGCCGGTGATATTTCGTCGCGATCCGCAGCCGGAACCCGTGCGCCGCCCGGAAATCCCGGGCGATGGAGGACAGGTCGTCCAGGGTCTCGCAATCGCGCCAGCATTCGGGAACCGCAAGGATCAGGTCGGCATGGCCAAAGCCCATCCCGGCGAGTTCGACGATATCCGAGCGCCATCCGGCCAGCTTCTCGCGGACCAGGTCGGTGCCGGTCACGCCCAGCTCGATCCGGCCCGCCCGCAGCTCCCGCGGAATCTCCCCCGCCGACAGCAGCACCAGCGACACGTTCTCGGCCCCATCGACCTGTCCGGCATATTCGCGATCCGAACCGCTGCGCGACAACCGCACGCCGCGTTCGGCGAACCAGTCGAATGCCTGCTCCATCAACCGCCCTTTGGAGGGCACCCCAAGCCGGATCATGTCGCCTCCAGTTCCGCCAGCAATCCGGGGCGGATGATGCCGCCCACGGCCGGGATGGCACGGCCCTTGCCCAGCACTGCCGTCAGCGCATCATAGCGCCCGCCCGTGGCCAGCGGCGGCCAATCCGGATGCCCGGCCAGGAAGCTGAAGGTGAAGCCGTCGTAATATTCCATCGTCGTCCGGCCATGGCTGGCATCGAACACCACCTGCGCCGGGTTGATCCCGGCATTGGATATCGCCGCGAACCGGGCCTCGATCCGTTCGACCGCCGGTGCGATCCCGGACCAGTCCGATGCGAGTTCCCGCAGCGCCAAGAGCGCCTCTGGCGCAGGGCCACGCACCGCGAAAAGCCGTTCAAGCCGCTCGCTCCAGATGGCGGGCAGCGGCGCGGTGGCGGCATCGGCGCGCAGCCGGGCGATCCGTGTCACCATTTCCGACTCGCTGCGCAGGCCCGCCCAATTGGCCTGCGCCTCCGGGAAGTCGCGGGCCATGGTCGGGGTCGAGAAACGCGCCAGCAGGCGTTGAAAACGCACGGGCCGCCAGATGTGATGCAGCAGCGCATCGCGGCGTGGATCGGGCAGGGGCAGGCCCCGGACCGCGTCCCGCAGCAGGCCCATATCGCCAGTTTCGGACCGGGCGCCATAGGGGGTCAGAAGGCGATGGAACAAGGCGAATATCTCGGCATCTGCGCTTGCTTCGCGTGAGAACAGCTCGAACCCCGCCTGCAGATATTCATTGTCGCGCGGGTTCTCGGGGCGGGTATCGCCCATGTCCTGCTTGCGGAACACCTCGCCCAGATAGCAATAGCGCGCGGGTTCCGCCCCGTTTTCCATATGCGCCTGAACCACGGGCACGGTGAAATCGGGCCGCAGCATCATCTCGCCCCGGATCGGGTCGGCGGTGACATAGGCGCGGGCGCGGATATCCTCGCCATAGAGATCCAGCAGGCTTTCGGCGGGCAACAGGATATCGGGCGCGATCTCGACCGCCCCGGCATCGCGGAATGCCGCCAGCAGCTTCTGGCCAACTGCCTGCTTGTCGCGCTTGGAGGTCATCCGAGAATCCGCCGCACTTCGCTCACCAGATCCGCACGCGAAACCTCGGTCTGCGCAGGCTGCGCTTTCCATTCGTCATGACTGGCCTCGGTGGCGAGTTTCGCGCCCAGCACCAGGTCCTTGACCTGCACCACGCCGCGCTCGGCCTCGTCCCCGCCCTGGATGATGGCGACCGGAGCGCTGCGCTTGTCGGCATATTTCAACTGGTTGCCGAAATTCTTCGGATTGCCCAGATAGACCTCGGCCCGAATCCCGGCGGCGCGCAGATCGGCGGCCATGGCCTGGTAATCGGCCATCCGGTCGCGATCCATCACCGTCACGACCACCGGCCCCATGGCATCCGCACCGGCCAGCCCCTTGGCGCGCAGCGCGGCCAGCAGCCGGTCCACGCCAATGCTGATCCCGGTCGCCGGGACCTTCTGACCGGTAAAGCGTTCCACCAGCCCGTCATAACGCCCGCCGCCCGCGACAGAGCCGAATTGCCGCTTGCGGCCCTTGTCGTCGAGGATCTCGAAGGTCAATTCCGCCTCGAAGACCGGCCCGGTATAGTAACCGAGGCCCCGCACCACCGAGGGGTCGATCACCGCGCGATCCTCGCCGATGCCCATGGCCTTCAGCATGGCGGCGATTTGCGCCAGCTCGTCCACGCCCTCGGCACCGATACCCGATGCGCCCACCGCCGCATGCAGGTTGTCCAGAGTGGCGGCATTGTCGCCGCCCTTCGAGGTCAGGAAGGCCAGAACCGGCGCGGCCTGCGCCTCGCTCAGCCCGACGCCGTCGATAAAGGCGCCGCTGTCATCCTTGCGGCCGGTGGTCAGCAGGGATAGCACTCCGTCGCGCCCGACCTTGTCGAACTTGTCGATCTGGCGCAGCACGTCCTCGGCCGTCGCGGAGCCATCGACACCTGCTGCCTCCAGCACGCCGTTCAGCACCTTGCGGTTATTGATCCGCACGATGTAATCGCCCCGCGCGATCCCCACGGCTTCCAGCGCATCGGCCAGCATCGCGCAGATCTCGGCATCCGCCGCCACCGAGGCCGAGCCGACCGTATCCGCATCGCATTGATAGAACTGCCGGAACCGCCCCGGCCCCGGCTTCTCGTTGCGCCAGACGGGGCCCATCGCATAGCGCCGGTAGGGCGTGGGCAGATCGTTGCGGAACTGCGCCGCCACCCGCGCCAGCGGTGCGGTCAGGTCATAGCGCAGCGCCAGCCAGTCGCCCGAGCCGCCGCCCGGCACCGCCTCTTCCTGCCATGCGAAGACACCGGCATTGGGACGATCCACATCGGGCAGGAATTTCCCAAGCGCCTCGACCGTCTCGACGGCACTGGTCTCCAGCGGGTCGAACCCGTGGCGGTGGTAGATTTCCGCGATACGGTCCAGCATCGCCTTGCGTTCGGTCACGTCCGCGCCAAAATAGTCGCGAAAGCCCTTCGGCGTTTCCGCCTTGGGACGGGGTTGTTTCTTTTTATCCTTCGCCATGGTCCTGTGCCTTTCCGGCCAAATCCGTGGCTGCTCTAACGGAAGGGGGCCAAATGGACAAGCAGCAGGTCACACGGATCGAGCATCTGGAAGAGGCGCTCGCCCATCTGACGCGCCTGACGGACGATCTGAGCGACGTCATCGCCCGGCAGGATACCGAGATCGCCCGGCTGACCCGCCGTGTCGAAATGCTCATGCGGGCCGAAGCCGAACGCGAGGCCGAGGCAGGCGGCACCGTCCCGCTGGCCGACCAGCGCCCGCCGCATTGGTAAACGCGCCCCTTTCTTCTTCATGAAAAATATCCCGGGGGAGCGCAGGCCTGTTTCCATGGGAGAAACAGGCCTGCGCGGGGGCAGAGCCCCCAGCCTTCGGTGACGGCAAGATTCGCCCGATCGAAATCCCCGCTTTTCCCCGCCTGTCTCATGCGCTAGACCCTGCTGCGGACAATTTTCGGGCAATGGAAGGACCGGTTCATGGCCAATGTGGTGGTTGTCGGCGCACAATGGGGCGACGAGGGCAAGGGCAAGATCGTCGATTGGCTCAGCGAGCGTGCCGATGTGATCGCACGGTTTCAGGGCGGCCATAATGCCGGCCATACGCTGGTCATCGGCAATACGGTGTTCAAGCTTTCGCTGCTGCCCTCGGGGATTGTGCGCGAGGGCAAGCTGGCGGTGATCGGCAATGGCGTGGTCCTGGACCCGTGGTCGCTGTTCGGTGAAATCGACAGGTTGACCGCGCAGGGCGTCAAGATCTCGACCGAGAACCTGATGATCGCCGAGAATACGCCGCTGATCCTACCGCTGCACCAGGATCTCGACAAGCTGCGCGAAGAGGCCGCGGGCAAGGCCAAGATCGGCACCACGGGGCGCGGCATTGGCCCGGCCTATGAGGACAAGGTTGGCCGCCGCACCATCCGCGTCGCCGATCTGGGCGATGAAGATACGCTGGATGCGCGGCTCGACCGGCTCTTGGCCCATCACGATGCGCTGCGGCAGGGATTGGGCGCCGAGCCGATCGACCGGGCGGCGCTGAAAGCTACGCTGCTGGAGATCGCGCCCAAGCTGTTGCCTTATGCGCAGCCGGTCTGGAAGGTCATGGCCGAGGCGCGCAAATCCGGCAAGCGCATCCTGTTCGAGGGCGCGCAGGGCTCGCTGCTCGATATCGATTTCGGCACCTATCCCTATGTGACCAGTTCGACCACCATGTCGGGCATGGCGGCCTCGGGCACCGGGATGGGGCCGGGAGCGATCGATTTCGTGCTGGGAATCGTCAAGGCCTACACGACCCGCGTCGGCGAAGGCCCGTTCCCGACCGAGCTTCACGACGATGACGGCCAACGCCTTGGCGAACGCGGCCACGAATTCGGCACCGTCACCGGGCGTCAGCGCCGCTGCGGCTGGTTCGACGCGGTGCTGGTGCGCCAGACCTGCGCGATCTCGGGGGTCAATGGCATCGCCCTGACCAAGCTGGACGTGCTGGACGGGTTCGAGAAGCTGAAAATCTGCGTGGGCTACGAGATCGACGGCAAGCATTACGACTATCTGCCCACCGCCGCCGCGTTGCAGGCTAGGGTCACGCCGATCTATGAAGAGCTTGATGGCTGGCAGGAATCGACCGCCGGCGCCCGAAGCTGGGCCGATCTGCCCGCCGAGGCGATCAAATATGTGCGTCGGGTTGAGGAACTGATCCAATGCCCCGTCGCATTGCTGTCCACCAGCCCCGAACGCGATGACACCATCCTCGTGACTGACCCCTTTGCCGACTGAGCGGACTGTGGCGCAGGCAGACCGGCTCTTCCGGTTTGTCCGCGATACCGAAGGCAGGGGCCGCATAGATACTTCCCATGTGACGGGCAGATCGCATAAAGTCGCGCATGCCCCATGCTTGCCGGCGGAGACAGGAAAATGACGCAATGGATTTGAAGACTCGCAAACGCCTGTCGGTTCTCGTTCTCGTGCTGGGGTTGCCCGCCTATGTCATCGTGGCCGTGACGCTGGTGAACTGGATGGACGCGCAATGGGGGCGGCAGCCGATCTGGATCGAATTGCTGGTCTATATCGGTCTCGGCATCATCTGGATCATTCCCCTGAAACGCCTGTTCACCGGGATTGGCCGAGACGAATGATCCCGCCGCTGGTGATATCGGAGCGGGGGGTGACGGTCGTCGGCGGCGGGGCCATCCGCCCGGTCGAACTGATGACCGCGCTCAGCCTTGCTCCGACTATCGTGGCTGCCGACGGGGGGGCGGATCGGGCGTTGTCGCTTGGGCAGGCGCCGGATTGGGTGATTGGCGACCTGGACAGCATCAGCAGTGCCGCGCGCGAGATCATCCCGGCCGAGCGTATCGTCCATGTGGCCGAACAGGACAGCACCGATTTCACCAAATGCCTGACCCGGATCGCGGCGCCCTTCGTGCTCGCGGTCGGATTCTCGGGGCTGCGGCTGGATCATACGTTGGCGGTGCTGACGGCTCTGGTGAATACCGTGAGGCCGCCGGCGATCATGCTCAATTCCGAGGATATCGTCTTTCTGGCTCCGCCGCGCCTGACCTTGCCCCTGATGCCGGGCACGCGGGTTTCACTTTACCCGATGGGGCCCGCGCGCGGGGTGAGCACGGGGCTTGAATGGCCCATCGAGGGAATCGATTTTGCCCCTGGCATGCGTGTGGGAACGTCGAACCGCGCGACCGGCCTGGTGACGCTACGCCTCGAGGGATCGATGCTGATCATCCTGCCGCGCGAGACGCTGACGACCGTTCTGACGGCGCTGCGCCTGCCGAAAGGCTAGCGAAAGCCATCACAGAGCCGTGCGGCGGTTGCCGTGCGAGACCGGATGGCTTATCTGCAAGGGCGAAACCCGGAGGCTTTCATGTCGCTGAACCCGATCCGTCCATGGCGCAATATCGAGCGGCGGAAATCCCGCCAGATCATGGTGGGCTCCGTGCCGGTTGGCGGCGACGCCCCGATATCCGTGCAGACGATGACCAATACCGATGGCCATGACGTGCGCGCCACGCTCGACCAGGTGATCCGTGCCGCCGATGCGGGCGCGGATATCGTGCGTATCTCGGCCCCCGACCAGGAGACGACACGGGCATTGAAGGAAATCTGCCGCGAAAGCCCGGTGCCGATCGTCGCCGATATCCATTTCCACTACAAGCGCGCCATCGAGGCGGCAGAGGCAGGCGTGGCGTGCCTGCGTATCAATCCCGGCAATATCGGCGACGAGGCCCGCGTGCGCGAGGTAATCAAGGCGGCACGGGATCACGGCTGCTCGATGCGGATCGGCGTGAATGCCGGAAGCCTGGAAAAGCATCTGCTCGAAAAATATGGCGAACCTTGCCCCGATGCCATGGTCGAGTCGGGGCTGGATCACATCAAGATATTGCAGGACAACGATTTTCACGAGTTCAAGATCAGCGTGAAAGCCTCTGACGTGTTCCTTGCCGCAACCGCCTACCAGCAACTGGCCGAGGCGACCGACGCGCCGATCCATCTGGGCATCACCGAGGCGGGCGGTTTCGTCGGCGGCACGGTGAAATCCGCTGTCGGCCTGGGCAACCTGCTGTGGATGGGCATCGGCGACACGATTCGCGTCAGCCTGTCCGCCGATCCGGTCGAAGAGGTGAAGGTCGGCTTCGAGATCCTGAAATCACTGGGCCTGCGGACGCGCGGGGTGCAGATCATCTCGTGCCCCTCCTGCGCGCGTCAGGGCTTTGACGTCATCAAGACGGTGGAAAAGCTGGAAGAGCGGCTGGAGCATATCAAGACGCCGATGAGCCTGTCGATCATCGGCTGCGTGGTGAACGGGCCGGGCGAGGCGCTGATGACCGATATCGGCTTCACCGGTGGCGGCGCGGGCAGCGGCATGGTCTATATGGCCGGGCGGCAGAGCCACAAGATGAGCAACGATCAGATGATCGACCATATCGTGCAACTGGTCGAAGAGCGCGCCGAGAAGATCGAGGCGGAAGCGACGGCGGTGGAGTGATTCCGCCGCGGCCGCTACCCAGGGCCATCAGTGCACGAAGGGGATGAGCCTCTTGTAGAAGCTGAGCGGGGGGCGTTCATGTCCGCTTGTCGGGGTATACGTGTCGTTGGGACAGAACACAGGTTCCAGCGGGTCCCCACCGCAGAGCAGGATGAAGTAGTCCTTGATCATCTCTGCCTGCCCTTCGCGGCTCAGCGCGTTGAACGCCGTATTTTCCCAGTCATGTGTCAGGTAGTGGTAATCGCTGATCAATTGCCAGTATTTCCCAACCTGTTGCCGCAATTCCTGATTGTCATCCGTTACGTATTCGCGGAAATAATGATCGAGCGGAGATTCGATCGGCTCGCCCGGCAGGACACTGGTGACGTTGTGGCTATCGATCATCTCGGCGCTGATCTCGACCGCCATGGGCTGTGGGACAATCTCGCGCGTTGCGTGCAGCGGTCTGCTGACCGCATCCATGACCAACCTGTTTTTCTTGAACCTGCGCAACTTGCTGAGCTGTTCCTTGAGTTCGGCCAAAGATTTCGGCGTTACGTGATTCTTGAGAGATTCCTTGAGTTCCCTCTTGTAGCTATTGCGGAATTTACGGTGCGATAACGTTGCGCGCTGGCCTGACTGATTCTGCCAGACATGCGTCATCTCATGAATCAGCGTCGAGAGTTTGTGCAGCGGTGCGCCGAAGAAATCATCGCGAAAATCATCCTTCGGGAAATGGATGTCGTTTCCGACGGTATGGGGGTTGCTCGGATCGTTGTTTTCTGCGGGATTGTCGTGAATGCGAATCCTTTTGAAGTTTATTGCGCCGTTGAAAACACGGCTCGCTGTTGAAATCTCACCCGGCGTCAGACGCCGTTTAATGCCCTTTTCCATGATTCCCTCGTTTCCCTTGCGGTCTGGACGCAGCTATTTAGTCTCATACCGGGAACACGAAAGGCAAGTTTCTACTTTCGAGATAGCGGAGCTGGACGAAAAATCGCGGGATCTGCCTTCATCCGCCCGTATGGCTCATATGCCGGGACATCTGGCCCGCCACCGCCTGACGCGAATAGTCGAAATCATGGCCCTTGGGCTTGCGGGCGATGGCGGCGCGGATCGCTTCGCGCAGCGGCGCATCCTCTTCTGATTTGCGCAGCGGCGCGCGCAGATCGGCCCGGTCCTCTTGTCCTAGGCACATATACAATTCACCCGTACAGGTGAGACGCACCCTGTTGCAGCTTTCGCAGAAATTATGCGTCAGCGGCGTGATGAAGCCGATCTTCTGCCCGGTTTCCTGCAGGCGGACGTAACGGGCGGGTCCTCCGCTCCGCTCGGCTAGGTCGATCAGGGTGAAGCGTTCGGCCAGCTGGGCACGCAGATCGGTCAGCGGCCAGTATTGGTCCAGCCGGTCCTCATTGCCCAGATCGCCCATCGGCATGACCTCGATGAAGGTCAGGTCATGGCCTTCATCGCCGCACCATTTCACCAGGTCGAACAGTTCCGAATCGTTCACGCCCTTCAAGGCGACGGCATTGATCTTGACCCGCAATCCGGCAGCCTGCGCGGCCTTGATCCCGTCCAGCACCTGGGGCAGGCGGCCCCAACGGGTGATCTCGGCAAATTTTCCGGCATCCAGCGTGTCCAGAGAAACATTCACCCGCCGCACGCCGCAATCGACCAATTGACTGGCAAAACGCCCGAGCTGACTGCCATTGGTGGTCAGGGTCAGCTCGTCCAGCCCCTCGCCCAGATGGCGTGACATCTGTTGGAAAAAGCCCATGATGCCACGCCTGACCAGCGGCTCTCCGCCGGTGATGCGCAGCTTGCGCACGCCAAGCCCGACAAAGGCCGAACAGAGACGGTCCAGCTCCTCCAGCGTCAGAAGCTCGGCCTTGGGCAGGAATTGCATATGCTCGGCCATGCAATAGACGCAGCGGAAGTCGCAGCGATCGGTGACAGATACCCGCAAATAGGTAATCGGCCGGGCGAAAGGGTCGATGAGAGGAGGCTGTGCTGCGTGGGTCATGGGGTCAATCTAGTAATTCCGCATTTGATGCACAAGCTTCCGCCGATCACGCGACCGCTTATGGACGTCGCATCCTGTCACGGTCTAATCTGTGCGCAAGTTCGTAATTCAAGGAGTGTCTTTTCCATGAGCATGTTGAAAGCCGGTCTGGCCGCAGGTCTTTCCCTGACGATTCTGGCAGGGTGCAACCCTTCCAACACCAGTTCGGCCACGACCGATCGTCCTGCCGGGACAGCAGAACCAGGCGAGGTCGAGACGCAATTGTCCAGCGAACAGCTTGCCGCGGTCACCGCGATCACACGTGCGCCTGCGCCCAGGCCCGCGGCCCGCGCCTCTGCCGATCAGCTCGACACCACCACTGCAGAACAGAAGGCGGCGGCGGCCAAGGCTCCGGAAACCGGGGAAACCAAGCTGGGCAACACCGTGGCCTCTCTCGGGGATCCGACCGAGGGTGGGTTCTGGATCAAGACCCCGCTGGTCAAGGCACGCGGCGTTGGGCGCATCCGGAACCCCGAGAATGGCAAATCCGCCAAGGTCGATCTGATTCCGCTGGATGGCCCGGCCAGCGCGGGCAGCCAGGTCTCGTTGCCGGCCTTGCAGCTGATCGGGGTATCGCTGACCGATCTGCCGACGATCGAAGTGTTCAAGTCCTGACGAGGCGGGGCATCGGACCCGTTCCGGGCCCCGGTGTGAACTGACCCCGGCCGCCGCCACGAGAAGATGGTGGCGGCATCCGCATGTCAGCGTTAAAAGACGGGCATAATCATTGAGGTGCCCCGATGTCACATTCCGCCGATCCCCAGCCCATGACCTCCCGCCGTGGCGGCCCCTTGACTGGAGAGGCGCAGGTCCCCGGAGACAAGTCGATCAGCCATCGTGCGCTGATCCTCGGTGCCTTGTCGGTTGGTGAGACGCGGATCACCGGGTTGCTGGAGGGGCAGGACGTGCTGGACACTGCGAAGGCGATGGCGGCCTTCGGGGCCGAGGTCGAGCGGGTCGGACCGGGTGAATGGTCGGTGCATGGCGTCGGCGTCGGTGGCTTTTCCGCGCCCGAATCCGTCATCGATTGCGGCAATTCCGGAACCGGAGTGCGGCTGATCATGGGGGCGATGGCGACGACCCCGATCACTGCCGTCTTCACCGGCGATCCCAGCCTTTCGCGCCGCCCGATGGCACGGGTCACGCTGCCGCTGTCGCAATTCGGCGCCGAGATCACCGCGCGCGAGGGGGAATGCCTGCCCATCACCATTCGCGGCGCTGCCGACCCGGTGCCGCTGCGCTATCGGACCCCGGTCGCCAGCGCACAGATCAAATCGGCGGTCCTGCTGGCAGGGCTGAACGCGCCGGGCGAAACCGTGGTGATCGAGGCCGAGCCGACCCGCGACCATTCCGAACGGATGCTGGCCGGGTTCGGGGCCGATATCCGCACGGAAACCACGGATGAGGGCCATGTAATCACTCTGACTGGCCGGCCCGAGCTGCGGGCCCAGCCCGTTGCGGTGCCGCGCGATCCGTCCAGCGCCGCCTTCCCGGTGGCCGCTGCGCTGATCGTGCCGGGATCGGCGATCCGCGTGCCCGGCGTTTCCCGCAATCCGACACGCGACGGGCTTTACGTTACCCTGTCCGAGATGGGGGCCGATATCAGTTTCGAGAACGAGCGCGAGGAGGGCGGAGAGCCTGTCGCCGATCTGGTCGTGCGCCATGGTCCGCTCAAGGGCGTCAGCGTGCCGCCCGAGCGCGCCGCCAGCATGATCGACGAATTCCCGATCCTGTCGGTGATTGCGGCCTTCGCCGAAGGAAAGACGGTGATGAACGGCGTGGCCGAGCTGCGCGTCAAGGAAAGCGACCGTATCGACGCGATGGCGCGCGGGCTGGAGGCCAATGGCGTCACCGTCGAAGAGACGCGGGACAGCATGACGGTTCATGGGATGGCGAAGGTGCCGGGAGGGGGCATGGCGGCCACCCATCTGGACCACCGCATCGCGATGTCCTTCCTGATCCTCGGCCTGGCGAGCGAGGCCCCGGTCACGGTGGATGACGGCAGTCCCATCATGACGTCATTCCCGGATTTCCTGCCGTTGATGCGGGGACTGGGTGCGGATATGGGGACGTCGGATTGATCAAGGATTGCAGCAGGTTTTTGTTGTTCGCTGCGAACATGTAATGCATACAATGTGGCAATTGGCTTCCGGTATGGTGCCGAGATTACTGAGTGGGAGAACTCCAATTGAATAATCCGAAATTGATCTTGTCCGCGGTTGCGATCCTGTCCATTGCCGCTTGTGGCGGCGGTGGTTCTTCCGGCGGCGGAAACAAGTCACCCAGCTATAATCAATTGATGGCGGAAGGGGCGGAATTTGCGCGGGAATACAATGCGCTGAACGGATTCAGGAACGAATTGACCCCGGTCAGCCTGATGCCCACTACAGGAAAGGCCCATTATTCCGGGGTCGGTGCGGTGAAAGTGAATGCTGGCACGGCTGACGGGCGTCCCCAAGTTGCCGGACGGGCGCGGCTGACGGCGAATTTCGATGATTCGCGCTTGTCCGGAAATGTCAAGGATTTCAAGGCGGCTTCGGGGCATTCCACGACCGGCGGAGAGGTGAGGATCAGGGGTGATATCGTCGAGAACGTGATTCTCGGCAATAGCCGTGGCATGGTCAATATCGATGGGCGCGATCACGAGATCGATGGCGAATTGGCCGGGGTGTTTCTTGATGACGATGCGGATGCGATCGCTGCGGCCAGCGAGGGTTTCACATCGAGAGGTGATCGCTACAGTCTGGGAGTAACTGGCGAAACCGATTAACGTGGAAGAAGATACTGTCCAATCTAGGGGATCGGAACTGCACTTCTTGGGGGAAGACCGGTTCGCTCATTCTTGTTTTTGGGTAGCGTATGATCCGATATGAGCTTGTCACCTCGCAAGCGCGCCATCGTCGAACGGCATTCGGCGTGATCGTGAAACCTGTATCATCGCGTGATCGCGGGGCAGCTGTCAGGCGGATGGTGACCTGCGCCGCCCTCTGCCTGTCCTTGCTTTTCACCAGCACCGCCCATGCGGAGGAAGAGTTTCCCGGTTGGTATGCGTCGATGATATCGGGCTCTGACCGGCTTGCGCTCTATTCGGCCGCGCGGGCAGGGATCGAGGATGCGATCCCGCAATTTATCTACCGGACCGGTGGGATGCATCGCGGTGTGGCGCCTCAGGTGATCGCGCGTGATATCCGTGCCCGCCCGATCCTCTATTACGCCACGAATTTCAATGGCGGCATACCCGGTACGCAAATCAACCTGGGCGGGCTCGATTTCACCATAGATGAAGAATCGCGGGCCAAAAGCGGTATCGCCGCCGGCGCGTCGGTTTCAGGCGGGCTGGTGGCAAGCTATCGCAAGGGATCGCTGCTGCGCCTGTCCTTCGGCAGTTCCGCAGAATGGCTGACCGGCGAGGGGTTGCGGCGGCAACAGCTTGGCGTTTCGGCCTGCGGCCAGCACCATCTCGGCGGATGGACCTGGCTTGACGGTTGCATCAGTGCCGTCCGTGTCTGGCGCAGCTATGACACACATGTCTCGCAGCAGAACATCTCGCTTGGTCCGACCATGATCTACACTGCCGGCGGCATGGATCAGCAACTCGGGCTGCGCGCCACGCGGCAGTTCCATGACGACGGACCGCAGAACGGGCTCGAGGCCGACTGGATCGGGGCCGTTCCCGATCTGGGCGCCGTCAGCGTCGGGCTTGAATGGGCCGAGGTGCTGGAGGGAGAGAATACCTCCTTGCGCGGATTGTCACTCGGCCTTGTTCGCCCTGCGGACCATCATCCCGTCGAGTTCAGTCTGAACTACAACGAGACGGGTGGATATCGGCTGGCGGGCAAGGATCGCGAGGATCGCACGGTTTCACTTGGGCTGAACATGCCCCTGACCGAGAAATTCAGCCTGAATGCCATGATCGGACGTCGCAATTCGACGATTGCCGCCTATGACGAAAGCTTCTGGCGTTTCAATGTCGATCTGCGTGACTGGTGATCCCGTGACCTGTGGGTTCAGTCCTGCTGCGGATAGCCTACGCCACCCAATGCCGCGGCGATCTCGTCCAATATGGCAGGGTCGTCGATCGTGGCGGGCGCGCTGACCTGTTCGCCATTCGCGAGTTTTACCATTGTCGCCCTCAGGATCTTGCCCGAGCGTGTCTTGGGCAATCGTTCGACCACGCAGGCTGTTCTGAATGCCGCAACCGGGCCGATCCTGTCGCGGACCAGGGCAACGACCTCGCGCGTGATCTGATCATCAGAGGTCTCGATCCCCCGCTTGAGGCATAGAAAGCCCAGGGGCACCTCTCCCTTCAGCTTGTCGGCCACACCGATCACCGCGCATTCCGCGACCGCCGGATGCGAGGCCAGAACCTCTTCCATCGCGCCGGTGGACAGGCGATGGCCCGCGACATTGATCACGTCATCCGTGCGCGCCATGATATAGAGATAGCCGTCCTCGTCGACATATCCCGCATCGCCGGTTTCGTAATAGTCGGGAAAGCGGTTCAGGTAGGCCTTGCGAAACCGTTCCTCGGCGTTCCACAGCGAGGGCAGGGTGCCCGGCGGCAAGGGCAGCTTCACCGCGATGGCGCCCAGCGTTCCTGTTGGAACCGGCGTTCCCGCGTCATCGAGTATCTGCACGTCATAGCCCGGCATGGCCACCGAGGGGCTGCCTTTCTTGACCGGCATATGCTCTATCCCAAAGGGATTTGCGGCGATGGACCAGCCGGTCTCGGTCTGCCACCAATGATCCAGCACCGGCAGATGAAGGCGATCTTCCAGCCATTGGATCGTGTCGGGATCGGCGCGTTCCCCGGCAAGGAAAACCGCCTGCAGACCAGAGAGGTCGTAATTCCCGATCAGCTTGCCTTCCGGATCCTCGCGCTTCACCGCGCGGATCGCGGTCGGTGCGGTGAAGAAACTCTTGACCCCATGCTCGCCGATCACCCGCCAGAAGGTGCCCGCATCGGGTGTGCCCACGGGCTTGCCCTCGAAGGCGATGGTGGTCGCGCCCGCGATCAGCGGCGCATAGCAGATATAGCTGTGTCCCACGACCCACCCGACATCCGAGGCCGCCCAGAACACGTCGCCCGCATCGATGCCGTAGATATTCCTCATCGACCAGTTCAGCGCGACGAGATGCCCGGCGGTATGGCGGATGACCCCCTTGGGCTGACCGGTCGTGCCCGAGGTATAGAGGATATAGACCGGGTGATTGCCCTCAACTGCAAGACAATCGGCAGGTGCCGCGCCCTGCTGGAAATCCTGCCATTCGATATCGCGCTCCGGGATCAGCTCGGCGTTCTCCTGCTCGCGTTGCAGGATCACGCAGAAATCGGGCTTGTGCGCGGCGCTCTCGATGGCCGCGTCCAGCAAGGGCTTGTATCGGACGACCCGCCCCGGCTCCAGCCCGCAAGAGGCCGCGATGATGGCGCGGGGCTTTGCGTCATCGATGCGGACGGCCAGTTCGCGGGCGGCGAAACCGCCAAAGACGACGGAATGGATGGCGCCGATCCGGGTGCAGGCCAGCATCGCCTCCAGCGCCTCGGGAACCATCGGCATATAGATGATGACGCGGTCACCCTTGCCCACTCCCCTCGCACGTAGCGCACCGGCCAAACGGGCCACGCGGTCGCGCAACTCACGGAAACTGAGGCTTTGGCTCGTTCCGGTAATCGGGCTGTCATGGATGATGGCGGGCTGATCGCCGCGACCGGCCTCGACATGGCGATCAACGGCGTTCCAGCATGTGTTGACCAGCGCATCGGAAAACCATTCGCCCGCCGGTCCCTGATCGAACCAGGCGCGGCTTGGCGGGCGTTCCCAATCGACCTGCCGCGCCGCGTCCATCCAGAACCCTTCCGGGTCCGATTTCCATGCATCGTAAACCTGCCGATACGCCATCTCGCGCCCCTCCCTGTCTTTGGGAAGTGTTACGCGATCAGGTCAGTTCGCTGCAACTCTGCTTCTTCTTCATGCAAATATCCCGGGGGTCCGGGGGCTGGCCCCCGGCCATCGCGGGACGCAACCACGGCCCCGCAGCTCCTCAACTGTAATGCGCGACCGGGGTTCCCGCCAGCATGCTCATGTTCAACAGCCCGCGCGTGGTGATGGAAGGAGTCACGATATGAGCGCGGTTGCCCATGCCCATCAGGATCGGCCCGACCTCCAGCCCGTTGGCGCACATCTTCAGCGCGTTGCGCACGCCCGATGCGGCATCGGTGCCGGGGAAGACCACGATATTCGCTGCGCCTTCTAGCCGCGATCCGGGGAAGATGCGCTCGCGCAATTCCGGATCGAGCGCCGCGTCGACATGCATCTCGCCATCATATATGAAATCGGGTTTCTGGGCGTCCAGCAATTCCATCGCCGCCCGCATCTTGCGCCCTGTATAACTGTCCAGGTTCCCGAATTGCGAATGGCTGCACAGCGCGATCCGCGGTGTGACGCCAAAGCGGCGGACATGCCGGGCGGCCCCGATGACGGTTTCTGCTACCTGCTGCGGAGTCGGATCGTTATGGCATTGCGTGTCGGCAACGAAAAGCGGGCCATCCTCCATGATGATCATCGATAGTGCGCCGACCGGCTGCAACCCGTCGCGGGCCAGAACCTGGCGGATATATTGCAGATGCCATGAATATTGCCCGAATGTTCCGCAGATCAGGCTGTCGGCCTCTTCGCGATGGACCATGACCGCGCCGATGGCGGTGGTATTGGTGCGCATGATGGCGCGGGCAATATCGGGGCTGACCCCGCGCCGCGCCATCAACTGGTGATATGTCTCCCAGTAATCGCGGTAACGCGGATCGTTCTCCGGGTTCACGATCTCGAAATCCCGCTCGGGCCGGATCGGCAGGCCGGCCCGTTCGGCGCGCATCGAGATCACCTCGGGGCGGCCGATCAGGATCGGCACATCAGTGGTTTCCTCCAGCATCGCGTTGGCGGCGCGCAGCACGCGCTCGTCCTCGCCCTCGGCAAAGACGATGCGGCGGGTGGAGGTGGCGGCCGCCTCGAAGACCGGACGCATGATCAATGCCGAACGGAAGACCGATCCGTCCAGCTTGCGCTTGTAGGTATCGAGATCCTCGATCGGGCGGGTCGCCACTCCGGATTCCATCGCGGCGCGGGCGACGGCCGAGGACACGACACCGATCAGGCGCGGGTCGAAGGGCTTGGGGATCAGGTAATCCGGGCCGAAGGTCAGGGTCTCGCCACGATAGGCGGCAGCGGCCTCGGCGGCCGTGGTGGCGCGGGCCAGCGCCGCGATGCCTTCGACGCAGGCTATCTCCATCTCGTCATTGATGGTTGTGGCCCCGACGTCCAGCGCACCCCGGAAGATGAACGGAAAGCAGAGGACATTGTTGACCTGGTTGGGAAAATCGCTGCGTCCGGTAGCGATGATCGCATCGGGGGCGACGGCGCGGGCATCGTCGGGCAGGATCTCGGGCGTGGGATTGGCCAGAGCGAAGATGATCGGCTGCTTGCCCATCTTCTGCACCATCTCGGGTGTCAGAACGCCGGGTCCGGACAAGCCGAGAAACAGATCCGTTCCCTCTATCACCTCGTCGAGTGTCCGCAGATCGCTGGCCTGCGCATAGGCGGCCTTCTGCGGGTTCATGTCCTCGACCCGGCCTTCATAGACCAGCCCGTTGATATCGCAAAGCCAGACATTCTCGCGCTTGACGCCCAGTTTCAGCAGCATGTCGAGACAGGCGATCCCCGCGGCGCCGCCGCCGGTCGAGACCACCTTGATATCGGCGAAGGACTTGCCCGCCACGCGCAGTGCATTGGTGGCGGCGGCGCCCACGACAATGGCGGTGCCATGCTGGTCATCGTGGAACACCGGAATGTTCATCCGCTCGCGGCACAGCTTTTCGACGATGAAGCAATCGGGTGCCTTGATATCCTCGAGATTGACCGCGCCGAAAGTCGGTTCCAGCGCACATACGATATCGGCCAGTTTCTCGGGATCGGATTCGTTCACCTCGATATCGAAGCAATCGATATTGGCGAATTTCTTGAACAGGACCGCCTTGCCCTCCATGACCGGTTTGGCTGCCGCCGCACCGATATTGCCCAGGCCCAGGACTGCGGTTCCATTTGACACCACTGCCACCAGGTTACCGCGCGAGGTGTAGCGGCTGGCATTGGCGGGATCGGCCTTGATCTCCAGGCAGGCCTCGGCGACGCCGGGAGAATAGGCGCGGGACAAGTCGCGGCCATTGGCCAGGGGTTTGGTCGCCCGCACCTCAAGCTTACCCGGACGCGGGAATTCGTGATAATCAAGTGCCGATTGCCGGGCGTTGTCCTGCCTGCGGTCGTTCATGTCTGCCCCCTCCGGTTTCAGGTTAGTTCACCGTTAAACCATTTCTGCGGCGGGGAACAGGAGGGTTCGGCTTGCGTTGGCACCGGATGACGCGCAAAATTCGGGTCATAATCGATGATATGGGGAAGGTGATGTCACTACTGGATGCGGCGCGGGAAGTGCGCGACTCGGCTTATGCCCCCTATTCGCATTTCAAGGTGGGGGCGGCGATCCGTGGCGTTTCGGGGACCGTCTATCGCGGCTGCAATGTCGAGAATGTCGCCTATCCCGAGGGCACCTGCGCCGAGGCCGGGGCCATCGCCGCGATGGTGGCGGCGGGCGAGACCGAACTGGTCGAGGTGACCGTCATCGCCGACAGTCCAAGTCCCGTGCCGCCCTGCGGCGGCTGCCGCCAGAAACTGGCGGAATTCGGGCGCGCGGATACGCCTGTCCTGCTGGCCACGACCGAAGGTGCGACACTGGCCACGACCATCGGGGAGCTTCTGCCGGGGCGGTTCGATTCGGGCCATATGGGCAGGACAGCATGACCGATCCGCGCAGTGTCATCGCAGCAGTCAGGGACGGGCGCGGGTTGGATGGTTCCGGCGCGGCACTGATTGCCAAGGGTTTAGCCGATGGTTCTGTCTCGGATGCGCAGGCCGGGGCTTTCGCGATGGCCGTCCTGACCCATAGATTGGGGGAGAAGGGCCGGGTGGCGCTGACAAGGGCGATGCGGGATTCCGGGCATGTGATGCGGTGGGACCTGCCGGGGCCAGTGGTGGACAAGCATTCGACCGGCGGGATCGGAGATACGGTCAGCCTGATCCTCGCCCCTCTGCTGGCGGCGCGGGGGGTGTTCGTGCCGATGATCTCGGGACGGGGCCTTGGCCATACCGGCGGCACCCTGGACAAGCTGGAGGCGATCCCCGGCTTCATTTGCGATCAATCCGAGGAACAGTTTCGCCGGATCGTGAAGAATACCGGCTGCGCCATCGTTGCCGCGACCGCTGATTTCGCCCCTGCTGACCGGCGCCTCTACGCGATCCGCGACGAATCGGCGACGGTCGAGTCGATCGACCTGATCACCGCCTCGATCCTGTCCAAGAAGCTGGCGGCGGGGCTGGATGCGCTGGTGTTGGACGTCAAGGCGGGCTCGGGCGCGTTCCTGGCAAACGCGGATTCCTCGAATCGACTGGCGCGGGCATTGGTGCAGACCGCGAACGGGACGGGATGCCGGACTTCCGCGCTGATCACCGAGATGGATCAACCGCTGGCCCGCAGCGCCGGGAACGCGCTGGAGGTGGCCGAGGCGATCCGGGTGCTGCGTGGCGAAAAAGGAGCCTTGCGGGATCTGGTGCTGGCGCTGTCGGCGGAATGCCTGGACCTGGCGGGGCAGGGGGCGGATGGGCTGGAACAGGTTCTGGACAGCGGGGCCGCTGCCGAAGCCTTTGGCTGCATGGTCGCGGCGCAGGGTGGGCCTGCGGATCTGATTGACCGGCCCGAGGCTTATCTGACCGCTGCCCCGGTCAGTCTGCCGATACCTTCGCCTGAGGGGGCGGTGGCCGGGATAGACGTGACCGCCCTGGGTCACGCCGTTGTCGCCTTGGGCGGTGGGCGCGTCCGGGCCGGAGAAAAGATCGACCATCGCGTGGGCCTGTCCGCTCTCGCCAAGCTGGGCGAGCCGGTCGGCCCCGACGCGCCGCTGGCCATGGTTCATGCCGCCGATGACACCGCCGCCGAGATTGCCATCGCTGCGGTGCAGGCCGCTTACCGGATCGGTGAACCGGCTACGCCCGGCCCACTGGTCCGCGATAGGGTTTCCGCTGATGACTGAGAACCGTGCATTCCTGATCGTCATGGACAGCGTCGGCATCGGCGGCGCGCCGGATGCCGACTGTTTCTTCAATGATGGCAAGCCCGATACCGGTGCCAATACTCTGGGCCATATCGCGCAGGCGCAACTTCTGCATCTGCACCATCTCGACCGCTTGGGGCTGGGTGCCGCCATCCGCCTTGCCAGCGGGTTGGAGGCGCCCGGGCTGGATGCCGAGCCGCAAGGGCTGTGGGGCGCGGCAACCGAGATCTCTGCGGGCAAGGACACCCCGTCGGGTCACTGGGAGATGGCGGGCGTTCCGGTGCCTTGGGAATGGCATTATTTCCCCAAGACCGTCCCGGCATTCCCGCCCAAGGTCACGGCGAAGATCTGCGAATTGGCGGGGACCGAGGGAATTCTGGCGAATTGCCACGCCTCGGGAACGCAGGTCATCGAGGATTTCGGGGATCGACATATCCGCAGCGGCTGGCCGATCTGCTACACCTCGGTCGATAGCGTGTTGCAGATCGCCGCGCATGAAGAGCATTTTGGCCTCGACCGTCTGCTGGCGCTCTGCGAGGGGCTTGCGCCGATGCTGCACGAGATGCGGGTAGGCCGGGTGATCGCGCGACCCTTTGTCGGAGAGGCTCCGGGGCAGTTCAAGCGCACCCCGAACCGCCGCGATTTCGCAATAGCGCCGCCCGCCGACACGATCCTCGACATTGCCGCGAAGGCAGGACGGATCACCCATGCCATCGGCAAGATCGGCGATATCTTCAGCCATCGCGGCATTACTCATCTGCACAAGGGAAAATCCGACGCCGATCTGGCCGAACATCTGGTGCGGCTCGGGCAAGAGGCCGAGCCGGGCAGCCTCACCTTCGCCAATTTCGTCGAGTTCGATACGAATTTCGGGCATCGGCGTGATGTGCCCGGCTACGCTTCGCATCTTGAATGGTTCGATGGCGTAGCTGGCCGGTTCCTCAATACGCTCCGCCCCGGAGATCTGGCCATCTTCACCGCAGATCACGGCAATGATCCAAGCTGGTTCGGCACCGATCACACGCGAGAGCGGGTTCCGGTTCTGGGCTTCGGCCTGGGCCGGCGCGAAATCGGGCAGGTCGGCTTCAGCGATATCGGTGCCTCGGTCATGGCGCATCTGGGTTTGCCCGCCCCGCAACATGGGACATCCTTCCTGTGAAAAAGATCGAACTTCACCTGCATCTCGAAGGGGCCGCGCCGCCATCGTTCATCCGTGCGCTCGCCGCCGAGAAACATGTCGATCTGTCGGGGATCTTCGATGCGCAAGGCCACTACGCCTATCGCGATTTCAACGAGTTCCTGCGGATCTACGAGGCTGCGACCAGCGTGCTGCACAGCCCGCAGGATTTCGCGCGCCTGCTGGCAGAGGTGCTGGAACGCTCTGCCGAGCAGGGGGTGATCTATACCGAGGTTTTCGTTTCTCCTGAATTCTGCGGCGGGGCCGATCTGGCGGCTTGGCGCGATTATCTGGCGGCAATGACCGAGATTGCCGAGCGGATGCAAGGGCAGGGCATCGGCAGCCGAGGCATCGTCACCGCCATCCGCCATTTCGGTCCGGAACGGGCGAAGAAATCCGCGCTTTGCGCTGCGGAAACGGCAGGCGGCTGGATCGCCGGTTTCGGCATGGGCGGGGCCGAGGCGGTGGGTGCCGCGACGGATTACGCGTGGAGCTTCGATTGCGCGCGCGAGGCCGGGCTGGGGCTGACCTGCCATGCCGGTGAATGGGGTGGTCCGGAAAGCATACGGCAGGCGCTCGCGCTTGGCGTCAGCCGGATCGGCCACGGTGTCCACGCCATCGAGGACCCCGCGCTGATCCGCGATCTGGCCGCGCGCGGCACCGTTCTCGAAATCTGCCCCGGCTCGAATATCGCTTTGGGGATTTATCCCGATTGGCCCGAGCATCCGATTGCAAGGCTGATGGATGCCGGGATCAGGGTGACCGTCTCGACCGACGATCCACCGTTCTTCCACACCAGCATGCGGCACGAATATAATCGCCTTGCCGATGCCTTCGGATGGGGCGAAGAGGAATTCGGACAAATCAACCGATGGGCCATCAGCGCCGCCTTCTGCGACGAGGCTACGCGCGAAGGGCTGAGAAAGGAGTTCCCGTGACCAAGCAGCATCTGACCATCATCGATCACCCGCTGGTCCAGCACAAGCTGACGATCATGCGCAAAAAGGATGTCTCGACAGCCGGTTTTCGCCGGTTGCTGCGCGAGATCAGCCTGCTTCTGGCCTATGAGGTTACGCGCGAACTGGAGCTGACCGATACGACCATCGAAACGCCGATCTGCGAGATGCAGGCCCCCACGCTGGAGGGCAAGAAGCTGGCGCTGATCTCGATCCTGCGGGCGGGGAACGGGCTGCTTGACGGGATCCTCGAAATGATCCCCTCGGCGCGGGTGGGCTTCGTGGGACTTTACCGCGACCCCGAGACGCTTCGGCCGGTCGAATATTACTGCAAGGTGCCCAACGCGCTGGACGCAAGGATGACCATCGTAGTCGATCCAATGCTGGCGACCGGGAATTCCTCGGTGGCGGCCATCGACAAGCTCAAGGAACATGGCGCGAAGAACCTGCGATTCCTGTGCCTTCTGGCCGCGCCCGAAGGGGTCGAGCGGATGCGCGAGGCCCATCCCGACGTGCCGGTCTTTACCGCCGCGCTGGACGAGCGGCTGGACGATCACGGCTATATCGTGCCGGGCCTTGGCGATGCGGGCGACCGGATGTTCGGGACGAAATAGCGCGGGATTAATCGCCGCTTCAGGGTTTCGCTCTATGCGTGGTTCAAAAGGTCAAATCACGCAGGTGGCTGATGCGGAATATCTGGAGCTTGCTTTTCCTGGCGGTGCTGACTGGTGCCGCGCAGGCCACGCCCTCGCCATTGCCGCCCGACAGCTTCGCGGGCGAGCAATATATCGATGGGCGGGGCTGTGTCTTCAACCGGGACGGTCACGGCTGGACGCCCCGCATCGATAGCCAGGGCAAGGCGATTTGCGGCTTTCCTTCCAGCCTGTCGGTCCGGCGAACCGATCCTGACACGGTATCGGTCCTGCCCCAAGAGGACTCTTCCGCGCCACCTGATGCAGAGAAATTGCTGCGCGAACAGCTTGCCGCAGGACTGAGACAGGGAGAATTCACGGCCGATCCGCACGATCCCGAACCGCGTCGTGAGCCTGCGATTCCCCTGGGCGACGGCGGGATGAGCGCCGGTATCGAGGCGTTGGCACGACAGCAAGAGGTGATACGGGCCAGCATGGCGGGCATGTCCCCCGGCTCCGATCTTTGTGCGAGGCTGGGCTATCAGCCTGATCCGAACCCAAGGCCGATCCTTGGCGGGGACGTGACGCAGGGATTGTGCCCCGGCATGCATGCCACGGAACCGATGGAGCGGGTCATCACGGGACAACGGGTGACAGAGGGTGAGACATCTGCACGACAGGGGCAGCATGAAAAACCGACTGCCGGATCGGTGAAAGGCACTGACGCGGAACAAGCTGTCGATTCCGGACGGCAGGCCAAGCTCTCTGACACGGCGAAACGACCGAAAGCGCGCACCAGCAAGGTCGCGGCATCGGCGGGCGGGTCGAAACCTGTCCGCGATGAGCCGGTGTCAGGGAATGCCCCGACACCCCGACCCAAATTGATTCCGGCCTCTGCCCGCTATGTCCAGATCGGGAACTTTCCGGATGACGACAGTGCCCATGCTGCCATCCGCAAGCTGGCGGCGATGGGTTTTCCCGTGGCCCGAGGCCATGAGCGCGGCAAGGATCGAAAACACCCGTTGATCCTTGCCGGTCCTTTCAACGATCGCCGCTCTTTGGTCGCTGCGCTGAACATGCTTCGCGGGGCGGGCTATGCGAGTGCCGTGGCCCGCTGAGCTGCCGGCTCGGTCGACAGGTCCTGTGCGGGCATCACTCGCTGCGCGTCTCGCGGATCAGCCGCAGGATATCGGCGGCGGCGGCGGGAATGTTGGTCCCCGGTCCGAAGATCGCCTTCACCCCGGCCTTTTGCAGGAACTCGTAATCCTGCTGCGGGATCACGCCGCCGCAGATCACCAGGATGTCGCCTGCGCCCTGCGCCTTCAGTGCATCGATCAGCTTGGGTGCCAGCGTCTTGTGACCGGCCGCCTGGCTGGAGATACCGATCACATGCACGTCGTTGTCCAGCGCGTCCTGCGCGGCCTCTTCCGGGGTCTGGAACAGCGGCCCCACATCGACGTCGAAGCCGATATCGGCGAAAGCGGTCGCGATCACCTTGGCGCCGCGGTCATGGCCGTCCTGACCCATTTTGACCACCAGCATACGCGGGCGGCGGCCCTCTTCCTCGGCGAATTTCTCGACATCGCGCTGGATCGCGGCAAAGCCTTCATCGCCCTCATAGGCGGCGCCGTAAACCCCGGCCAGCGTTTTCACCTCGGCGCGGTGGCGACCGAATTCCTTCTCCATGGCCATGCTGATCTCTCCGACTGATGCACGGGCGCGGGCGGCCTCGACAGCGGCCTCCAGCAGGTTGCCGCCCTCGCGGGCACAGCGCGTCAACTCGTCCAACGCCGCCTGACAGGCTGGCTCGTCACGGGTTGCGCGGATTTTCTCCAGCCGGGCAATCTGGCTGTCGCGGACCTTCACATTGTCGATGTCGAGAATGTCGATCGGGTCTTCCTTGTCCTTGCGGTACTTGTTGACGCCGACGATCACCTCGTCGCCCCGGTCGATCATCGCCTGGCGGCGGGCTGCGGATTCCTCGATGCGCAGCTTGGGCATGCCGCTTGCCACGGCCTTGGTCATGCCGCCCATTTCCTCGACTTCTTCCATCAGCGCCCATGCCTTCTCGGCCAGTTCGGCGGTCAGGCTTTCGATATAGTAGGACCCCGCCAGCGGATCGACGACATTGGTGATTCCGGTCTCTTCCTGCAGGATAAGTTGCGTGTTCCGCGCGATCCGGGCGCTGAAATCGGTGGGCAGAGCGATGGCCTCGTCCAGCGCGTTGGTATGTAACGATTGCGTGCCGCCAAGCGCCGCTGACATCGCCTCGTAGGCGGTGCGGACGACATTGTTGTAGGGATCCTGCTCCTGCAGGCTGACGCCCGACGTCTGGCAATGGGTGCGCAGCATCTTCGAGCCGGCCTTCTGCGCGCCGAATTCGGTCATGATCCGGTGCCACAGCAGACGCGCCGCCCTCAGCTTGGCGATCTCCATGAAGAAATTCATGCCGATGGCAAAGAAGAACGACAGCCGGCCGGCGAAGGCATCGACATCCATGCCCGCCTCGATGGCCGCCTTCACATATTCGCGCCCATCGGCCAGCGTGTAGGCCAGCTCCTGCACGAGGTTCGCCCCGGCCTCCTGCATGTGATAGCCCGAGATCGAGATCGAGTTAAAACGCGGCATCTGGGTCGAGGTGAACTCGATGATGTCGCTGATGATCCGCATCGAGGGCTCGGGCGGGTAGATATAGGTGTTGCGGACCATGAACTCCTTGAGGATGTCGTTCTGGATGGTTCCCGACAGCACCGAGCGATCATGGCCCTGTTCCTCTCCGGTGACGATGAAACTCGCCAGCACCGGGATCACCGCGCCGTTCATGGTCATCGAGACGCTGACCTTGTCCAGCGGAATGCCGTCGAACAGGATCTTCATGTCCTCGACCGAGTCGATGGCCACGCCCGCCTTGCCGACATCGCCCACGACACGGGGATGGTCGCTGTCATAGCCGCGATGCGTCGCCAGATCGAAAGCGACCGAGACGCCCTGCTGACCGGCCGCCAGACCACGACGATAGAAGGCGTTGGATTCCTCGGCGGTGGAAAAACCCGCATATTGCCGAATCGTCCAGGGACGGCCCGCATACATCGTGGCGCGGGGGCCACGGGTGAAGGGGGCAAGGCCGGGCAGGCTGCCCATATGTTCCAAGGTTGCGGTGTCGGCCTCGGTATAAAGCGGTTTGACAGTGATATCTTCCAGCGTTTGCCAGCTGAGGCTGTCGAGTTCGCGGCCCTTCAGCTCTTTCTCGGCCAGCTTGCGCCAATCCTCCAATGTCGGTTTTGTCATGATCTGTCCTTTCCCAAAGGCCGCCTCTTCCTATATTCAAATGAGGAAGAGGTGCCGATGAAGTTGAAATTCCTGATATTCGTGATGGCGCTGGCCGCCATGGGTCCGGCGCGCGATGCGCCACCCCCCAGAGATGTACCGGCGGCCGAACCCGCCCGTCCGATGAGCCCGGAGGAAATGGGCAATGCGGACGAGCCGGAAGCGGAGCGGCCCGAATTGTCGGTACATGAGGCAACCGAGGTCTCGCCCGAAGATTTCAAATGGACTTCGCGCCCTGTCGTGGTCTTTGCGGATACGCCCAATGATCCCGCCTTTATCGAGCAGATGCGGGCCTTGGAGAATGCCCCCCGAATGCTGATCGAGCGTGATGTGGTGGTGGTCACCGATACGGAACCGCAATCGGGCAGCGACTGGCGGCGGAGATTGCATCCCCGGGGATTTTCGCTGGTGGTCCTGGACAAGGACGGGCAGGTCAAGCTGCGCAAGCCGCTTCCCTGGGATGTGCGCGAGATCAGCCGCGCGATCGACAAGTTCCCGTTGCGCAGGCAAGAGATCGGGCGAGCAAGGGTGGTGCCATAGAATTTGCCGCGATGCAGCTTCGGATTGCGAAATGCTGTTCGCGGCCCTATATTTGGTACAGGACGGCGAATATGCCCGTTCGTGACCGGAGGAAGCGACATGGCGAAATCGACCAGTTTGCGCAAGGAAAAGCAGCCTTCCACCCCGGCTGTAAGTGCCGAAAGGTTCGAACAGTTGCGTTTGCGCCTGCGGGGCATCCTGCAGGACAGGAAGGAATTCCTGGACAAGAACGGTTCGGTCAATGACGTGACCTCTGCCTTGGGATTGACGCCCATCACTGGCCGCTCCGGTCCGCGCTCGTTCTATTGATCGGCACCGCCTTGCGCTGCAGGCTCGCGGCAAGCGCATTGACGGCCTCGCGGCCGGTTTCCAGAGTTTCGCTTTCAATCGCGACATAATCCAGAAACATGCTCGTGGCGCGATCGGGATCGTCCGTGATCAGGCGAAGTATGTCCTGACCGAGCGCTGTTCGTACCGTCAGCAGGCGGTAATAGCGCACAACCGGGTCTATGGTCGCCTCGGGCAGCATATGCGCATCCGCGATCACGGCCCGGAAAATCCTGTCATTCGCGTCATGCGGCAGAATCGGCGCATAACCTTCGGACAGCATGCGCTGCATCGCGTGCTCATAGGGGGAATCCTTCATCTGCCGTTCCAGCACCACGACATGCGCCCGGATCTCGGCCAGAAGCGCGCGCTGCATGTCGTTGATCTGTTCGCGCCGCAGCACGAGGTCGCGGCGGCGTGACAGCGCATGGGTCCAGAACCAGCCCATTGCCACGACGCCACCGCCGACGATGGCGGTGACAAGGGCCGCGACGACCCGTTCGTTCCATATGAGCGGCTGCCAATCCAAGGGGCTATTCGAACTCCATGATCACGTCATCGACCTTCAGGCTGGCGCCAGCCTCGGCATTGATGGATTTTACCACGCCCTTCCTTTCGGCGCGCAGGATATTCTCCATCTTCATGGCTTCGACCGTGGCCAGTGCCTGACCTTCCTGCACCTCGTCGCCCGCGGCCACGTTGATCTTCACCACCAGCCCCGGCATCGGGCAGAGCAGGAATTTCGACGTGTCCGGTGCGATCTTCTCGGGCATCAGCCGGGCCAGTTCGGCGGCACGGGGGCGGCGGACATGGACGCGCAGATCGGTGCCACGCGTGCGCAGGCGAAAGCCCGCCGCGATCTTGTCCACCTTCATCACCAATGGTTGGCTATCGACCAGCATCCGGGCCAGCGACTGCCCCGGCCTCCAATCGCTTTCGACCCGCAGGTCGCGGCCTTCGACATGGACCGTCGCGCCGTCGCGATCAGCGCTGATCTTCACCGGCAGATCGCGATCCCCGACAAAAACGACCCAGTTCTCGCCGACATGGCGCTCGTGATTGTCCAGTCGTCCGCTGATCCGGGCGCGCCGGATTTCGCCCACGCGATGCATCGCCGCCGCCGCTGCCGCGATGCGGGTGACATCGCTATCGGCAGGTGTGGCACCCTGGAAACCATCGGGATATTCCTCGGCGATGAAAGCGGTGGTGATGTCGCCCGCGACGAATTTCGGGTGATCCATCACCGCTGACAGGAAGGGCAGGTTGTGGCCGATCCCCTCGACCTCGAATTCGTCCAGCGCGACCCGCATCGCCTCGATCGCTTCGCCGCGAGAGGGGGCCCAGGTGCAGAGCTTGGCGATCATCGGGTCGTAGAACATGCTGATCTCGCCGCCCTCGAACACGCCGGTATCGTTGCGCACGACATGGGCTTCATCCGCGACCTCGGCGGGGGGGCGATAGCGGGTCAGGCGGCCGATCGAGGGGAGAAAACCGCGATAGGGATCCTCGGCGTAAAGCCGCGATTCGATGGCCCAACCGTTGATCGTCAGATCCGATTGCGCGAAGGGCAGTGCCTCGCCGGCGGCCACGCGGATCATCTGCTCGACCAGGTCGACGCCGGTGATCAGCTCGGTCACGGGGTGTTCCACCTGCAACCGGGTGTTCATTTCGAGAAAATAAAAGTTCCGCTCGCCATCGACAATGAACTCGACCGTTCCGGCGCTGGTATAGCCCACCGCCTTGGCCAATGCGCAGGCCTGTTCGCCCATCGCCTTGCGCGTCGCCTCGTCGAGGAAGGGCGAGGGGGCCTCTTCGATGACCTTCTGGTTGCGGCGCTGGATCGAGCATTCGCGTTCATGCAGGTAAACGCAATTGCCCTGGCTGTCAGCCAGCACCTGGATCTCGATATGCCGGGGTTGGGTCACGAATTTCTCGATGAAGATGCGGTCGTCACCGAAACTGTTCGCTGCCTCGCTTTTCGAGGAATCGAAGCCTTCGCGCGCCTCGGCCTCGTTCCAGGCGATGCGCATGCCCTTGCCGCCACCGCCGGCGCTGGCCTTGATCATCACCGGATAGCCGATCTCGTCCGAGATCTTCACGGCCTCATCGGCATCCGCGATCAGACCCATATAGCCCGGCACGGTGCTGACATCCGCCTCGGCGGCCAGCTTCTTCGAGGTGATCTTGTCGCCCATCGCCTCGATGGCCGATGCCGGCGGGCCGATGAAGGCCACGCCCTCGGCCTCGAGCGCCTCGGCGAATTTCCTGTTCTCGGACAGGAACCCGTATCCCGGATGCACGGCCTCGGCCCCGGTCTGGCGGATGGCATCCATGATCCTGTCGATCACGATATAGGATTGGTTCGCCGGGGCCGGGCCGATATGCACGGCCTCGTCGGCCATCTTCACATGCAGCGCGTTGCGATCGGCATCGGAATAGACTGCGACCGTCGCGATGCCCATCTTGCGCGCGGTCTTGATGACGCGGCAGGCGATTTCACCCCGGTTGGCGATCAGGATCTTGTTGAACATTGCTTATCCTTGGCCGGAAGACATGAAAAAACCGCCCGCAACCGAATGGCCACGGACGGTTTCAATGAGATCGCGCCGCGGAAGGCCCCGCAGCGCCGTCAGAGTGTTATTCGCAAAGCCGCACGTCGTCGCAGAGCGCGCCACCGGCCGCGCCAATGGCAGCGGCCTTGTAGATGTCGCTTTCCTCGCGGCCACCGACCTTGGCGATGGTTGCGCCGGCGGCTGCACCCAATACGCCACGGTCGATATCGGTCGGCCTGATGTTCTGCGTGCACCCGGCCACGAAAGTCGCGCCAAGTGCGGCTGCCAGAGCGATTGTCTTGCCCATGTCAGATATCCTGTCCTGTTGTTGCTACGGTCATAACGCGGACCGAGCCGTTTTGGTTCACGGTATCTGCGGGACTCAGTAGCGGCGCTGGCAAACGCCCGCGTCGTCGCAAAGCGCACCGGCCGCACCGCCGAGCGCGGCGCCGGTTGCGACATCTTCGTCAAGCGCCTTGGCAAGAACGCCACCGGCAATCGCGCCACCGGCTGCACGCTGCGCATCGGGCGAAAGGCCCGTCTGGTAACCCTGAGCGCAGGCCGACAGAGCTGCGAGGGCAAGCGAAGCGCCGGTAAAACGGATAATTTTGGAAACTTGCATGTTGTTCCTATGCCTGTATTCGAGGCCTCGTTCAGAGGCGGTTGGTAGATCGGATGGGCAACTATCACATAGTACTCACGCATGTCCAACTGACATATGCGTGGAAAAGTTCCGCTTGGCAGCAAATTGCGCATCAGCGGTCCTCCGCCGATTGATCGTCCCAATCATCGCGGGCGAGGCCGCCAGCAGAGAAAATCTCGGGGAACGACGCTTCAGCGCGGGACATATCCACCCGCAACAATTGTTCGTAGTCGGTCGGGTCCAGCTCGCCCTCGGGCAGAATCTCGCGGCCAAGCAGCCATGACAGGCGGCCCGCATCCAGGTTGCCGCGCTCGAAAGGCGCGTCGCCGAAATGTTCGATCAGTGCTGCGAGGAAACCTGCATCGGCCCGGCGATCCGCAGGTTTGCGGTCGCGATAACGTTCGCGGCGCAGCAGCGGGGTTGCGCCCTTCTTGTTCTCGCGTCGAATGATGAACTGGTAGTCCGTTCCGGGAAGGCGGCCCGGGAAACCGCGATGCTTCAGCATATCGCGCCCTTTCGCATTAAGGTTGGGCGCGGAAAGCGCGGGCGATCGAGCCGCCCGCGCAAGATCATCGGATGACCGGTCTCAGCCGTATTTGCCCTGGTAAACCGGCTCGGTCGTGACCGGATCCGCTGCGGGTGGCACATAGACGTC
Organism: Paracoccus saliphilus; assembly: GCF_028553805.1. Taxonomy (NCBI): domain Bacteria; kingdom Pseudomonadati; phylum Pseudomonadota; class Alphaproteobacteria; order Rhodobacterales; family Paracoccaceae; genus Paracoccus; species Paracoccus saliphilus. The sequence continues at coordinate 2,438,125 of NZ_CP067140.1, read as the reverse complement.
GGGTTCCTGGCGCTGGCATGCGGCAAAGGCCGATACCAGAACAAGGCCGAGAATGATCTTCTTCGACATGAGTTAACTCTCCTGTAATGCGGGCGGCATTGCGCCCGACTGCTCGGGTTTGTGCCGGCCTCGTTCCGGGCCGGACAATTATCCATGATAGCCGGTCGCAGCGCATGCAGACAGCCGGTCATATCTGGCCTCGGCAGAACTCTGCTGGGCTGTGGCGCGGCTGCATCATTCACATGGTTGTGCATTGGTTTTGGATTCCGATGGGTTACAGGGGAATATTGTCGTGCTTCTTCCATGGGTTCGACAGTTTCTTGCCGCGCAGGGAGGCGAAGGCGCGGGCGACCCGGCGGCGGGTGGAATGGGGCTGGATCACCTCGTCAATGAACCCTTTCTCGGCCGCGACGAAGGGATTGGCGAAGCGGTCTTCGTAATCCTTGGTGCGCGCCGCGATCTTGTCGGCATCCCCCAATTCGCTGCGATAGAGTATCTCGACCGCGCCCTTGGCGCCCATCACCGCGATCTCGGCCGTCGGCCAGGCATAGTTGAAATCGCCGCGCAGATGTTTCGAGGCCATGACGTCATAGGCGCCGCCATAGGCCTTGCGGGTGATGACCGTGACCTTCGGCACCGTCGCCTCGCCATAGGCGAAGAGCAGCTTGGCCCCGTGCTTGATGACGCCGCCATATTCCTGCCCCGTCCCCGGTAGGAAGCCGGGCACATCGACGAAGGTCAGGATCGGGATCTCGAACGCGTCGCAGAAGCGCACGAAACGCGCCGCCTTGCGGCTGCTGTCGATATCCAGACAACCTGCCAGCACCATCGGCTGATTGGCGACGACTCCGACGGTCCGGCCCTCGATACGGATGAAACCGGTGATGATATTGCCGGCGAAATCCTTCTGGATCTCGTAGAAATCGCCTTCATCGGCGACCTTCACGATCAGCTCTTTCATGTCATAGGGCTGGTTCGGATTGTCGGGGATCAGCGTGTCGAGGCTTTCCTCGATCCGGGAGGGGGCGTCGAAAAAGGGGCGCTCGGGCACGCCGTCGCGGTTCGAGAGCGGCAGGAAATCGAAGAGGCGACGAATTTCCGAGATCGCCTCGACATCATCCTCGAACGCACCATCCGCAACCGAGCTTTTCTTGGTATGGGTCGACGCGCCGCCAAGCTGTTCGGCGGTCACAACCTCGTTCGTCACCGTCTTGACCACGTCGGGGCCGGTCACGAACATGTAGCTGGTATCCTTCACCATGAAGATGAAATCGGTCATGGCCGGGCTGTAGACCGCGCCGCCCGCGCAGGGGCCCATGATGACGCTGATCTGCGGGATCACGCCAGAGGCCATGATATTGCGCTGGAACACATCTGCATATCCGGCCAGCGAGGCCACGCCTTCCTGAATCCGCGCGCCGCCGGAATCGTTCAGCCCGATCACCGGCGCGCCGTTCTGCATCGCCATATCCATGACCTTGCAGATCTTCTGCGCGTGGGTTTCGGACAGCGAGCCGCCGAATACCGTGAAATCCTGGCTGAACACATAGACCATGCGGCCATTGATCGTGCCCCATCCGGTCACCACCCCGTCACCATAGGGCCGATCTTCCTCCATCCCGAAATCGGTCGAGCGATGCGCGACGAACATGTCGAATTCCTCAAAGCTGCCTTCATCGAGAAGCAACTCGATCCGCTCGCGTGCCGTCAGCTTGCCGCGAGCGTGCTGTGCATCGATGCGGCGCTGACCGCCACCAAGTCGGGCCTCGCTGCGGCGGCGTTCAAGCTCTTGCAGAATATCCTTCATGGGCCGGGCCTTTCGGTTGAGTTGTGGGAAAATACCCTGTGATGCAGGCGCAGAAAAGGAAAATACGGAAAATTTGCAAACTACCTTTCCTGGTTGATATGCAAAGTGCAAAATTGCTAACTTTGCGCAATTCCATTGATGGGCGTTGTTTCACAATCGAAGAACGTTGCTGTCCCGCCAGCCAAATAGAAGCCACTTTCCGGGGTTTTGGCGCCCATTAGCCAGGTGATTAACGCCCACTATTTCCGGGTTGTTGGTATTTATAAATAATATCAGTGCCTTGCAGTTTCCGGAAAGCCCGCGGATTCTTCCCGGCTTCGGAAACCGGCCGGCGAATGCTCCCGGCTCCGATCCATTGACCTCCTGACCGATTGATCTGCATGGTCACGGCCATCGACCCGGCTTTGTCTTTCATCGGCAAAGAGCCCTGCAGGCCCGGGCCGCTCATCTAACCGCACCGCGTCCGGAAGGACCGCGTGCCAGGCGGACCATGCCGCCTGAAGCCCTTGCAGGAGTCGTCATGCAGAAGAACACCATACCCTTTGCCGAGATCAGGTTTCCGGATCCGGACAGGTCGAGACCGGAACTCGAAGCCCGGTTCACAAAACACTTCCGGGCGATGAGCGCCGAGCGTGCCGACTTCGACAAACCCATGAATGCCGACGGCACCGTCAATGAAGAATTGTGGCAGGAGCTTCTCTGGAACATTCACATCCCCCGGCCCGCATTAAGACGAATTGATCGCCGTTCGGCCTGTCTTGCCGCGCGGGAGGAGGAGCGGTCCGGCCTCGGCCATCTGAAGTCCGAGGACAGAAAGCGGCTCGAGGCCTTGAGGGCGGACCAAGTCAAGTCACCCGCCATATGTATCCTCGGTGAATGTTTTCGGAGCATAGCCGGACTTGGAATCTTGGATTGCACTCTTCATATGCGTCTCAAGGCAAGAGTAATGCTGAAGGCCGCCAAGATAACAGTTTTGAGGTGACCTGCCACGGGATTTTTACTCCACCTTTGATTAGGGTCCGGGCCAACCTGAGGACGGACAATGAAGGGAACGAGATTCACGGACGAACAGATCATCGGCGTCCTGGCTGAGCACCAGTCAGGCGCGAAGTGCGCGGACCTGTGCCGCTAGCACGGCATGTCGGAAGGCACCTTTTACAACTGGAAGGCCAAGTTCGGCGGCATGACGGTGTCTGAGGCGAAGCGGCTGAAGGCGCTTGAGGATGAGAACGCCAAGTTGAAGAAGCTGCTGGCCGAGCAGATTCTGGATCTGGCGGCGATTTACATGCAGCCAGATCTCATACCGCAAGGCGATCTCCGAGAAAGCTTTGATCGGGTCGAATAATCCACACGGATAAGCAGGTGTAGACCCGTAAATCATTATCATGTTGTCATTGATGGCGGCTTCGATCGCATCTGGATCACCACGGCGGTTGGCCCCGAGTTGTACACGTGGAACCTCGACATCCAGGATGTGGCATCTGACGCAAGTTATCCTGCAAGCAGCGTTGTCAGAATGCCTGGAAAGCGTTGTCTCAGGTCCGCGAGCCGTAATTGATTTGAGCGCCCGTTGCCATGATCGTATTGGCGAATGACACCTGCCTCGCGCAGAATCCTGAAATGATGCGTGCGCGTCGCCTTAGTGACAGGAAGTTCAAACGCGGTACAGGGAAGAACGGCATCTGGCGCTTTCGCAAGCGCAAGTGCAATGCGCAAGCGATGCGGATCAGCCAGGGCGGACAGCACCATCAGCAGATCCATCTCGTCAGGCCGTGGCTCGGGAAGAAACTCTGCCATTGCGTCCTCGTCAAAGGTATGATCTTTGTCATACCTATCGTACGAATGAATGAGAGGCAACGGACATGACGAACAGACGTGTGGTAGAAATTACGCAGTTCGGAGATCCTTCAGTTCTCAAGACCGTGGAGGAAGGTATTTCCGACCCGATGAAAGGTGAGGCGCAAATCCGCCAGACGGCCATCGGCTTCAATTTTATCGACATCTATCAACGTAAAGGCATTTACCCGCTTCCTTTGCCTACGGGACTTGGCTTCGAAGCCGCAGGTATCGTGGACGCGGTTGGCGAAGGGGTCCGTGATATCAAGCCAGGCCAGCGGGTTGCCTATGCTGATCGGCGCAATGTTCCTGCGGACAAGCTCGTACAGCTGCCCGATAACATCGATGACGAAACGGCTGCTACTGTTTTGTTCAAAGGCATGACTGCCCAGTATCTCCTGCGTCACACGCATGCTATTCAACCGGGCGACCTCATTTTCGTGCATTCCGCGGCCGGTGGCGTCGGGCAGATCCTGTCACGCTGGGCTACCGCGCTTGGTGCGCGCGTGATCGGGGGCACGGGCACGCCTCCGAAACGCCAGGCGGCTCTCGACGCCGGCTGCATCGAGGTTGTGGACACGAGCCAGCCGGATTGGTCGGATGCATTTCTCAGGGCGACTGGTGGCGAAAAGGCGCGCGTTGTTTATGACGCCGTTGGTAAGGACACACTACTTCAGTCACTCGACTGCGCAGCACCCTTCGGACTCGTGGTGAATTACGGGGCGTCCTCGGGAAAGGCGCCGGCGATCGATCCGGACCTGCTGAACAAAAAGGGCTGTCTCTTCCTGACACGCCCGTCAGTTTTTCCGCATAATGCCGATCTCAATCGATTCCGGTCGAACGCGGTCGATCTATTCGATGCGGTCGCCAAGGGACATGTTTCGCTTGAAATCGGGCAGCGCTTTGCACTTGAGGATATCGCCGAAGCACACCGTGCGGCCGAAGAGCGACGCGCGAGTGGAGCCATTGTGATAATCCCAACCTGAAGCCCGTCAAGCAACCGGCAGACCGTAGATTTATCCGAAGCCTCTGGTAGTGATTGATCTCAGAGCGCCGGAATTGTTGCGGCTATTTCTCGAAGCCAGGCGATCACGCGGCGAACCGGCACTGTCGGTTGCACTCCGACAGGGCGACAAAGGTAAAACGAAGCGCGGGTCGGTATCGCGTCACCGAAGGGGGCGATCAGGGCGCCATTTTGTAGCATCGTATCGACCATGGGCCGTCGGCCTATAGCTATTCCAAGACCTCTTTCAGCAGCGCTTAGAACCTGGTCGGAATGCGAGAGCACCAATGCACCATCGAGAGAGGGCGGCGTGATCTCATGCGCCTCGGCCCATTCCAGCCATTCATCCGGACTGTCGTCATTGACGATTAAACGGCGCTCACGCATGGCAGCAGCAGGATCGGTCGCAATGGGTGATGCCAGGTAGCCAGGCCGACAAACCGGCAAGGCGAGTTCAGAAAAGAGGTGCTCAACCTCGACCCGAGGCCAGCCGTCACGGCCGTAACGTAGTGCGAGATCAATCTGTTCCCGTCGCAAATCGACCAGCCGAGTGGTCGCCATCACTTGAAGATCGACATTAGGGCATGCCGGTTCGAAGGAGCTCAGATTTGGGATCAACCACATTGATGCCACAGTTGGCGGGAGGGTCAGAGTTACGCGTGCCCGGTCTGGGCGTCCGGATGCAGCGGCAGTAACTTCGGCCAGGCGGCCAAGGAGTGGTTCGACCTCGGTAAAATATCGTGCTCCGGCTATCGTAAGCTCAACCTTGGGACCGTGCCTCTCAAACAATCTGGTAGACAGAAGGTTTTCGAGGCGCCTGATCTGGTGGCTTACGGCTGACTCGCTTAGCCGCAATTCTTCTGCCGCTCTGTTGAATTGCCCGTGACGCGCCGCGGCACAGAAGGCCCGCAGCGCCGCCAGTGGCGGAAGTTCAGGCATGGGAAGCTCTTTGCTGTTTATCATGAATTTTATTCAAGATACCTTGAGGTGATATCGTTCGTCAATGCAGCGAATTTCAGCGTAATAAGAGGCAAGAAGCTACTTATGCGAGGACGAGAACCATGAATATTGAATCATCATATAATCAAAGCAGGACCACGTCCTCGCAATCCGTAGACCGAGGGAAGCTTCTGGTGGAGTCGCACTTGCTGCGACAGGCCGCCTTTCAATATGCGAGCATCGCTTTCTTTCGGCTCATCTTGCGGGCTTTCCTTTTGCTAGCGGGGCACCGCTGGAAGTGGCGGAAAACGCGGTGAGAGGACACATTTCTCCAATCGGCGGCATTGTATTGAACAATGCGTGGCGCAGGGTAGTATTTCGGGTTGGGGCATGCCGAAATGATCGAAGCAGGCGGTTCATCTCCTTTCGCAAAGCGAACAATGGAAATCGGGGCAAATGATGCCATATCCTATAGTCGGAGAAATTGCCGGCCTCGTTGCGTTGGGCCTGTGTATCGCCGCCTTCGCCAACAAGCGCGATGAACGGCTTCTGTCTGTCCTGATCCTGGCGAACATTGCCTTCGCAGCTCAGTTCTTCCTGCTTGGTGGGTGGGTTGCCGGTGCGATCAGCTGTCTCATCGTGCTACGGATTTTGTTGGTTCGCCGATATAAGGGGAACTCGTTGGTAATGGGCATCATGCTCGCCGCGACTGCGTTTGCCGCATTGATAACTTGGCAGAGTCCGTTGGACTTCATCCCCGTTGTCGCAGGGCTGATCGGAACTTACGCGATGTTCATGCTGCACGGAATCCCGATGCGGGTCTTGCTTGCGGTTGCAGCCGTATGTTGGATGATAGCGAATTACCTGACAGGTTCGCTCGGCGCATTTATTGCGAGGGGATCATCCTCACGACCAATGCGGTTACCGTTTTCCGCCTCGCCAGAGACGATATGGCACGGAACAGAGCCCGTGCCGTGAATGAATAAGTGTAACCCGCAAGGTGATATTACCCTGATGGGTTTCTTCGATCACGATTGTCCGTTCTGCCTAAGGATGGGGGAATAAATGCATTGGGTGTTCGTGACGGATGAGAACCTGCTTGTCGTGTTCAGCGAATAGGCCGGCCTTTGGCAGGATGTGAGTTTCGTACCTCGTCTGCGTTGCCGGAAAAGAGGAGGTGCTGGCGTCTGAATACTGCGCTTTTCCGCATGCAGGGCCGCGAGGCAGTCGATGCCGCAATGCGGATCGCCTGAGACATCATCCTGGAACATACTCGCCTAGGACGTGACATGTCCGCGAGGTATTGATCCAGCATCACATCATCACGCGCTATATGATGGCCGAGGCTGGGCGACACCGATGCTTCAGCGATCACAGGCCGACCTTTCTATGTCCATGAGGGCGGCTTATTGCTTGATGACCTGCGCGTATGCTGCAAGGTGATCGCGGAACATCCATTTGTAGGCATAGAGATCGCGGAATTTCAGAATGCTTGGGAATCCGGCGGTGATCCAGTGTCACCCGATCCCTTGTTAGATGCGCTGGGACCTCTTTTGGCTGAAGAGCCGCAACTGTCGCGTAAATCCTAAAGTCTGCAGCAGCAGGTCGACCTCGGAAAATCAGAAGTCTCTACGGTCCATGTCTTTATCGCTAGCGGCAGAAAACCTACGATATGATTTGCGACGATAGGCGCCAAGTGATGGGGTTGCCTTTCGGGCCGGGCTTTTGGCTGCGTCGAAAACACGCCTATGGCGCGTAGATGGAGCGAGCGCGTCCTGAAGCTGATCAGGAAAAAGAGTTGATCTTAACCGAAACGATCATCCTCGATCGACACGTTCTCCTCTGCGACGCAAATCAGCGGGTCAGCTTCTTGGCGAGTTCTACAAGCCTTTCATGGACGATATTAGCGGCCTCGGATAGTGGCAGCTGGCCCGAAACACAGGTTACCATGCTGACCTTCATGTTCGGGCGACGAATGCGCAAGGCACGTGCATCAGGCACGCGGCGTTGCACGGCACGGGCCGCTGAGAGGGGCAGGATCGCGGCTCCGAGCCCTTCGCTGAGCGCATTCGAGAGAATCGAGATCGATTCTGTCTGGGCTGCAACCCGCGCCGCAAGTCCAGCCCGCGCCAGAGTGGTATCGATCGCTTGGCGTAAAGTGTGGATCTGGCTGGGCAGGATCAATTGCTGGGCCACGGCATCGGCGAAGGCGATTTCATGGTTATCCGCCCCTTCGGGACTGGTGGTCACGTAGTGCAGCTCTTCGGTGCAAATCGTGTCGAAAGCCAGGGTCGGGATACGTCCAGGGTCGAAGATTAGCGCGACGTCCATCTTGCCGGTCATGATCATTTCGCTGATGATCCCGCCGCCCACATTCTCGTTGATGTAGAGCTTGATGCCAGGATGCGTTTCCTGAACTGATTCGATCAGTTGAGAGGCAACAAGGGCCCCCAACCCGAGCGGGGCGAGGCCGACGCTGACATGGCCGGAAATTTCTCCCGACGCGTTCATGATATCGAGTTCGGCCTGCTCCATCTGGCGCAGGATCGTCTGGCAATGACGATAGAACATTTTGCCCGCCTCGGTCGGCACGACACCACGTTTTGAGCGTAGCAGGAGCGGCTTGCCGAAATGGGTCTCGAGCGAGGCGATCTGCTGGCTCAAGGCCGGCTGGGCGATGTGCAATATGGTCGATGCGCGTGTGATGCTTCCGATGTCAACAATTTTAACGAAGGCATATAGCCGCCTGATATCCATATCTGCTCCGAGTGTTGATACCTTCTTTTGCTGCAACCGAGCCGCATCTCCCCGGTTCGGATACAACTCCCATCCTAATGTTCAGGCAATATTGTGTGATGGAGACCGATTTTACCAGTGATCCTGACAGCCTTGGCTTGCGGACGGGCAAGTTGAGGATGACGAGACAGGAGTTTCAGTGGTTTCAGGGCAAGCATAGCAAAACGCGATCATGTCAGATCAAACTGTTGTTTTGCGGCTTTGCCCCGATCTTCTAGTGTCTCTTGAAACAGGATCGCAAATCAAGATGCCTTCCAGAGGATGTTTCGTTCGGAAACACGAGAAGGGAGGGCAACATCCAGCACTGGGGAGAAACAGAATGCAGTTTTTCAAGACCTTTACGCTCGGCGCGGCCGCGTCCATGGCCCTTGGTCAGGCAGCCGACGCTGAAACCCGTCTCAGCCTGTCCGATGTTTTGCCTGAAGGCAATTTCATGGTCGAGAATGCCAAGGAGTTCGCCAGTGCTGTGGAGGAGGCGACCGAGGGTGAGGTGGTGATTAGTGTGAGTGCCGCCGGATCTTTGGGCTTCAAGGGACCCGATCAACTTTCCGCAGTCCGCGACGGCTTGGTCGACATGGCCGATATCAATATCAGTCAGCAGGTCGGCATCAATCCGATGTTCGGTGCCGAGGGCGTGCCGTTCCTTGTTTCTTCGATGGAAGAACTCAAAGAATATCACGAATTTCTGCGCCCGGAGTTCGAAAAGCTGGCTGAACAAAACAACCAGAAGATCCTCTACATGGTGCCGTCGCCGGCGCAGTATGTTTATCTCAATGTCGAAGTGGACGACATTGAGGATTTCCGTGGAATCCCGGTACGAGGTGCAGACAAGAATACTGTCGATGTCATTTCCAGCATCGGTATGGAGGGGGTCGCGATGCCCTGGGGTGAATTGCTGCCGGCTCTCGCATCGGGACGTGTCGAGGGCGTGGCCACCTCGGCCACTTCGGGTGTTGACGGCAAATTCTGGGAGTTCCTCGATTACATCTATCCCACGAACCATACCTGGGGTTCCAATGCCGTGACGATCAATCTTGATACCTGGAACAGCCTTTCGGAAGAGGATCGCGGCGCGATCGAAAAGGTGGCAGCCGAACTCGAGCCGGATTTCTGGGAGGTCTCCCGTCAGGGCGACGTCGACAGTATCGAGACGATGAAGGAAAACGGCATGACGCTGGAGCCGCTAAGTGACGAGTTGAAGGCGCAGATTGCCGAACGGGCCGAGGATGTACAGGCAGAGTTCCTTGAGCGGGTACCGGATGCCAAGCCGATCGTCGAAGCCTATCGTGAAAAAAAGGCGTCTGACTGAGATGGTGTCTGAGAATAATTCCCGACGAGCGACCGGGATTCGGGGTTTCTCTGCGGCTTTTCAACGGGCTGCAGACTTGGCCTCATTGACAGGGGCGTGGCTTGCGGCCATGTGTATCGCCTCGCTGACCGTGCTGGTATTGGTTGATACATTGCTGGCCTTTGTTAGTCGCTATCTCCGTTTCATGCCGACAGGAACCGGGATCGGATGGGAATATAGCGCCTATCTGATGGGTGCAGCTTTCGTTCTGGGAGCGGGGCTGACCCTGCGGGCCGGGCTTCAACTGCGCGTCGAGTTGCTGATTTCTTCTGGAAAGGCCCGCCTCGCATGGTTGCTGGAGCTTTTTTCCTGCACTTTGGGCTCGCTGGTGACCGTGGTTCTCACGATCTGGCTGGCTCGATTCACCTTGCGTACTTACGGTTTCGGCGAGGTGTCGCAGGATAGTTTCACGCCGCTTTGGATTCCGCAATCGGTACTGACAATCGGCATGGCCGTGCTTGCTTTCCAGATGTTGGCACGTCTGATGACCTGTCTTGCCGGAGGCGCCGTCAATAATCCCGAACTTGGCGTCGCGAGCGCCATTGAGTGATCCTCAAGGGTAAAAAATGAACACGACTTGGAAAGGTGAGGAATGGGTGTAATTGTCTCCAGCCTGTTTGGTCTGCTCTTCGGCACGCTGGCTGCCGGAGCCTGGATCGGGATCGCACTGCTGTCCACGGCCATCGGTCTGGCATTGTTGTTCACCGGCCTGCCGGTCGACAGGCTGTTTCCGCAATATGTCTATAACATCCTGACGACGCCGGACCTTGTGGCGCTGCCGCTGTTCATTCTCATGGGCGAATTCCTGTTCCGCACCAAGCTGTCTGAGGCACTTTTTTCCGGGCTTGCGCCATGGGCGGGGCTGTTGCCAGGGAGGTTGCTGCACGTGAATATCGTCGGCTGCTCGATCTTTGCGGCGATCTCGGGCTCTTCGGCGGCAACCACGCAGGTGGTGGGTCGGATGACCCTCAAGGAGTTGTTGTCGCGGGGCTATTCGCCGGACATCGCGATCGGCAGCCTTGCCGGGGCGGGAACGCTTGGTTTTCTGATTCCACCTTCCACCGTGATGATCATGTACGGTGTGCTTGCCAATGAATCCGTATTACGCCTGTTTACCGCCGGTTTCCTGCCAGGTCTGATGCTGGCCTCGGTATTCGGCATCTTCATCATGATCCGGACCCGGATGCGCCCGGATTTCGTCCCGGAAGCCGAACGTGCGATGCGGCATATGCCGCTGCGGGACCGTTTTGCCGCCCTGAAGGATCTGGCTCCGGCCCTTTTCCTGATCGTCTGTGTCCTCGGGTCGATGTATGGAGGGCTGGCCACGCCATCCGAAGCCGCCGCGCTCGGTGTTCTTGGTGCATTTCTGGTCTCCTTGTCGCAGGGAGCACTCGGTCTGAAAGAGTTGCGCGATGTTCTTCTCGGCGCAGTTCAGACCTGTTCTGTCATGGGCATCATCATCCTGGGTGCTTCGGTTTTGGGGAATATTACCTCGACGCTGGGGATCCCCGCTGCCGTGGCGGGTGCCGTGATAAGCTGGGACCTGTCACCTTTCGTGCTGATCCTTGCCCTGATCGTCTTGTATCTGATCCTAGGCACCGCACTCGAAGGGTTCTCGATGATCGCGACTACGCTGCCGGTGGTCCTGCCGCTTGTCGAAGCGGCCGGCTTCGACAAGGTCTGGTTCGGTATTTTCATGGTGCTGGTAGTCGAGATGGCGCAGATCACCCCGCCGGTGGCGTTCAACTTTGCAGTGATCCAGAATATTACCGGGCGTAGCACCGGTTATATCGCGCGCGTCACCTTCCCCTTCCTTATGATCATGATCGCGTTCGTGATCATGCTGGCACTGTTTCCCGGGATCGTGAACTTCCTGCCGGATCTCCTGCTGGGATAGCGGCATACCGCAAACAGACTCGTAAATTAAAATGGCCGGAGCGAAAGCTCCGGCCATTTCCCTTTTTCCCGATGTCGCGGGGAGCAGATTACTTGTTCCCGGTCAGGACAACCTCATCGCCGACCCGCTTGGCAGTGCGGAGGCCTCCGGGAACCTGTAGCGTCGGTAGCAGTTCGATGAGCCCGATATTGACATATTGCGGTGCGCCCACGGCATATTCCACGGCATCTGCAATATCGCTGGTTTGTGGCATCTCGAAACCATCGAAATATTTTGCCTTGGCTTCCTCGGGCGAGATTTTCTCGACATGCGCGAAGATATCGGTCTCGACACGGCCCGGGCTGATTTCGGTGACCCGGACACGGCGCCCGAATGCATCGACACGAAGTTGCCTCGAAACAGTATGCATCGCTGACTTGGTCGCATGATAGGCGATATGGCCGCCGAATTCGTAATGGCCCGCCATCGAGGTGATATTGATGATATGGCCGCGATCTCGTTCCATCATTCCCGGAAGCAGCAGCCGCGACAGATGCAGTGCCGCGCGAAGGTTCACGTTGATCTGCTCGTCGATATCGAACGCTTCGGAGCCAAGCAGGCTGCCGGGGCGGGATACGCCTGCGTTATTTACCAGAATATCGACTTCCAACCCTTTCACCAATTCGGTGATCGCGGCAGTATCAGCGATATCGACGGGATGCGGGATCACACCGCTTTTCTCCGCGAGTTCCTGTAGCTTACCTTCACTGCGGGCCAATGCGTGCACGGTCAGGCCATTGGAGCGCAGTCGTTCGGCAATGGCCTGTCCCATGCCCCCGGAAGCACCGGTAACGAGGGCGGTCTTGTAATCAGAGAATGCCATGTTGATTCCTGTTCCTTCTGTCTGGCTTCGTTTCCCGCTTCATTCTTGCCGTGAAAGCGGTGTGATGATGCCGCCATTCGCGGCAATGCTTCGGTTGAGCCGGGTGGCCAGTTCCACCGCCCCGGCCGTATCGGAATGCACGAGTATCGATTGCACCGGCATCGGGATGACGGCGCCGTCCAAGGTATCTATTTCTGCGGTTTCGATGACCCTCAATACCCGTTCCACAACCAGTTCCGGGTCATGGATGACTGCGCCGTTCTGGCCGCGCGGAGCGAGCTGACCGTTCTCCAGATAGCCCCGGTCGGCAAGGAACAGGCGCACGCAGCGCCCGCCCATGTCCGTCGCCGACTGTTCAAGCGCACTGCTGGGCAGGACGATAAAGGCGATTTGGGGATCGAAATCCATGACCGCCCGCGCCACAGCGTCGGCCGTGTCAGGATCTGCACTGGCAAGATTTCCCAATGCGCCATGGGGGTTCATATGCGTGATCCGGTGTCCGGCGCGCCGAGCCAACCCATCCAATGCCCCAAGCTGATAAAGTACATGCGTCTCCAGTTCGGGCATGCTCATCTCGATCCTGCGACGTCCAAAGCCCATGCGGTCGGGAAAGCTGACATGGGCGCCCAGATCGACGCCATGTTCCTTGGCCATCCTGATGGTCCGGTCCATGATCACCGGATCGCCGGCATGGTAGCCGCAAGCTACGTTGGCCGAACTGATGTGACGCATGAGTGAGGCGTCGTCGGCGATGCTGTATGGACCGAAACCTTCGCCCATGTCTGAATTTATATCGATCTTCATTGGCGGATCTCCAATACAAATGCGATGTCGCCATGGCCGAGGATCGCGCCCTCCTCCGGAGCCTCTCCGACAAGTCTGCCGGCGGAGGGGGAGGTGACTGGGACCCGGACCGCCCCCTGGCTGACATAGCCCAGCAGTTCACCCTCCGAGACGGCGGCACCGCTGGCCAACTCAGTCAGCCCGTCATCGCCCCCCCGGGGCAGAAAGATGCCGATGGCCGGACTTTTCGCTGCCACCGTGGCGATATGCGGTTCTTCCATTGCGGCGGGTCGGACGGGAGTTGGTGGCAGAACGAGGCGTAATCGGTCCTCACCGGTATCGACTTCGAGCGTGGTGATGCCGTTTTCACGCATCGCACCGACAAGCTGCTCAAGTTCTTTCTGATCGAACATGTCAGGCCCAGCTCCTCTGTTGGCCGCGAAAATCCGCAATTCGTGTGCGAATATCTTCGAGCAGCTCTGTTTGCTCATGCTCGGCTTGTTCGGCCTCTGCCGGAGTCGCCTTGACGAAACGCAGGCCATCGCCGGGACGGGCTTGGGCAATGCGCCACAGATCGGGTTCGATCACGGCAGCGATCTTTGGGTAGCCTCCCATGGTGGCGGAATCGGCAAGCTGGATGATGGGTTGACCACCGCCGGGAACCTGCACGATACCCGGAACAATCCCGTGAGAACGCAATTCTCCGGTGTTTTCGCGCGAGAGGGCTGCGCCTTCCAGGCGATAACCCTGCCGGTTGCTTTGCCGAGTTATCTCATAGGGCGTGGACCAGAAGGCCAGCAGCGCCTCTTTGGTAAAGCTGTCATGCTCCGTCGAGGGAAGCGCCCGCAGCGTGATATCGTCCTGACCGGGCGCGCGCAGTGGCGGCAGGGTGAGGCTCAGCCCTCCCTGCGGAAACTCTATTTCTGCGGCGCTCGCGGGGTTCAGGATGTCGCCCGGAGACAATACCCGACCCTCGTGACCTCCGAAGGCCTCGCGCAACTGTGTGCTGCGCGACCCCAACATTTCGGGCACGTCGATCCCTCCGGGCAGTGCAAGGTAGATACGCGCTCCCTGCGTGATTGCGCCAAGTTCCAGCACGTCTCCGGCCTCGGCTGTTCCCGCCCAGATACGTGGCAGCATGCGGCCCGCCAACGTTGCTCCACATGCGGCCCCGGCAATCGCAAATGCCTGTCGTGCACCGAAACGGAAGCGTGCCGGCGGCAGCGGGATTTCGACCGTCGCTGCTGTTTCGTCATTGTCCAGCAACAGATTGACGGCGCGATGTGCCAACCCATCCATTGCTCCGGCCCGTCCAAGACCTTGAGACCAGTGACCCTCCCGGCCAAGATCCTGTACAGTGGCCAACGGCGGTATCGCGAGAATCTCGATCATGCCAGCACCTCCGCAGGATTGAACCGGATACGGTCGCCCGGTCGCAACAAGGCCGCAGGCTGGCGATGCGGATCGAAGAAGGTGACATCGGCTGAGCCGATTGTGTTCCAGCCGCTTGGTCCCGCCGAAGCCGAAACACCGGTTTGCAGCCCCGCCACCGACAGTGAACCGCCCGGCAGATGGGTCAGCGGAACCTTGCGACGAGGGGTTTCGAGTCGCGGATCGAGGCCCCCCAGGTAGCAATATCCCGCATGGCTGCCCACGGCGAAAACGGTGTATTCCGGTTCCGAATGCCGTTGAATGACCTCGCTAACGCTGAGACCGGTCAGTTCTGCGACCTCTTCCAGATGTGGACCACCCGGGCCGCCATAAGTGATGTCGATTTCCAGTAGCGTTCCGGCGACTTCCTTTCGGACACCGCTGTTCCAGAGGCTGTTCAATCTGTTGCAGATATCGTCGACATTCGTTGGGACATGGTGCAGCAACAAGGTGAGATTAGTCATTCCCGGGACGGCCTCGCGCACCTCTGCCCAACTGGCTGCCTCGTCTGCGAGCGCCCAGAAACGTTGCTGATGAGGTAAATCAAAGGAACAACGTGCTTGAAACAGCAATGCCCGGCTGCCGATGAATGAGAGTCCGGTATCAGCCATCTGATTTCTCCCTTGCCGCTAGCCAGTTTTCGAGGTGATGGATGCTGACGCCGCCCTCGCGGAATCCGGGATCGGCCAGCAATTCACGATGCAGGGGCAAATTGCTCGCCACGCCCTCGATCCGCATTTCGGACAGGGCGCTTCTGGCGCGGGCAAGCGCCTCTGCGCGATTTCGGCCATGCGCTATAACTTTGCCGATCATCGAATCATAGCTGGCCGGAATGGCTTCGCCGGCACAGACATGACTATCCATCCGGATACCCGGTCCGCCGGGAACATGCATTGCCGTGATCCGACCGGGGCTGGGCGCGAAGCTGTCGGGATCCTCGGCATTGATCCGGCATTCGATGGCGTGGCCGATACTGTGGATCTGCGCCTGCGAATATGGCAGTTGCCCGCCGCGCGCCACGTCGATCTGCAGGGCGACGATATCAAGCCCGGTTACCATTTCCGTCACCGGATGTTCGACCTGGATACGGGTGTTCATTTCGATGAAATAGAACTGTCCGTCCTCATAGAGGAACTCGAAGGTTCCTGCGCCGGTATAGCCGATCTCGCGACAGGATTCGGCGCAGCGGGCGCCGATCTCGGCGATATGATCCCTGTCGATGCCGGGGGCAGGGGCTTCTTCTATCATCTTCTGGTGACGTCGTTGCATCGAGCAGTCTCGGTCACCCAGCCAAAGGGCATTGCCATGACTGTCAGCGATGACCTGTATTTCGACATGCCGCGGTCTCTCGAGGAACTTCTCCATGTAGATTCCGGGATTGCCGAAGAAACGCTGCGCTTCCTGCCGTGTCACCATATAGGCGTCGCGCAATTCGGATTGCTGCCGCACCATGCGCATTCCGCGCCCTCCACCGCCTCCGGCGGCCTTGAGGATGACCGGATAGCCGATCTCTTCTGCGACCCGGGAAATCTCGGGCAGATCGCCGCTCAGAACACTGTCGGGTCCGGGCACGCAGGGAACGCCGGCGGTCATCATGGCGCGCTTGGCCTGCACCTTATCGCCCATCATCCGCATTACATCAGCACTGGGACCAATGAGGGTGAGACCAGCATCCCTGACTGCTTCGGCGAATTCCGGGCTTTCGGATAGAAAGCCATAGCCCGGATGGATAAAACCCGCTCCGGTCGCATCGGCCGCCGCCAATAGGGCAGGGATGTTAAGATAGCTGTTCATGGCCGGCGCGGGGCCGACACAAATCGCCTGATCCGCAAGGTCCAGATAGGCGGCACCCCTGTCTCCCTCGGAATAGGCGCAGACGGCGCGCAAGCCCAGGCGACGGCAGGCACGAATGATGCGCAGGGCAATCTCGCCGCGATTGGCGATGAGGACGATATCTTTGTCGATCTCTGCCATCAGCGAATCCTCACCAATGGATCACCTGTCGTGACGGATGCGCCGTCCTCGACCAGGATTGCCTCGACGATACCCTCCGCAGAGGCAGTAACCGGGGTCATGACCTTCATCGCCTCGATGACGCAAAGCGTTTCGCCTTCGGCAATCCGGGCGCCAATTGAAATAAAGGGGGAGGTGCCAGAATCGGGGGCCAGGTAACATATCCCGGAGAGCGGGGCGGTTATTGAACCGGCGCCGGCGTTTTCCTCGGTGAATTCGACGGTCGAAGCGACTGGCGGTTCGGTCTGGATTTGTGTTCCCGCCTGCCCAGACGCATTTTCCCGCAGAATTGTCATCCTGCTGCTTTTGGTGTCCAGGCTCAATT
Source organism: Paracoccus saliphilus (assembly GCF_028553805.1). Classification (NCBI taxonomy): domain Bacteria; kingdom Pseudomonadati; phylum Pseudomonadota; class Alphaproteobacteria; order Rhodobacterales; family Paracoccaceae; genus Paracoccus; species Paracoccus saliphilus. The sequence continues at coordinate 2,421,085 of NZ_CP067140.1, read as the reverse complement.
CGGCAAGGCCGCTGGCTGCTGCCCATTGCATTTTCGATATCAGGTCGTCGACGGCTATCGGCATATTATCTGTGGATGTCCGTTACATGAGTTTTTCGTCCTGCCGCCAACCTAGCATCCGGGGAATCTAATGATGTCAGAGTCGTTTCGGATGACAAACGGGGTGACATAGCGAAACCCGATTACATCAGATGCAGAGACTGTTATCCTTCAGACATCCACCTTCCTATGTTGCCTGTGAACAGGTGCGGCGCTGATTGATCAGCCCGTGCATCGGCCCATCGGACAAAGGAAGGTTGAGATGCCCCATATCATTACCAGGATCGAACGCGCGGCTCGTGAGGATGTGGAGGCGTTGTCCCGCTTTGGCAGCGCAACCATCCACGAGGCGCAGGGGCGGCTTGGCGCTTTGAGTTCCCGCATCAAGCCGATCGACAGGAGCATGTCGCTTTGCGGTCCGGCGTTCACGGTCGAAAGCGCGCCGCGAGACAACATCATGCTACAGCTTGCCATTCACTATGCTCAAGCCGGCGATATCATCGTTGTTTCTGCCGGGGAATACGAGGAAGCGGGCAGCTTCGGCGACGTTTTGGGCAATGCCTGTGTCGCCAAAGGGATCGCGGGGGTCGTGACCGATACCGGCGTTCGCGATACAGCGGATCTCATCAAGCTGGGGCTGCCGGTCTTCTCGCTCAGCGTGTGTATCAGGGGCACGGTCAAAGAGACGCTTGGACAAGTAAACGGCAACATCATTGTCGGCGGTCAGGAAATCCGTCCGGGAGACGTCATTCGCGGTGACGCGGACGGTCTGGTTACTGTGCGCAAGGAAGATGCTGCCGAGGTAGCCCGGAAATCAGCGGCGCGCGAAGAAGCCGAGTCGGGATATATAGAGGCCTATAAATCCGGTCGCACGATCATTGACGTCTGTAATCTTGAAGCAGTGCTAAAAGCCAAAGGGTTGACGACGGATCTGTAGGGCTTTCCGCTGGGTGCATTGGTTTCGCTGCAGCGGAAATCCGTGCGCGGCCAAGAGCCGCGAAGATCTCAGAAAATTCTATCAATGGAGGTTGCCTTGAGCAGCGTCAAACTTGCCCGTCGCGTCACCAACATCCGCGTCTCGCCCAGTACGGCGGCCGCACAGAAAGCCCGTGATCTCAAGGCGGCCGGCCGCAATATCGTCGACTTGACGGTGGGAGAGCCGGATTTCGATACGCCGGACAGTATCAAGAACGTCGCCATAGAGGCGATCCGCGATGGTGATACGAAATATACTCCGGTTAATGGAACAGTTGCTTTACGCAAGGCGATCCAGCAGGATTATGCGACACGCCTTGGCATCGAATGCGCCCTCGATACGATTTGCGTTGGCGGCGGTGCGAAGCAGATCCTGTTTCTTGCCCTGACTGCGACAGTTGAAAAGGGGGATGAGGTAATCATTCCTGCCCCTTACTGGGTTTCCTATCCCGATATGGTCGTGGCCAATGGCGGAACGCCGGTGATCCTGCGCTGCGGCGAAGACACGGGCTTCAAGCTGACGCCGCAGGCGCTAGCAGACGCGATCACGCCTGCGACACGCTGGGTCGTGCTCAACTCTCCCTCCAACCCCACGGGAGTAGCGTATACTGCCGAAGAACTGAAGGCACTGGGTGAGGTCCTCGGGCGCCATCCGCATGTGCTGGTGCTGTGCGACGAGATTTATGACCGGATCTGGTATGCAGATTTTCCAGCGTGCAGCATCGTTTCGGTTGTGCCCGAACTCGCCGACCGGGCGCTTGTGGTCAATGGCGTCTCCAAGTCCTATGCGATGACCGGCTGGCGCATCGGTTATGGTGCTGGGCCGAAGGACCTGATCGACGCGATCAATAAACTGCAATCGCAATCCTCCTCTTGTCCATCGTCGATCAGCCAGGCCGCGGCCGCGGCCGCGCTGACCGGAGACCAGGCCACAGTAACTGAGACAGTCGAGGTCTATCGTGAGCGATGCGAACGGGCGTGGGAGCGGCTGAACGCCATCGAGGGGCTGAGCTGCGTCAAACCGGACGGGGCATTCTATCTCTATCCCAACTGCAGTGGGGTGATCGGAAAGACGACTCCCGAAGGGAAGAAGATCGAGTCCGATCTGGATTTCGTGATCTATCTGCTTGAAAGCGCGGGTGTGGCGACGATTCACGGCGCGGCCTACGGTCTGGAACCGTATTTCCGGCTGTCCACGGCCACCTCGAAGGAAATCCTTGAAGAAGGTTGCGACCGCATAGAACGGGCCTGCAAGGCACTACGCTGAATGCGTATTGGTCAGGAATTTTTCGGAAAGAGGTAACGTGATGAACGCAGGACAGAACTTTCTTCACGAGATGTTCGGCCTTTCGGGCAAGCGGGCCCTGGTGACCGGCTCATCTCAGGGGATCGGATTCACGCTGGCGCGGGGCCTGGCGCAGGCGGGAGCGGCGGTCATCCTTAACGGGCGTGATGCCAAGCGTGTCACCGAAGCGGCCCGGACACTTGGCGAGGAGGTCCCCGAGGCGGAAATCTCTACGCTGGTGTTCGACGTGACCCGGCATGACGATGTCCGAAAAGCGATCGATGACTTCGAGCACGACAAGGGGGCGATAGACATTCTGGTGAACAATGCCGGGATGCAGCATCGCACCCCGCTGGAGGATTTTCCGGCCGAACGCTTCGAGGCATTGCTGCAGACCAATATCGCCTCTGTCTTCCATGTCGGGCAGGCGGTCGCGCGGCACATGATCGGCCGCGGTGCGGGCAAGATCGTCAATATCTGTTCGGTGCAGACCGCGCTCGCCCGCCCTGGTATCGCACCCTATACCGCGACGAAAGGTGCCGTGGGCAATCTGACCAAGGGAATGGCAACGGATTGGGCATGTCACGGGTTGCACTGCAACGCGATCGCGCCAGGTTATTTCGAGACTCCGCTCAACGCCGCGCTGGTGGCCGATCCCGATTTTTCGGCCTGGCTCGGCAAGCGGACCCCGGCCGGACGCTGGGGCAGGACCGAAGAGCTTGTCGGGGCTTGCGTGTTTCTTTCCTCCGAATCCTCAAGTTTCGTGAACGGGCATGTTCTCTATGTCGATGGGGCGATCAGTGTCTCTCTCTGAACCGCTGCATATGGTGCTGATGGGCGTTTCCGGTTGCGGGAAAACCACCGTCGGCACGGCAGTCGCCCGACATGTCGGGCTTATCTATCTGGATGGAGACGACCTGCATCCGGCACGGAATGTCGAAAAGATGCGGCAGGGCCTGCCGCTTGACGATGCCGATCGTTGGCCGTGGCTCGACCGCTGCGGCGACGCGATGAGGAATGCTCCAAACGGGCTGGTGCTGGGTTGTTCGGCACTGCGTCGGACCTATCGCGACAGGTTACGTCGGATGTCGCGACTACCTGATCTGTGGTTCGTGCATCTGACCGGTTCCGAGGACTTGCTGGGTCTGCGGGTTTCGGATCGGCAGCATTCTTATATGCCTGCCTCGCTCTTGCGCAGCCAGCTTGCGACGCTCGAGCCGCCGCAGCCGGACGAACGGGCGATCAGCACGGAAATCGATCAGCCAATCGACTGCATCGTCAATAAAATTCTCAACGCAACGAGCGGAAACAGCGGCCTGCAAGATGTCGCGGAAGCAGCACAGGACCATCAATAGGTCTGCTGCGGGTGCCAGGCACCTATCGGCCGAAGGAGACGAAAATTATGAAACCGACGATACTGCAAATGGGCGCATATCCCGAATGGGATGAAAAGGCGCTGAACGAGGCTTATGATATTCGGAGTTACTACGAGGCGGCCGACAAATCCGTCTTCCTGTCGGATTGCGGAAATCAGGTTCGCGCCATCGCCACGCGTGGCGAGTTGGGCGCCAGCCGGGAGGTGATCGAGGCCTGCCCCAATCTCGAGCTCATCTCTGTCTACGGGGTGGGGTACGATGCCGTCGACCTGGAGGCGTGCCGCGCGCGTGGCGTGCGGGTGACCAACACACCGGACGTGCTGACCGGTGATGTCGCTGACCTCGGGGTGGCGATGATGCTGGCTATCTGCCGGGGCATGATCGGCGCCGAGGCTTGGGTGCGTAACGGGGATTGGGCGCGCGCCGGAAATTATCCGCTGCAACGCCGGGTCTGGGGGCGGCGCGCTGGCATTCTCGGGCTTGGCCGTATTGGCCATGAGGTCGGTCAGAGGCTCAGGGGTTTCGGCATGGAGATTGCATATTCCGATATCGCGGAAAAACCTTATGCGTCGGACTGGACTTTCGTTCCTGATGCCGTGGAGCTGGCCGGGCGTTCCGATATCCTGTTCGTAGCGCTGGCGGCCTCGGCAGCGACCCGGCACATCGTCAATCGTGAAGTGATCGAGGCTCTGGGCCCCGAAGGCGTGCTGATCAATGTCTCGCGGGCGTCGAATATCGATGAGCAGGCACTGATCGCGGCCTTACAGGCGCAGCGTCTCGGCGCGGCCGGGCTGGACGTCTTCGAGAACGAGCCGACGATAGATCCGCGCTTCCTGTCACTGCCCAATGTGCTACTCCAGCCCCACCAGGCCTCGGGCACGATCGAGACCCGCAGGGCGATGGGAGAGTTGATGCGGGCGAATCTCGCGGCGCATTTCGCAGGTGAGTCGCTGCCGACACCGGTATTGTGAGGGTGACATGAAAGCTGTCGTTATACACGGGCCCCGTGACCTGCGCCTGCAGGAATGGGAAAGCGAAGCCCTGGGGCCGGGACAGATCAGGATCAGGACCGCCGTGGGCGGCATCTGTGGTTCGGATCTGCACTACTATAATCATGGCGGCTTCGGCAGTGTCCGATTGCGCGAGCCGATGGTCCTCGGTCATGAGGTCTCGGGCCATGTGATCGAATGCGGAGCCGGCGTAACCGGCATCGCTCCGGGTGATCTGGTGGCGGTGTCCCCCTCGCGGCCTTGTGGCGCATGCGGGTTCTGCCATCAGGGTCTGCCGAACCACTGCGAGAACATGCGGTTCTACGGTTCTGCTATGCCGTTCCCGCATATCCAGGGCGCTTTCCGGCAGGAACTCGTTGCCGATGCCAGTCAATGTGTGCGCGCAGGCGACCTTACCCCCTCTGAGGCGGCAATGGCCGAGCCGCTTGCTGTCACCCTGCATGCCGCGCGACGGGCCGGGGACCTGCTGGGCAAGCGCGTGCTGGTGACGGGCTGCGGTCCGATCGGATTGCTTGCAATCCTTTCCGCCCGGCTGGCCGGGGCGGGAGAGATCGTGGCGACCGATCTGTCCGGTTTCACCCTGGATATGGCGCGCCGGATCGGAGCCGACATCACTGTGAATACCGGAGACAATCCAGATGGGGTGGGATGTTACGCCGAGGGAAAGGGAAGTTTTGACGTGCTGTTTGAATGCACCGGTGCTGCCGCTGCCATCGCTCCGGCCATCGCCGCGATGCGACCGCGCGGGATCGTGGTGCAGCTAGGTCTTGGCGGCGACATTCCGGTGCCGATGATGCTGGTGACCTCAAAGGAACTGGACCTGCGCGGCTCGTTCCGGTTCCACGAAGAGTTTCCGCTGGCGGTGACCGCGATGATCTCGCGCCGCGTGGATGTAAGACCGCTTATCACGCACGCCATGGATCTCGGCGATGCGGAAGATGCATTCAGGGTCGCGTCGGATCGCGGTTCTGCGATCAAGGCGCAGATTCATTTTGATCGGTGATTGACGGCAAATAGGGCAGGGGGCCGGATCGGTCGCCGGTTTACCTTGAGATAGCGAGGGTGGGTATGGATGAGACTATGAATTTCGGGCTGATCGGGCTCGGCACGATGGGCGGGGCCCTGGCACTGAACATTGCGGAGCATGGCTTCCCGATCACCGTCTACAACCGGACCGGCGAGGTAACGGAGCATTTCACCGCCAATGCCGGGGAGCTTGCCCAGCGGCTGACTCCGACCGCGACGCTGGAGGAATTCGTTGCCGCGATCAAGCCGCCCCGGGCGATCATCCTGATGGTTCCCGCCGGTCCGGTCGTGGATGCCCAGATCGACGCCTTGGCACCGCTGCTGGGGCCGGGAGACGTGATCATTGATGCCGGTAACGCCAATTACGCCGACACCGAGCGCCGCACCTGCCGCGCCGGAGATGAAGAGTTTGACTTCATCGGCATCGGGGTCTCAGGGGGCGAGGAGGGAGCCCGTCACGGCCCATCGATCATGGTGGGTGGGCAGCCCGGTCACTGGCAGCGACTGGGCCACCTGTTCGAGGCGATCTCGGCGAAATACGAGGGGGTGCCCTGCGCTGCGCTGATGGGGCAGGGCGGCGCGGGCCATTTTGTGAAGATGGTCCATAACGGCATTGAATATGCCGACATGCAGATGATCGCCGAGGCCTACAGCCTGATGCGCGACGGCATGGGGCAGGACTCGACCCGGATCGCCAGGGTGTTCGAGCAATGGAACCGGGGACCGCTGGCGTCATACTTGATCGAGATCTCGGGCAAGGTGGCCCGCGCGACCGACCCGATCACGGGGGCGCCGATGCTTGACGTGATCCGGGACGCCGCCGGCCAGAAGGGCACCGGACGCTGGACGGCGATCGAGGCGCAGCACCTGGCGGTGCCAGTCCCGGTGATCGAGGCCGCCGTAGCGGCACGAAACATTTCCGCCCGGACCGACGAGCGTGCAAAGGGTGCGGAGGTTTTCGGCCAGATGCCACGGGCGCTGCCCGAGGGGGCACTGGATCTGGAAACCCTGGAGAGGGCGCTCATCGCTGGAAAGATCCTCTGTTACGCGCAGGGCTTCGAGATGCTGAGCGTGGCCGCCGAAAAATTTTTCTGGGACCTGCCTATGGCGACCATCGCGCGGATCTGGCGAGCCGGCTGCATCATTCGATCGGACATGCTGAACGACATGGCGACGGCGCTTGAGGGCGCGGAGGGAGAGAGTCTGATCCATGCCGAACCCTTCCGCTCGCTTCTGCAGGAACACGAGGCGGCACTGCGTGAAACGGTGATCGCGGCCATGCGGACCGGAATCGCGGTTCCGGCGCTGTCATCGGGCCTGTCATGGTTCGATGCCATGCGCACCCGGCGCTCCTCCGCGAACATCATTCAGGCACAGCGGGATTTCTTTGGCGCCCACAGCTTCCAGCGTCTTGACGGGGTCGATGCGCCGCATGGGCCGTGGGGAGATTCGCCACTCGCAGAGGGTTAGAGATTAACCCTCCTGTGAGTTTGCGACCGCAACCTACCTTGGGCATCACTGCGCAACTGATTGATGCAAAGTCACCAGAGTCGGCCTGGACCGAAGTTCACGGAGGTTTGCTTCGGTGAAACAGCGAATAGGTATTTCGACAACTAAAGTCGTTGATGCTTGATCAAAGTCGCAAGAGGTAATGCCGAAAACTTCACGACTTGGGCAGAATTCCGCAACTACGCTGAACAACAATCTGAGGAGAAGGTCATATTATTTTGCGATTGTGACAGACCGGAATTGTCTTTGTTTGGAGCAATCGCGGGTGTCAGTATCTGCTAGTATTCGTAAGCCACACATATACCGAAGCGATCGTAGAGTCGGGGTGGCGCTTTCCCAACATCGGCCTGGTGTTCTGGTGCATTTACTAACGGCTACGAAATAAATGAACATATGACGGGAGGAAATCTGTATGCTCGGCTTTTGTTTTTCAGCTCGGAAAGTGCTGATATCTGGCGCAGCTATTACACTTATGGCAAGCAGTGCGATTGCGCAAAATGTCGTGGTCGCCATTGATCCTGGCTCAGCGGAGTCGAATCTGTATTGGGAAACGATTGGTGGTTTGATTCCACCGCATATGCAATCGTTGGTCGGCAACGATCCGGAGACGGGTGCATATGATAATTCCGGTCTTGCCGAATCCTGGGAGCACAATGAGGATTTCACCAGCTGGACGTTTAAGCTCAACCCTGAAGCGGAGTTTAGCAATGGATGGGGACCGGTGACAGCTGAAGATGTGGTGCACAGCGCTGCGTTGCATGTCGGTGAAGATTCTCGTTTGAGCGGCATTCAGGCCTTGCGGGACGCTACCGTCACCGCAGTGGACGAACATACCGTTCGCTTTGATCTGCCAAGCCCGGAACCGGATTTCTTGTTCCTGCATGCTGGACGTGCAGTTTTGCTGATCTATTCCAAGGCACAGTTCGAGGCCGAGGGTCTTGAGGGTTATGCAGAGAATCCGGCCGGGAGCGGACCGTTCACATATGTTAGCCGTGATCTGAGCAACACATTGAAATTCGCACCGGTGGAAGGCCACTGGAGTGGGGTGGATGTGGATTTCGACTCGCTGGAACTTCGTTTCGTTGGCGAACCGGCGACGCGGCTTGCCATGCTTCTCTCTGGGGAGGCCGATATCGTCAGTCTGCCGCGCGAGTTGCAGGCCGATGCTGTCGCTCAGGGTAATGAAATTGTCAGTTCTGCACAGGCATCCATGCAAAGTGCGATGGTGTTTTCCGGGTTGTTCATGAATTCGGATGGCCCCGCCAAGGATCTCAACCTTCCCTGGCAAGATGTACGTATCCGCGAGGCCATGAACCGAGCTCTCGACCGCGAGGCGATGATCGACATCCTGTATGAAGGTCGTGCCGAACCACTGACGGTCTTTTCCATGGACCCGCGTTTCGACGGTTATGTGCCCGATCTGACTGAAAACTTCGATGACAGTTATGGCTATGATCCTGAGCGGGCAAGTGAACTTCTGGCGGAGGCAAATTATCCCGACGCATTCGAGAATCGGGTCATTCCGATTGCCGCCACCGCCTTGGCAGGAAATCCTGAGTTCGGATTGATGGCTGAACTGGCACAATCCCTGTTTGCCGATGTTGGGTTGCAAACCGAAATACGCGAGATGGACTGGCCGACATTGCAAAACGCCCGGGTCGGCTTTACCGCGGATTTCGTTCACCCGATGCGCAATGCACCCGTTCGGCCCAATGCGATCGGCGTGCTGGCCTCACATACGACACATCTGAGTCCGGCTTACAGCATCGGTAGTCCCGAGCTTGACGAAATGGGGGCCGAGCTGGTCGAAACGAAAGAACCAGCAGAGAGGGCAAACATCGTTGAAAACATGTTCACCTACGTGTTCGACAATTATGCCCACATGCCCATTGCCACTGTTTCTGCGGAAGTGGTGATCAATCCCGAGCGCGTTAAAGGCTGGCAATTCCCAGGCGCATCGTCGAGCGGATTCAGTCATTTTCACCTGATCGACACGGTGGAATAAGTCAGGGTCGTTCTGACCGGGCTTCGGTCCGGTCGGATACTGACATGGGAATAAAATGAAAAACTTCGTCCTGATAAAAATCATCGAAGCAATGATTGCTCTCTGGGTGATCACGTTGATCGTTTTTGGCCTGACGCATCTGTCCGGCAATCCCGCGGGCGCGCTGTTGCCCGATGATGCGACACAGGAACAAATCGACTTCCTGATCCAGCGGCTGGGCCTCGATCAGCCCTTGCATATTCAATATATCAAGTTCCTCGGTGGCGCACTGCAGGGCGATTTCGGCATGTCGATGAAATGGCCGGGCGAGCCCGCGATGGGTGTTGTGTTCGATCGTTTGCCGGCTACCCTCCTTCTTGGCGGAGTTGCAATGTTCATCAGCATCGTCATCGCCATTCCGCTTGGTGTCATGTCGGCAGTACATAAGGGCAAGACCATCGACAGCGTCGCGCAGGGCATTGCGCTGATCGGGCAGTCGATGCCCAGTTTCTGGTTGGGAATTCTGCTGATCTGGGCCTTTGCCGTTGGCCTGAAATGGCTCCCGACCTCGGGAAGCGGCACCTTCATGCACCTCATCCTGCCTGCGATCTCGATCGCCTGGTTTCAGATTTCAGCTCTGACGCGACTGACGCGATCCTCGATGCTCGAAGTGTTGGACGCCGAATACATCAAATTGGCTCGCGCCAAAGGTGTGTCCGAGCCGATGATCACCTGGAAACATGCGTTGAGCAACGCCGCCATCGTGCCGCTAACCTATTTCGGCGTGCTCGCCGGTTCAGTGCTGACAGGCTCGGTCGTGATAGAAACCGTGTTCTCATGGCCTGGACTCGGCTGGACCGCAATCGAGGCGATCAAGGCACGTGATTTCCCTGTCGTTCAATCCGTCGTGGTCGTTTTCGCGATCATTTTCATTCTCGCCAACCTGCTGGTGGACCTGCTTTATGCCTACGTTGACCCCCGCATCCGTTGATCGCGAGCCGATCCGAAAGCGCTATAATCCGGTGCTGCGTCCAGGCGGCTATCCGGTGATCCCAATCGCGCTTCTGTTGATTGTTTTAGTCATTCCGGCTCTGCTCTCCACCTGGATCGCGCCGTATGGCCCCGAAGAAACCAATCTCAGGGCGCGCCTTCTGCCGCCGGTTTTTTTCGGTGGAACATGGGAATACCCGTTCGGCACCGATCGGCTTGGTCGTGACATACTCAGTCGCACGATGCATGGCGCATGGTATGCGCTGTCGATTTCTGCAGTTGGCATCTTTGTTGGCGTAGTGATCGGCTCGTTCCTCGGGCTGATCGCGGGTTATGCACGTGGATGGGCCGAGACAATCATCATGCGGCTCGTCGATATTTCGCTCGCTTTGCCTGCCATGCTTCTGGCATTGGCGCTTGCCGCTTTATCGGGCCCCAGCTTCCAATCGGTGATCATCGTCGTCGCCTTCGTGCTCTGGGCCTATTTCGCTCGTCAGGTACGTGCTGAGGTGATGACCCTTCGCGAACGTGACTTTGTGGCGCGTGCCGTAGTCGCCGGGACATCCCATCTGGCTATCCTCAGGCGTCACATCTTACCCAACGTGTTGAACACGATCGTTGTTCTGGCCACGCTCCAGGTCGGGATCGTCATTACGCTGGAAGCTTCGCTGAGCTTTCTCGGGATCGGTATACCGCGTCCGACGCCTACCTGGGGATTACTGGTTTCGGACGGGCGCCAATTACTGACCAGTGCGTGGTGGATCTCATTCTTTCCGGGGCTGGCCATTCTTCTTACCGTGCTGTCGGTCAATGTTTTCGGTGACTGGCTGCGCGATCGTTTTGACCCCAAGCTTCGGGATAGATGACCATGACACGACTGGAAGGTGATCTCGTTCTGTCAGTGCGCGATCTGGAAACCACTATTGGCACGAAGCGGGGCGAGTTCAACGCCATCGACGGTGTCAGTTTCGACATGTATGCGGGCGAAACCCTCGGCCTGGTAGGAGAGTCCGGCAGTGGCAAGTCGCTCACGGGTTTGTCGCTGATGCAACTTCTACCCAGGAATATCGCGCGGATCACACGCGGGAGCATCAAACTGGGGGAGACTGAACTGACTGAACTTGACGACACCGAGTTACGGCATATTCGTGGCCGGGACATCGCGATGATCCTTCAGGACCCGCAAACGTCGCTTAACCCGGCATTTACCATTGGTGATCAGATCGTCGAAGCACTCAGACTGCACCGCAAACCTGCGGGAGGTGGCTATCTTTCGATGGCAATCGATGCGTTGCGCAAGGTACGCGTGGCGGCTCCGGAGATGCGGGTGAACGCTTATCCTCACCAGATGAGCGGGGGAATGCGGCAACGTGCGGTGGGTGCCATCGCTATTTCCTGCCGGCCCAAGGTCATCATCGCCGATGAGCCGACAACTTCGCTCGATGTGACAGTTCAAGCGCAGTATCTACGTCTCTTGCGTGAGTTGCAGGATGAGACTGGGATGTCGATCCTTTTCATCACACATGACTTCGGCATCGTGGCGCGGGTCTGTCATCGTCTTGCGGTGATGTATGCTGGCCAAATTGTTGAATATGGGCCGGTTCGCAGGATTTTTCAGACTCCGTCACACCCCTACACGCAGGCACTACTACAATCTGTGCCGAAGATGAATGATCAGGTCGGACGACTGCCCTCCATTGAAGGCACTCCTCCGCCCTTGTGGAACAAGCCAAAAGGATGCGGATTTGCCCCGCACTGCCCTTTTGCGGATGCGAAATGCCACGCCGAACGGCCACCGACGTTTGATCTCGGAGGGACGGGCCGTGAGGCTCATGGCGCAAAATGCTGGAGGCTGCTGTCATGACCGATCCGAGAACGCCGGTCCTCGAAGTAAGGGATCTTGCGCGTCATTTCGTGCTGTCAGCCGGGCTGCTGTCAAATGAAAGACCCGTGGTCAAGGCGGTCGATGGCATGGATTTCGCTATTCAAGAGGGTAAGACACTCGCGCTTGTCGGGGAATCCGGCTGCGGCAAAACGACCGCGACACGCATGCTATTGCGGCTCGATACCCCGACAAGGGGGCAGGTCCTGGTCGATGGCGAGGACGTGCATAAGCTGCGCGGCAGAGATTTGCGTCGCTACCGATCCAAGGTTCAGGCGGTGTTCCAGGACCCGTGGTCCTCACTCAACCCGCGTATGCGAGTCCGAGATCTGGTCGCCGAGCCACTTCTGGCCAACGCCAACCTGACAAAGAAGGAAGTGGACAGGCGCGTGGCTGAGGTGCTTGAGCAGGTCGGGTTGCGTCCCGATCAGGCACGCAACTTTCCGCACGAGTTTTCGGGTGGTCAGCGTCAGCGGATCGCAATTGCCAGCGCGTTGATTTCCAATCCGCGTCTGATTGTTCTGGACGAGCCCGTATCGGCGCTGGATGTGTCCATCCGTTCGCAGATCATGAACCTGTTCAAGGATTTGCAGGAAGAATACAAGATGAGTTACCTCTTGGTAGCGCATGATCTGGCTACGACCCGGTATCTCGCAGACGATATCGCGGTAATGTATTTGGGTAAGGTGGTTGAGGTCGGCTCTTCTGATGAGGTCTTTTCCAACCCCCGCCACCCCTATACGAAAGCGCTCTTCTCGGCCGCGTTGCCAGGCCATCCTGATGATCCGCACGAAGAGATCATGCTTGAGGGAGAAATGCCCTCGCCGATCGATCCGCCGTCGGGTTGCCCATTCCACCCCCGCTGCCATCTCAAGATGGGCGATATATGTGAAGAGCACGCTCCAAAATTGACTCGCCAGGACAAACAGGCCTCGGTTTCCTGTCACCTTTACTGAAATAAACATACCCACTGGGTCATGCCGTATATCACGCGCGCATGAGCCTTTTGCCCAAGGAAAGAAGCAAAATGAAAGTTGCTGCGGTCACCAACGAAGTCGCCCCACTTACGTCACCAGGATCACTCAAACGCATTTTCGAGATTGCTGTTGAAGCCGGGATCACCACATTCGAGGCTCGTACCGTTGAGGGTAAACGGTTCCCGTTACTGACAGGCGCCGCTTGGGAAACGCTGAAACAGGCGAGCAGGACCTATGGCATCACCTATTCCGCTGCCTCGCCGGGTCTGTTCATCGGTGCCGGCATCGACAGCGACCTGATCGACTTACATGCAAACCAGCTGTGGTCGATGAGCCTTGATCTGGCCGAAAAACTTGAAACTGATACTGTTATCACCTTCGCTCCACTGCGCAGTGTGGCTGGAACCGAAAACGAGTTCGAACGTGTTGCCATGCTTCTGGGTAAGGTGGCAGACAGTGCCTCGCAGCGCGGATTCCAGGTGCAACTCGAAAACCTGCCGGGCACTTGGGCGGACACGAGCGACAGCTGCCTTGCGTTACTTGAGGCCGTGGGTCGCTCGAATTTCGGCTATGTTTGGGACACAGGTAATCTCTACGAGGCGGAAGGTGTCACCTTTGAAGCTGGCTTCGAAAAGCTCAAGCCCTATATTCGGAATGTGCACCTGAAGGATGGTCGTCTCATCGACGGCAAAATGGTCTGGGAACATTACGGTACTGGAGTCACAAACCTGAAAGGTCAGATCGAAGCGCTTAAGGCGTTCGGATACGAGGGCACCCTGGCACTGGAAGCTGCTCGCATTCCGCATCAGGAGGAGGATTTCGAGACGTCCTTGGCCTATCTCAAGACCATTTTATGATTGGATGGTCGTTCACCTCCAGCGTAAGGCTCCGGGGACGGCCGTCTGACCGTGGCTACGATCCGATGATAAGTCCGACTCTAATTACCGTCCGCAAATCGAGGTTCGTTCCGCTGCTGATGGTGTTCACCGCCGGCACTTGCCGGATGCGGACAAGCTCCGGATTGTCGAGGAAAGCCTTGCCGGCTATCGGCAAGTGGCTGCCACGGCACGGCGGCATGGCATTTGCCGCTCGCTGCTGACCATTCGGCGTCGGCAGTATCGGAACGGTGAACTTGGGGCTTCCTGTGCGGTATCCTTTTCGCCGGTCACCGTGACGCAGGCGAGTTCAGTCTCGCAGCCGGGACCAGTTGATCCCTTTGAACCAGCACGGGACGCTCAGGTCGAGATTGCGCTGCCGAATGGCCGCAGGCTCATTGTGTCAGCCGGGGTAGATCCGGAATCTCTTGCCCGACTTCTGTCGGTGGTGGATCGGTAATGATCCCGTTTCCGGCAGGTGTGAAGGTGTGGATCGCGGGCGGTGTTGCTCTGACGGGGAAGGCCTTCGAGTAAGTCAGGCCCTTTGGTGATAGTGGGTTCATCTGCCTGTTTTGCAGCAAGCGGAACGGCGTTTTGCCTCTGCGCTGCGACTTCTTTTTGAGAATTTAGGCCACCAATGGCAGACGCACGGGCAATGGTCTGCGCGCCACGGTTCGCGCGAGGCGGATCATCTCCGCGTCGCCCGTCCCGGCGAGTTTGCACCAGACTGCTTGAAACAAGAGTTCGGCGGTCAGGGACATGAAATCATGGGCTTTCTCGATCGCTTGGTCCGACATGCCGGAGCGTGCGACCTGCCAATCGTTCAACAGATCGAGACAGGCGGTGTTCCCCCCTGAGAGCGTCTCCACCAGCACTGCAAAGGCATCCGCGCACTCGATCACGCGCAGCCCGCGCGTCGCCGTGGTGATGGCGTGAATGCCGTTTGCCCCCTCGTAGATCGACGTAACCCGCGCATCGCGCCAAGTTTGTGATACGCGATATTCGGTCAGATAGCCGTAGCCGCCCAGAACCTGAATGCCAAGATCCGCAGCCTTGATCCCTGCCTCGGTGCAAAACACCTTGCAGATCGGCGTCAGAAAATTAACCAGCGCGGGGCGCTCGCCCAAAGTCAACTCGGCCATCGTGAGAAAAGCCATTGCCCGCGCCCCGAGCGCCAAGGACAATTGTTCATTCAGCATCCGCTGGACATCGGGGTGATCGGCGAGCACGGCCTCTGTCCCGTCAGTCCTGCGACCCTGCTTACGCTCGGCAGCATAGGAGGCGGCGATCTGATGCGCGCGCGCCGCATGGGCGACGCCTTGCAAAGCTACATCGAGTCGGGCGTGATTCATCATGGTGAACATGGCCTGAAGCCCGGCTCCCTCGGTGCCGATTAGTTCGGCTCTAGCCCCGTGAAAGGCCAGCTGGCAGGTCGGCGAGGCATGAAGGCCAAGCTTTTCCTCAATCCGCGTGAGCGTCACCGCATTGCGCACTCCGTCAATCTCGGAGGCGCAAAGAAAGAGCGAGAGGCCTTTGACTCCATCCTCAGGGCTGCCGGTGCGCGCCAAAACCAAATGAAGGATATCGTTGGAAAGATCCTGATCGCCACCAGAAATGAAGATTTTTTCCCCCGTGATCTGCCAAGTCATTCCGTCATGGCTCGCCTTGGCGCGGATCCGCGAGAGATCCGATCCAGCGTCAGCTTCAGTTAGACACATTGTCGAGAGCGTTTCGCCCGAGGCCAGGCGGGGCACCCAGTACTCTTGCTGGGTCGTCGAGCCGTATTTCATAAGTGTAGAAATGGCACCGGGAACAAGGTTGCAGACCATTTGCATCGCGTGGTTGGCACCAGAAAAAATCTCAGACACAGCCGCCGCTAAAAGCGGGTTCTGGGCCATGCCGCCTAATTCTTCAGGTGCGGTGAGTCCTTGCCATCCGCCTTCCGCCAATTGTGCGAAGGCCTCCTTGAAACCTGTTGGCATGATGACTCGTCCGTCTTCCAGCCTGCACCCATGCGCATCACCGGGCTCATCCAGCGGTGCTATAACACCCTCCGCAAAAGAGGCAAAATGCGCGAGAATGCCCCCAACTATTTCGCTGTCCCAGTCGGACAACCGCTCGGCTCCTACCACTTCGTGGAGGCAGAACAAAATGTCATCAACAGGTGCCTTGAACGGAATCATGCCATGGTCCCCAGCAAGCTCATCGCGTTGTCCTTGAGGATGAGCGGTCGCACCTCGTTGCGGAACTCGGCCTTGTCGAAGGCGTCGAGCCACTTCTCTGGGGCGATCATCGGCCAGTCGGACCCGAAGAGCATCTTCTTTTTCAGGATCGTGTTGGCGTACTGCACGAGGATCTTCGGGAAGTACTTCGGAGACCAGCCACTCAGGTCGATGTAGACGTTGGGCTTGTGCTGCGCGACCGAGAGCGCCTCTTCCTGCCAGGGGAAGGACGGGTGTGCGAGGATGATCTTCATATCGGGGAAATCCACCGCCAGGTCGTCCAGGTGCATCGGGCTGGAATACTTCAGCCGCATTCCGTTGCCGCCGCGCATCCCCGAGCCCACGCCAGTCTGGCCGGTGTGGAAGAGCGCCGGAACCCCGGCCTCGGCAATGGCCTCGTAGAGCGGGTAGGCCGTGCGGTCGTTGGGATAGAACCCCTGCATGGTGGGATGGAATTTGAACCCCTTGATGCCATGGTTCTCGACCAGGTTCCGCGCCTCGCGCGCCCCGAGCTTGCCCTTGGCCGGGTCGATCGAGGCGAAGGGGATAAGGATGTCGCTGTTCCTGGCGCAGGCGTCGGCGACCTCGTAATTGTCGTAGCGACGGTAGCCGGTCTCGCGCTCGCTGTCGACCGGGAAGATCACCGCCGCGATGTTGGCCTTGCGGTAATGCGCGGCGGTCTCGTCGATAGTCGGCGGATGCGACCAGGGCGCGCCGAAATACTTGGCCATGGTGGACTGCAACTCGTCGTAGCCGTCATCTGCATGACAGCCGCAGGCCTCCTCGGCATGGGTGTGGAAGTCGATAGCGCGGACATTGGCGAAGTCGATCATCTGGTGTCCTCCTCAGACGCGGATCAGGCCCGGGTCTTCGTTGTCGTAGAGCCGTTCGAGCAGGTTCGCCCGACGGGTCAGGATCTTCTTGATGTTTAGCGAGCCCTTGTCGCTGATCTCGTGGTGTACGAGCGACGGCGGCTCGGCCAGGACGATGGCACGGGTGATGCGCTTAGCCGAGCCCGTCACATGCGCGTTCATCTCGCGCAGACGCAGTGCGACCTTCGTCATCAGCACGGTGTCGGTGACGGCCCCATGCGTGACCTCGCAAGAGCGGGCGGCGGCGGGCACGGGGAAGATGAAGAGCCCCACCTCGCCCCGGTCGTGACCGCAGATCACCACGTCCTGCGCGAGCCCTGCGAGCTCTTTGAGCGCGGTCATGCGCAGGTTGCCCGCCTGCACCCAAGTGCCTGTGTCGAGTTTGAAGTCCTCGGACACGCGGCCGTCGAAGATCAGCCCGCGGTCGGCATCGTCCGGATCCACGAAGCGCACCGCGTCGCCGGTGATGAAGTAGCCCTCCTCGTCGAAAGCCTCTACCGTCTTCTTGGGGTCGTTGAAGTAGCCCTGCATGACGTTCGGGCCCTTCACTCGGATTTCGCAGCGCATGTCGTCGTCGGGGATGAGCTTCACCTCGACGCCTGGAAGCGGCACGCCGATCACGCCGGAGCGACCGATGGGTTCGTGCACCATCAGGCAGGCGGGTGCGGTCTCGGTCAGGCCCCAGCTTGAGATCATCATCGGGAGGCCACCGCGTGCCTCGACGCAAAATTGCTCGAGCGCCTCCCAGACATTCTGCGGCAACGAGGCACCGGCGTAGAACAGCAGCAGTTGGTCTTTGAAGAGGTGCGTCTGGATGGCCGGATCGTCCTTTATGGCCTCCACGAGCATGCTCCAGCCTGCGGGCACGTTGAAGGCCAGGGTGCCAGGACGGTCGGTGCGGTTCTTGAGCGTGGTGGCAAAGCCTTTGCCGGTAGGCTTGCCGCTGTCGATGGTCAGCGTGCCGCCGTGGGCCAGCATCATGTTGACGTTGTGCGACCCGCCAAAGACGTGGTTCCACGGCAGCCAGTCGGTAATGCGCGGCGCGTGGTCCATCAGGAAGGGCAGCACCACCTGCATCTGCACCTGGTTCACGCACATCATCCGGTGCGTCGTCAGCACGCCCTTGGGATCCGAGCTGGAGCCTGAAGTGAAGAGGATCTTGGCCAGCGTGTCGGGGCCAACCTTGGCGCGGGCGGCTTCGAGATCGACGCTGTCGTCACCCTTGAGCAACTCGGACAGCGGCGTGACCGGACGTACAGCCCGACCACGCGCAGCGACCACTTCGACGTCGGCCAGTTGGGGCAGCGCGATGGCCGATTCGTAGCGGTTGGCATCATCGACGAAGGCCAGTTTGGGCGCCACCTTGTCGAGCACATATATTAGGCGGTCATGGGCTTCGGGTATCAGCGAGTATTGCTCAGCCAGCGGCACCACGGGGACGCCGATATATTGTGCAGCAAGCGACAGCAGCAGGTGATCGAGCCCGTTGCCCGACAGCATGGCGATGGTATCCCCTTCACCCAATCCGCGTGCCAGCAACGATGAGGCAATGGAACGTACCTGCTGGAGCAGTTCCAGATAGGTGATATTGCGCCAGCCGGGTCCCTCTACCGGACGTTCCGATACGGCGACACGATAGGGTGCTTTCTCTGCCCATTCGTGCAACCAAGCGCCGGTGTTGGTCGCGTGATCGGGCAAATGGTAGCCCGACCGCAGCAGGATCGCGCCGTCGGCACGGTCTTCGCGCACCACCTTGTGCGGGACGTAGCAGGTGCGCGTATTACGCCGGGCCCAGTCGGCGCGGGCGGCCGGGTCTGATGGAGCGTACTCCAAGATTTGGGTGTGCATGTATCTTCCGTCCCTTGGATTCAGCGGAACACAGGGCTGCGCTTTTCGAGGAAGGCGCGCAGGCCTTCCTCGGCGTCTGGTGTGGTCTGTACCAACGCGGCCGCGAGGCTTTCTGTAAACAGGCCATCCGCGCGTGACATGTCGTCGATACGAGCCAGGGCATTCACCATGAAAAAGTTGGACATTGGCGCGTTTTCGGCAATCATTTTCGCGAGTTTCCGGGCCAGAGGCAGCGCCTCGCCCTCTCCGACCGAATAGTGACACAAGCCAAGGCGTAGGCCCTCGTCGGCATCGTAGCGCCGTCCGGTCAGCATCATCTCGACCATCCGGTCTGCGCCAAGGATGCGCCCGACACGAACCGTTGCGCCGCCGCCGACAAAGATGCCGCGGCGACCTTCGGGAAGCTGGAAGACCACGGACTGCTCGGCGATGCGTACATGGGTCGCGGTGGCCATCTCGAGCCCGCCGCCGATCACCGCGCCGGTCATGGCGCTGATCGTCACGACGCCGCCGAACTGGATCATGTCCATGACACGGTGCCAGTTGCGCGAGTGATAGACCCCTTCCTCGGCGCTGCGCGAAACATGCTCGGCAAGGTCGAGGCCCGAGCAGTAGTGCCCGCCTCGACCGTGCAGGATCACGACGCGCACATCTTTGGGAAGGGTCAAATAAAACTGCTCGATCTCTGCCATGAGACCATCGGACATGGCGTTGCGCTTATCCTCGCGGATTAACTCAAATTCGGCAAGCTGCCCGTCGTAGCGGGCCTCGGTATAGGTGCCTTTCAATATATCAGCCCTCATTTCATATCAGCCCTCATTTCGGCGCCAGACGGACGGCACTGTCGATCCGGATGGTCTCGCCGTTCAGGAGCGGGTTTTCGACGATCTGTTGCACGAGCAGGGCATATTCCTCGGGCTTACCCATCCGCGACGGAAAGGGTAACTCGGCTTCGAGGGCTGCACGTGTTTCGGGCGGAAGATCAGCGCTCATCGGCGTCTCGAAGAGACCTGGGGCGATGGTCATGACGCGAATTCCGAAGCGCGCCAGTTCCCGCGCGGCGGGCAGGGTGAGTGAGGCGATCCCGCCCTTCGATGCGGCATAGGCGGCCTGGCCGATCTGGCCGTCCTGATAGGCGACCGAGGCTGTGTTGACAATCACGCCGCGTGCGCCGTCGGTATCGAGCGGCTCGAGCGCGGCCATGGCTTTTGCCGCGACGCTGAGCACGGTATAGGTGCCCAGCAGATTGACATGCAGGGTGCGTTCGAAGAGCGCTATGGGTAGGGCGCCGTCGCGCGGCAGGATGCGAGCGGCTGTGCCAATACCGGCGCAACTCACCACGATGCGGGGGGCGCCGCCAAGCGCTTCTGCTGCATGGGCAAAGGCCGCCTCTACTGCCGCCGCGTCGCTGACATCCGCTCCAAGGCCAATGCCGCCGGTCTCTGAGGCGACGGCCACAGCCGCCTCCTTGCTCAGGTCGACCACTGCTACCCGAGCGCCGCCAACCGCCAACCGCCGGGCGGTTGCGGCGCCAAGCCCGCTTCCTCCCCCGCTCACCAGCGCGATGTTTCCTTCTATTTTCATGCTAAGCCTCATATCGTTGAATTCTACAGATCGACGACGGTATTCGCGGCGCCATCCATGGTTTCACGTGTTCAATGCTGCGGCACGCTTCCTCGCCTTCGATGGCAACCGAATGCCGAATATCCAGACGGACAACAGCGAGATTGCGACCAAGAGCAAGGCAACGGGATGTTCGAACAGGTTCGTCGGATCACCATCCAAGATTGTTAGCGCTTGGGACAATGACAGCTCAAACTGGTTCGCTAGTACAAACATGATGATGAAAGCGACAATAGGCAGATCAAAAATTCGCATCACCACCGACAGAATGGAAAAGGCAATTAGGATCCACACCGCCAACACATTGCCTTCGGCGATATAAACCCCCGTCACGCAGAGCAAGAGCGTAAGCGGGAAGATGACCGAAGACGGTGCGGTAATTACGCGGGCCCAGATGCGCAGCCCGACAAGCCCGACAAGGAAGTTCAGTAGATTGGCGATGACCATCGCTCCGAAAAGACTATATATCAGTTGACCTTGAGACTGGAAGAGCAGGGGTCCCGGCTGAACGCCCTGCACCATAAAGGCACCGATGATCAACGCGGCGGTCACATTGCCCGGGATCCCCAGCGTAAGAAGCGGGATCATATTAGCCCCCATGACAGCCGAATTAGCTGATTCACAGGCCGCGATACCGTGCAGATTTCCCTTGCCGAAGGTCTCCGGCTCATTGGAGGCACTGCGCGCCATGCCGTAGGACATGAAGGAGGCAACGGTCGACCCTAGGCCCGGTAGCGCACCAATCAATGTGCCGATCACGGCCCCGCGCAGCATGGTTGCGCGGCAAGCCCAATATTCATTCCACGACACCCGGCGGTCGCCGGACGGACCATCATCCGAAATGGCAAGTGGTGAGTGCCCCGCATGATAACGCGTGGCTAGCTGCGTGATGATTTCTCCCGTCGCAAGCATCCCGACTGCAACCGCCGAAATCGGCAGACCCGAGTAGAGATTGTAATTGCCGAAAATCAGCCGTGGGGTGCCGTGTTCGGGGTCGATACCCACGCTGGCGCAAAGGATCCCCAGACCCGCCGCGATCAGCCCTTTGGCCATTGATGGCCCCACAAGCCCGGTGATGACCGCAATCGACAGGGTGATCAGCGCGGTAATTTCCACCGGCCCCATCGCAAGGGCAACAACTGCGAGTGGCGCAGCCACGAGGATCAGTACGATATCGGAAAATGTATCACCCGTTAACGACGCAAAAAGCGCCATCTTCATCGCCTTCAAAGGCTTACCCGCCTTCGCAAGCGGATAACCGTCCATCGCAGTCGCGGCAGCGTCCGGCGTTCCGGGCGTGTTAAGCAATATCGCCGGCACGGCTCCTCCCACGGTACCCCCTTTTGCTACGCCGATAAGAAAAGCAATGGCCGCAAGTGGCGAAAGAGCAAAAGTAAAAGGCACCGCAATCGCAATCGCCATCGGTGCGGAAAGGCCTGGAACAGCCCCAACGACCTGCCCCAGAGTCACGCCCGCCAGAACAAACAGAAGCGTCGAAATGGTCATTGCATCTGCCAGACCGGTGAGGATTGTAGATGTATCCAGAAACATATCGACTCCGTTCAGGGCAAAGAGCGTTCAAGAACAAGCACGAAAAGCGCCCAGATGCCCAAAGGTGAAGCAACCCCTCCGAACAGGAGCCATTTAGGGTCGCGCTGCCCCGCGATAAGCATCAGAGTCAGGGTGAAGACCGGTGCCATCCAAACATAGCCGATGGCTTGAATTGCCAAGAACCCCGCCACTCCGAAGAGCGCCACCGCAATCGCACCCGCGGGCACACGCAAATCCGGGAGCCGGTGCAGCGTTGGCGCTATAAGCAACCATAGGCCTCCCAGGCCAATTGCACTGACTCCGAGCGAGGGAAACAGCGAAGGGCTGGTTGACCCATAACTCACCGCTGACGTCTGGCTGGGGACAACGACCCATAAAAGAACCGTCGAAACAAGCAGCAACACAATGCCTAGAACTCGGTCTGTTTGAAGCATCAAATATTCCTTGGAGCAAATGTGCAGCCAGCAATTGCAGGTTGCGTATCTCGCGAGGATCAGCTGTTTTCAGCGACCAGACGGTTGGCGAGAGCATACGCTTCGATCATCATCTCGGTCGTGCCTTCGACGCCAAGATTGAGGGGCTCTACTCCGAATGTATTCATTACAGCTTGCTTGAGTTTCGTGGACTGAGCCGCAATATTAATCTGCGTGGCAATGGCGGCCTTGGCATCTTCGGGCAGTCCGATGGGCGCCATCAGGATAAACCACGGCTCAAGCACATAATCGAAGCCCTGCTCCTTGAGCGTTGAAACGTTGGGCGCATAGCTGTGACGATCATTGGTCGCGGCGGCAATCATCTTCATATCGCCCGAAGTCATGTAATCCACGTGACGCCCGCCATCAAAGCCCGCCACGATATGGCCGCCCATGATATTCTGAAGCACCTCGGCTCCGCCGCGCGTGCTAATCGTCTTGAGATCGACATTCTCGGTCTTGGCGATGGCACGAATGATCAATTCTGCACCGCGTTCGTTCACACCAACGACCGCCCCGCCATTCTGACGCGCCCAATTGACCAGTCCCGGCATATCGTCAAAAGGAGCGTCGGCCCCGGCCATGATCGCCGCCGGCGATGAAGCTACGGTGCCCAGATAGTCAAAATCCTCGATTGTCAGAGGAAGGCTCGGATCACTGGCGACGCCATAATTCATAGCGCTCGAAACCCCTAGGCCGATGATTTTGCCATCGGATTTTTCTCGATTCAATCCGGTCGCCATGACGATCCCGCCGCCACCGCCGACGTTCTCGACCGTCACTTTCCAGCCTGTTGACTTTTCAATGCTGTCAGCAAGCAAGCGACCGATGGTATCCGCGCTCCCCCCCGGATTGAAACCTACCCTCAGGGTCAGACGGTCCGTGTGCCACACATTTGCGGCAGTGCCACGGGGCAAAAACGTAGCAGCGGTTGCACCGGCACCCAATGCAATCAGTTCTCGGCGGTTCATTTTCATAGTTCCCTCCCTAATCTTCGGACGCCGATGTAAGGCAGCATCACTTGAGACAGAAATTTCTATACACACTTTCAATCATTCTGTATACAGTTTTTTGAAAGGGAGGAGTTTCACCTTATGCAAACCAAAATGACGAGTGACAGCGTGACCTCGACACTCAATGAATTGATCCTCTTGGGTGAACTCGCCCCAGGCACCATCATCAGCGAGGTCGGCTTGGCAAAGCAATTTGGCGTTTCCCGAACTCCTGTGCGCGAGGCGATCAGGAAGCTATCAGAAACCGGTCTCGTTACGTTGCGCCCCAGGCAGCGCCCGATCGTTTCGCTCCCCAGTATCGCCGAGGCTCTCGACCAGTTCGAGGCTCTGGCCATGCTCGAAGCGGACTGCTGCGAACTTGCCGCCCGCCGCCGGACCTCTGAAGCGATGGCACAGATCAATAGCCTGAACGATGCTTGCCACCACCACTTCGAGAACAGGGATGTGGAGTCCTATTTTAAGGTCAACGAAGAGTTTCACAGATCGATCTCAGAGGCCTCGAACAACACTTACCTTTCAGGCCGCGCTATTCAAATGCGTCAACGATTGCGTAGTCTCAGGGCCCCTCGTGCAAGCGAACCCGACCGGATGAAAGCGTCCTATGCCGAGCACAAGAGAATCGTCGAGACTGTCGAAGCCAATGACCCCGAACGCGCACGCAGCGCCATGCTCGAGCACGTAGCGATGGTCGGGGAAAGGGCGGCGGACTTCATTCGTTCTTACACCAAGCTCTGGGAGCAAACAGATCAATGACCTCAATCCGTCTAGATTGGCCTTATTCTAATGTTGCGCGTCTGACTATCGACAATCCCGCACGCCGGAATGCGATCACGCTTACGATGTGGCAAACGCTGGTCCGAAATTGCGGCGAATTGGCCGTAGCGCCGGCCCGCGCTGTCATTCTCCGCGGGGTTGGTGCTGCCGCTTTTTCGACTGGCGCGGATATTTCCGAATTCCAAGCGTTCCGGAGTGATCCGGACGCTGTCGTCGCCTATAACCGAGCGATCAGCAGCGCAATGGACGCGGTACGCGATCTTCCCATACCGGTCATCGCTCAGCTCGCCGGACTTTGTGTCGGCGGAGGTCTCGCTCTCGCAGCAATGGCCGATCTGCGGGTTGCCGACGACACTTGCCGCTTTGGGATACCTGCTGGAAAGCTGGGCATTGCCTATCGACCCGACTGGATCAACCGCATCGCCGATCTGATTGGCCCTGCACCCGTTGCCGAACTCCTGCTGACGGCCACGATGGTTTCTGCTGGTGACGCCTTCCGCTGGGGGTTGGTCAATCGCCTTTGCCTGCCCGACCAACTCGAGTCTGAAACGGAACGCCTAGCCGTGCAGATGGGTGCCCTCGCACCTCTGACTCATCGCGCGACCAAAGCTGCACTGGCTGCGCGGGCCGGACACGAAACGCGGGCCGTGGCCGAACACCTCGCGGCGGCCTGCGATGACAGTCAGGACTACCTGCGTGGTACCGAGGCCTTTCGCAACGGAACAAAGCCCATCTTTGAAGGAAACTAAAATGACTGATCCATTAGAGGCGAATATTTGGGATCTGCTCTCGGACCAGGTTTCCGCCATGCCTGACCGAACCGCCATTACATTTGAAGGCCAAAGCATGACCTATGCAGCCTTTGGGCGACTGATTGAAACTCTTTCCGCGGGCTTGGCCGAAGCAGACGTTGCAGCCGGAGACAAGGTTGCCGCCAAGGTTGGCAAAACGCCCGAAGGGCTTGCGCTGGCTCTGGCCACAGTGCGCATTGGCGCAATCTATGTTCCCCTCAACCCGACCTTCGGTGACTACGAAACCCAAATACTTCTCACGGACGCAAAGCCCCGTCTCTTCGTTTCGGACCAACCCGTCTCGGACGGCCATTCTGCCGCAATGCCACTTGCCGACTTGCAAGACGCTACCTTTACGCCACCTCCAGTCACCTCCGGGGGAATGCAACCCTGCAGTATGCTTTACACCTCCGGCACGACCGGAACGCCCAAAGGAGCGCTTATCTCGCACCGGAACATGTGCGCCACCTTCACTGCGTTCAATCAGATGTGGGGAATCAGCGCCGCGGACCGTCTGCTGCATGTTCTGCCCACCTACCATGCCCACGGTCTCTTCATGGCGACCCTCTGTCCGCTTTTCGCTGGGGCAGAGATAATCCTTCTGCCAAAGTTCGACATCGAGCGCGTCATTGCCCTTTTGCCCGAGGTCACAGTGCTGATGGCCGTCCCCACGATCCATTCACGCCTCTTGCAGCACGAGAGTTTCACGCGCGAGAACTGCCGGAACCTGCGCCTTGTCACCTCGGGATCTGCTCCTCTTTCGCCCGAGCTATTTACGCAGATCTCCGCCAAAACCGGAATCACGCTAACTGATCGCTACGGTTCAACCGAAGCTGGAATGATCGCAGCCAACCCGGCAGGACACGTGCGCCGGGGATCGGTGGGCAAGCCGCTCCCCGGCGTGGAAATACGCCTCTCTACACCCGCAGGCGATGCCTCAACTGGCACCCCGGGTCGTATTCAAGTTCGAAGCCCTCATGTTTTCTTGGGCTATTGGAACCGCCCTGAACTCGACGGCAACGGCATCCTGCCGGACGGGTGGTTCGACACTGGTGACATTGGGCAATTCGATGAAGACGGATATTTGTTCATCGTCGGCCGCGACAAAGACATGATCATTTCGGGGGGATTCAATGTTTATCCTCGCGAGATCGAGATTGCGCTAGAGAATTGTACGGGCGTGGCCGAAGCCGCTGTCTTTGGGCTCCCGCATCCTGATTTCGGCGAGGGTGTCGCTGCCGCGATCTGCCCCGAGAAGGGAGGCCAGATCGCAACCGAAGGCGTGATGAAGGAATTGGAAAAGCTTCTGGCGAGCTACAAGCGTCCTAAAGTACTATTCCTCCGCGACGTCTTGCCCAAGAACGACCTTGGCAAGGTTTTGAAACCCGCTTTGGTCCAAGAGTACCAGCAGGCTTTCGTCCGGCGCGGCGGCTAAAGACCATTCGACCCCGCTGCTTGTCGAGGCTGCAAACTCCAATTACCCAAGGCCTCTGATGCAAGGAGACCCAGATGAAACTACTTGTAACTGTCAAGCGGGTCGTCGACTACAACGTTAAGATCCGCGTCAAGCTGGCGCAGGAGACGCTGCGCACCGCGCTGTCCAAGGGGCCAACCATGCCCGATGTGGCGGCAGCGTAAGCAAGGCGAAAATTACATTAGAAACAGACCGGAACCTGTTCGGATCAACCGAACCACCTCTAAGGTTTCGCGAATGGGCCGCTCAACCATACTAGGTGGTTGAGAACACGCTTATGGGTGCCTTCAAGATGCTGCCGGTTTCGGACTCAGTGATTATGGCATGTTCATTGTTGATCACCAGATTGGTGACTGTCCGGCCTGCCTGTGACACCAGTCGTCCGATGCATTCACCGGTTGGAGCTATCACAAATACTTGGCCGAGCGAGGCATGGCAGACATACAGGTTTCCGGCAGCATCCACGGCCAACCCGTCGGGTCCGCTTGTCCCAAAGAAACTGCAGAACCGGCCGACTTTTCCTGTTCCCCCATCGACCAGTAGGGGGACCCTCCAAACCGAATTGTCACGGGTCATCGCGACAAACATCGCCGCGAATTCGTGATCCGGGACCAGTCCATTAGGGCTGGGTCCATTCGCCAGCAGGCAATCAAGCTGTCCATCCGCGCGCAGGCGGTACAGGCGTCCAGTGGGATCCTGCAGCCCGGTTTGCCCCTGATCCGTGAAATAGACCGTCCCGTCTTCGCCGAGATAAAGATCGTTCAAGCCTTTGAAGGATTCGGAGTTGCGCCGGGCCAGCTGCGGTTCGATCGTGCCGGTTTCAAGATTCGCCAGCACCAGACCGTGCCGATAATCCGCGATGAGCACGCGGCCGTCTGGCAGGATCTTCATCCCGTTGGGTTCTCCGTCATACCGCAGCCGTTCCCGCCAAACGCCGTCCGTCCCGAACTGGAGCACCCGACCGTGTGGTATGTCGACCATCAGGATATTGCCCTGCCGATCGATGCACGGGCCCTCCAGAAAGCAGTCCACGATGGCTCCGCCCTTGTTCGCTGCGGCCCAGGCGGTAGGCTGGTCCAGTCGCAGTTGCGACGGGACGCTGGAAATTACTGAAGCTTCGACTACGAGAGGCGGATGATCCAGATACATGCCTTACCCTTCGAGCGTAATGCCATCGTGCCGCGTCGCGAAGGCAAGCACTTCCCGCGCGCAACGGTCCGCCTGTGTGCAATGCAGGTTGTGACCCCGGGATTCGATCTCGGTCAGGTTCAGCTGCCGGATCCCGTTCCGCAGTATTTTTCGCTGCTCAAGTGTGACGATCGCCTCGGATGTTGGAACAAGGGCCAGCGTCGGCGCGGTGATCGAGGGCAGATAGGGTCGCGTGTCGATCGTCGGAGCAAGCTTCTGCATCGCGATAAGAACCTCGACATCAGACTTGCCCTGTTCGGCGGCAAACCATTCGGCCAGATCGGGGTCCACTTCGGACCCGAACCGGTCAGCGCCATTTTTCGCCTTGGCATACCCCAGAGGCCCCATTTGACGCAAAGCTTCTTCCCAAGAAGTGTAGCCGAAACGGGAGCGTTTCACTAGATCGCCGTTCAGAAACGCAGGGGTCGAGATGGCCGACAGCGTCCGGATCTTGTCCGGGCGTGTGGCACTATAAATCAGGCCGATGATCCCGCCAAGGGATTCGCCCACCAGATGGATCGTCTGTGCCCCAGCGTGTTCAAGGATGGCATCAACGTCCTGAAGGTAGATGTCCGCACTCAGTCCGGTGGACAGGTCAAAAGCGCGTGAAGACTGGCCAAGTCCGCGCAGATCGGGGCGGATCACCCGGTAATGCCGCGCCAGAATTGGAACCCACCTGTACCAGAACTTCGACGACCGTCCGTAGCCGTGCTGCAGCAGGATATAGGGACGGTCCAGCCAGGGGTCGGTGAAGTCGTCAAGCTGGTAGAAAATTTCGGGATGACCGGGTCGTTCTATGATGGGCATTGCTGTGTCCGTTTAGTCTTCGGTACCGTAATGGGCTAGTTTGTCCTCGTCTATCTCGACGCCGCTTCCCGTGCCTGGCGGCACCATGATCATACCGTCTTTCAGTGGTACCGGCTGAGCCAGCAGGTCGTCCCCCTGTCGCAGGAAGTTCCCCAAATCGGCCGGGTAAGGCAGGGACGAAGAGAAAGCGGCGGCGAAATGAGCACTCGATAGCGTTCCGATGCCCGTGACACCTTGCGAACCCAGCCAGCAGGGCACGCCGAATGCGCGGGCGATGGATATCAGTTCGACCGACCGCCTTAGTCCGCTTCGCGGAGGCTTGATGCCAAGTATGTGGACCGATCCCCGGGTCAGTTCCGCCACCGCCGATGCGGGATCGGATACGCTGTCGTCGCCGACCACTGGGACCGGACACCTCTGGGCGAAACCTGACCTTGCGGCAATCGCGGATCGCAATACCGGTTCTTCGATCATCGCCACGCCGAGCCGCGCCATCTCCTGCACCCAGCTGCTGTGCGCGTCGTGTTCAGAATACAGCTCGTTCGCATCGACGAACAGGAACGCCTCGTCACCTAGGTGACGGCGCAATGCCGAGATCCGGGCGAGGTCGCTCCGGATCGCCTTGCCGCCCTTGACCTTGAATGCATTTATGCCGGTTTCGGCCCGGACGGTGTCCACCTCGTCAAGCATCGCGCTGCCGTCGACGTGACCGATCATGTAACTTACGGGGACGGGCCGGGGCCCCCCGCCAAGCAGGCCGGAGAGAGAGACACCCGCCCGTTTGGCTAGAAGGTCATGAAGCGCCGTGTCGATCCCGGCTTTCGCGGTCGGATTGCACGCAAGATGATCCATCCGGATGCGGATGTTTTCAAGATCCACTATATCGCATCCGACAAGTGACGGGGCAATATGCGTTCTTACCGCATGTGTGGCACCTGCCTGAGTCTCGCCGTGAATCGCGGGACGGGGCGTGATTTCGCTTTGCCCCATTCCACCGTCGCTGTCAAACACGCGGACCAGAACATGCCGCTGGCAGGTCCTTTGCACCCCGACGCCATAGCTGAAACTGCGTGTCAGTGGTAACGTGAATGGTATCGCTTCGATACGATGGATAGTGACGGACAATTTTCTGCTCCTTAGAGTTAATTTCTGTAAAGCAGAAATCCCGTCATCGTTCAAGGGGTGATCAGCGGCGCCTGTCTATGCTGATGGACGGCGTCCGCCGATTTTCCGCTCCAGGTCTTCGGCGGTCTCTCGGACGGCCAGAAGGATCGACTCGTAATCTCCCTCCATCCGAGAACTTGGCCCGGCAACCGCGAGTGCACCAATGAAGGAGTGGTTCTCGCCAAAGACCGGAACCGAAACGGACGAGACGTTCGGGTCGCGTTCACCTTTCGAAATGTAGTATCCGTCAGCCCGAACACCGTCATGCAGGTCGTCGTCCTTTCCGGAAAACGCGGCCAGGATGCGGCCCCCGGCACCGCGGTCAAGCGGCAGGATGGCACCTTCTTCGACATGGTGGCGCAGCATTCCAGGCGCGTGGTGACGGAACAGGCAGATCCGTCGGTTTCCATCCTTCACGTAGAAGGCTGCGGATTCCTGCGTTCGTTCGGCAAGCTTGCGAAGACTGGGTCGAATATAGACGGACAGATCGAAGTGTCCCTGGTAGATCAGGCCCAGCCGCAAAAGCGTCGGTCCAAGCTGGAACTGCGAGTGGCTGTTGCGATTGAGATAGCCAAACCGTTCCAGCGATGCCGATAGGCGGAGCAGCGTGCTCATATAATACCCTGTCCGGTTCGACAGCTCTGTCAGGGTCAGGGAGGGTGTCCCGTCGGCGAAAGCCTCGAGGATCGTCAGCGCACGTTCGACGGCCTCCACTCCCTGCTTTTTGCCGCCCGCCGATTCTTCATCCGAGGCTTCTTTAGTCATCGTTCAATCCTCCGGTCCTTGGTGAGGTATGCAGTATCAGCGCGTCAAATGTCAGATCAAGCGTTGACGATGTGTGGTCATCGGATTAAATTCTGCTCAACAGATGCAGTTTCTACACAAAGGAAATTTTGTCATGGCGAACGGTCGAGATGTGATTGTGAGCGAAGTCGGGCCCAGGGACGGCCTTCAGAGTGTTGCACGGGTGATGAACTATGACGCCCGGTTGGACTGGATTGCGGCGCTGGCGGAGGCCGGTCTTGCCGAAATCGAGATCGGGTCATTCGTGTCGCCGACGCATCTGCCACAGATGGCGGATACGGACCGACTGTTGGAAGACTGGCGAACATCCGTCGCGCTGAATACGGCCATTCCCGAAATCATCGGCCTGGTTGCCAATCTGCGCGGCGCCGAGCGCGCCATCGCGGCGGGCGTCGACAAGATCACTATTCCTGTTTCGATATCTGAGACGCACAGCCGCACCAATCTAGGGAAAAGTACCGACGAGATGATCGCGGAGACGAAGAGGATCGTCCAACTTGTTCGAGACCGCACACCCGCCATCGGGGTCGAGGCCGGACTGTCAACGGCATTTGGATGCGTTGTCGAGGGCGCGATGGACCCCGGACGGGTTGTCGACATTGCCGAACGTGTGATCCGAGCGGGCGTGACGTCGGTCGGCCTTTCGGACACAGCGGGGTCGGGAACACCCACACAGGTGCGCAAGCTGTTTCGGCAGATGTACAATTCGCTCGGCTCAAATGTCGGTGCGGCGCATTTCCATAACACACGCGGGCAGGGTCTGGCCAATGTCCTGGCAGCGCTCGACGCCGGGGTCCGCACCTTCGACAGTTCGCTTGCCGGACTGGGCGGGTGTCCCTACGCGCCCGGAGCCACTGGCAACATCGTCACTGAAGACCTTGTCTTCCTGCTCGAAGCTGAAGGTCTGGCGACCGGAATAGATCTTGATCGCCTGGTAGCGGCGCGCAGTCAGCTGCTCAGAGGCTTGCCGGGCGAGCCTTTGTATGGCTACATTGCCGACGCCGGATTGCCCACCGGATTTTCCCGATCCCTGCGTAGTGCAAGCGCATGACGGGACCTCTTGCGGGAATTCGGGTTGTGGAACTATCCCATATGGTGATGGGCCCGAGCTGTGGACTGGTCCTTGCGGATATGGGGGCCGACGTCATCAAGGTCGAACCGGTCGGTGAGGGTGACAAGACGCGCCACCTCCCGGGATCCGGAGCCGGCTTTTTCCCAAGTTTCAACCGGAACAAGAAAAGCATCGCGCTGGACATCAAGAGCGCGCAGGGTTCGGAGCTGTTGTCGCGACTCGTCGGCACGGCGGATGTTTTTTGCGAGAACTTCCGCGATGGCGCCCTGCAGCGTCTTGATTTGTGTGCGGCGACGCTCATGTCGAGACACCCGCGTCTCATCTACTGCTCCCTCAAAGGGTTTTTGTCCGGGCCCTACGAGAAAAGAACCGCGCTGGATGAAGTTGTCCAGATGATGGGCGGGCTGGCATATATGACGGGTCCTCCCGGCCGGCCGCTGCGGGCTGGATGTTCTGTGAACGACATCATGGGGGGCCTGTTTGCTGCAACCGGGGTCATCGCCGCCCTGTTTGAACGGAATGCCACGCAGCAGGGACAGCTGGTACGCAGCGGGCTGTTCGAAAACAACGCCTACCTGGTATCGCAGCATATGATGCAGTTGGCGGTGACCGGCAGGCCGCCCGAGCCGATGCCGGCCAGGCAATCGGCTTGGGCGATTTATGACGTCTTCGAAACATCGGAGTCGGCACAGGTTTTCGTGGGGGTGGTATCCGACCAGCAGTGGGAACGGTTCACCAGTGCCTTCGGCTTGTACGAGCTAGCTTCGGATCTGCGTCTCTCGACCAACCGCGGCAGGGTCGAGGCTCGGGAAAGCTTTATGCCGACAGTACGGCAGATGTTCGCCGGTCTGAGCAAGTCCGAAATCCTGACCCGCTGCGAAGAGATCGGGCTGCCCTTCGCGCCGATCAACCGGCCGCAAGACATGTTTGACGACCCGCATCTGAAAACGGCGGGGGGGATGATTCCGCTCACGCTGGAAGATGATCGCGCAGTGGAGATCCCGGCCCTTCCGATTGAAATGAACAACCGCCGCTTCGGGAAACGGCTCGACCTTCCCGGTCCGGGTCAGCACAGCCGTGCCATCGCAGGCGACCTAGGCTACACCGATGCTGAAATCGACGATATGCTCGCCCATGGCGTCATTTCCGAATGAGTAGTGACTGCCCCCGGACCGGTGGCCCGCCGGTCCGGGGGCAGGGCCCGCCGGTCCGGGGGCAGGATCATCGCAGCAGACGCCTCGGCCCTGAAGGGTGGAGGCGCTTCCTTTAAGGGCGCGCCAGAAACTTCAGCACGATCGCGTTAAACTCTTCTGGTTTCTCCCACGAGATCGCGTGCCCGACTTCGGGCATCTTGACTAGCATGCTGTCCGGAATATGCGCAGCCCAGATCTCCATCAGCGCCGGTGGCGCCAGAAGGTCCGCGCCGCCGGCGATCACAAGGGTCTTGGCTGAGATAGTCGACAGCTTCTCGAAGGTGTTTGGTGTGCGTTCCTTTTGGGGTTTGGCTTCGAAATGCGCCTTAGTCTCGATTCGTTCCCATTCGTTGACGCCGGGGCCGTCCAAACCTCTGTAGGTCGGCGACAGTTCGCGATAGGCATGGCTCGGCAGATCGCGCAGACCCGGAATGGCTATGGCACTTCGGAAATCCTGGATCTCTTTGTCCTGAATCCTGCCGTTGCTGGCGCCAACGATCAGCTTGTCGATCCGGTCGGGATAATTGGCCGCCAGATCCAGTGCGGCAAAGCCACCGCCGGCGACGCCCAGCACCGAGGCCTTATCGATACTCAGGACGTCAAGTACGGCCACCGTATCGCCGGCAACCGATCCCTGTCCGTCGGCGTCGACACTTTTCGGACTGCTTTTCCCCGAACTGCGCCGGTCACAGGCTAGCGCACGGAACCCTTGGCCGGTGAAGGCGGGGAACTGGCGGGTCAGAAAAGTCTCGCTGCTTCCGGTGTTCGCGTGAAGGAACACGATCACGTCACCGGATCCTCCCGAGTCCAGACACCAGAGTTTTGCACCCTGCACCTCGATAAAGGCGCCCTGCGGCTCTTCCGCCCCTGCCGGTTTCGACTGCATCGCCAGCGTGGCCGACACTAGCACTGCGGCGAAACACGTTGCTCTCGTGAATGTTGATCGTCTCACTGGCAGGCTTCCCGTTCTATCCATGCCTGCTGCTTGCAGGCAGATAAACTATAAACACATATATATGATTCGTTAAGGCTTTAACGACGCCCATTTAGGATATCAAATAGGGGCAGCGACAGGATCGGTCGCTGCCCGTGGCTGAATCAATTTTATAATTCAGATGGAAGGGATGGGTGCAGCACCGCCATGATCCGCCAACATCAGAGAGCCCAGAGCATTGGATATCACCGGGTTCAGCAGCCCGTTCGGGACTTCCATCCCCAGTACGGCCGTGACAACATAGACAATCACGGCAATGACTGCGGCGCCAATCAGGCTTCGGTGCAGCGTTATCTTCGCAAAAATGCTCAGAAAGGCGAAGACGAAGACCGGTGCGCCAAACTGGTACCCGACCAGCCAGGAAACGGCAGGCAGAAGCAAGACCCACCCCAAACAGTTCAATGTGCCTTTGAAATCAGCGCCCTCCGCATCCTCATCATAGATCAGCCCGGGTGCGTTGGACTTCCTTGCCATCTGGACGATCGCCACAACCAGGATGACGCCCGTTATCGTCGCGACCGTGACGGGAAAGACCATGGACAGGAACCGCAGGTCAGCCACATCGGCGAGAATAGCGAGTGTCAACGCCAGCAGTCCGGACGTCAGAAGGATCTGTGCGGGTAGGGTCTTGAGCCCGCCTGTATATTCGATCTGCGAGGCTTTTGACGGTCGTGTTCTGTTGCGGAAGGCGATGATCAGCGACATGATCGCGAAACACAGGATGACCAGCGTCAGCGGCCGGTGAAAAACGGACCAGCCGTAAACCTGTACTGTCCGATAGACCGCGGCCTCGAGATTGGATGAAAGGACGAAGCCGATCAGAAGTGCGGCCCGTGACCAACCGAACCGCTTCAGCAGGATACCCGCACAGCCGAAGACGATGAGGATGAGGATATCACCCCAGTTGCCGCTGTTCTGGTAAGCCGAGAAAAAGACAGCAACCAGCACAATCGGGGCGATCACCCTGAAGTTCATCTGCGTCAGCTTCGACACAGGTTTTGTCACGGCCATGCTGATGCCAGTGCCAAGGACATTTGCGATGGCGATAGACCAGATGATCAGATAGATCATGTCTGCATTTTCCGACACCATACTGCGGCCCGGTGTCAGCCCGATGATGACCAGCCCACCCAGCAGCAGCGCCATCGACCCGGAACCGGGAATACCGAAGAACAGCGTGGGGATCAGCGCTCCGCCTTCTTTCGCGTTCGCGGCAGCCTCCGGCCCGATCAGGCCGCGGATTTCCCCCTTACCGAAGTTCTCGCGATTCTTTGTGGTCTGCATGGCGTGACCGTAGGCGATCCAGTCGACGACCGAGCCGCCCAGTCCCGGCAGGAAGCCGACCATCGCTCCGATGACCGAGCAACGCACAACCAGCCAGATATTTGTGTAGGAATCACGGATTCCACGAAACCAGCCGCGCCCGACGACCGTCTCTCCTGCGATACTTGAGCGGTTTTTCAGGACGTCAACGATTTCCGGGATGGCGAATACGCCGAGGGCCACGAGGATCAGCGACAGGCCGTCGCTCAGATACAACCAGTCCAGCGTAAATCGGTAGGCGCCCGTCGCCGGAGCGGTTCCGATCGTTCCCAGCAGAAGTCCGAGCGCGCAACCGCCCAGGCCCTTTATGACGCTCTTGCCCGTCAGCATACCCACAAGTGTCAGTGCGAAAACGACCAGCATCAGCTGCTCGCCGAAGCCGATGGCCAGCAGGATCGGTTTGGCCGCGAAGAATGCGAGTGTCAGGATTGCCGCGCCGATCAGCCCGCCGATCAGGCTTGCGCTGAACGCCGCACTCAGTGCCCGTGCCGCCTGACCCTGTTTGGCCAGCGGAAATCCATCCATCACGCTTGCCTGTGCGCTGGAGCTCCCGGGGATGCCCAACAGGACGGCCATGAAGGTGTCCGATGTAGTCGTGACTGCCGTCAGGCCTATCATCATTGCCAGTGCGCTTGCCGGCTCCATGCCAAACACGAACGGCAGTGTCAGTGCCATGCCGGCGATGCCACCGAGGCCGGGAATAAACCCGACAACGAGACCGATGAAGACCCCGACCAGCAGATGGATGAAGTGCTGCCACGAGAAAAGTATCAGGAGTGCTTCAAGAGCGCTCTGAACCAGTGATGAGTCCATTTTTCGAGTGTCCTTAGCCTGTAACGCGGGGCGCAGCCGCACAGTGTGGCCGCGCCCTGGACGCCTTTCATTTCACGTCATGGACGCGCAACAGCCAGTCCTTGAGCCACTGACGGTTGCTGTCGGTGATGCCGATCCCGCTGTGCAGCGCCGTGTTGGCATCGGTGCCTATCGACTGAGGGTAGTCGGCCAGAATGACCTCGGCCTGCGGTGTCTGCATGATCGGATCGGAAAGGGCGGCCGCGGCGGCTTCGTTGTAGATGTCCACGATCTCCTGCGGCGTTCCCTCGGGCAGAAGAAGAATCTTCCCGCCAGACACTCGAATGTTGAACAGCGACAGCCAGACCTCGAGTGCCGGACCTTCCAGGCTCTTTCCGTGGATCTCCTCGTAAACCTCGAAAAACGTCGGAATCTCGGGCCACAGCGGATCGCGTTGGATTTCGCCATCCTTCGCGAAGCCAAGAGTGAACAGTGGCTTGATAAGCCCCTCATCCATGAGAGGCTTGACGTTAGTCGACCAATTGGCGGCATTGTCGTAGTTCAGCGACACCTCTCCCCGTTCGAGCGCCGCACGGGTGTCCGAGCTGCTTAGCCCGAAGATGTAATTCGGTTTGATCCCCATCAGATCAATGCTCAGCAAAGCCGGAAGATCAGACGACGTCGGCGTCTTCCCGCCATAGGCAGAGGGTTTCTCCAGCAGTGTGCGCACATTTTCGACAGGGTCGTCGCCCAACCCCAGATCGGTCCGCGCATAGACGATCACGCCGTAGGGCGAACTGACGAAGGCAGTCATCGGCGCGAGGTCGTAGTGAACTGCCGGGTCGCCCAGCACATATGACAGGCTTGTCCCGGTACCGATTGCTGCGACGGTCAGTCCGTTGGGCTCTGCAACGCGATGAAATTCGTTGATGCCCCTGATCGATCCGCCGCCCTCGATATTCTTCACGATGATGGTCGGATTGCCCGGAAGCTCGCGCTCAAGCGCCTCAGCGAAGAGACGCCCGTGAAACGTCGAACCGCTCCCCTCTTGGTAGGGAATTATCATCGTGATGCGTTTGCCGCCGAAATCAACTTCTGCGCGACTATATGTCGTTGCTGCCAGCAACGCGCAAAGGGCCATCGCCCCGGAGACTATTGCCTTGTTGGTGAACATCGGTTCCTCCCTCTCATGCTCATGTCGGTCACCAAAATTCTGGTAGACAGAACAAT
This sequence comes from Paracoccus saliphilus, assembly GCF_028553805.1. NCBI lineage: Bacteria > Pseudomonadati > Pseudomonadota > Alphaproteobacteria > Rhodobacterales > Paracoccaceae > Paracoccus > Paracoccus saliphilus. Next base: position 2,383,949 of record NZ_CP067140.1, on the reverse strand, counting down.
ATTGCGTAGAGGGGAATAATAGACGTGCTGTTGGTAAGGTGTCAACAACAGCGCGACGGCAGAGCACTACTCAGGCCGCTATCAGGGGCGGCTACCGCTCCGAAACTATCCGGGCCGGGCTGGGCAACGCAGAGCAAGGCAACGAAAATGACGCGCCAGCAGACCAATTCCACCTACCGGTCATGCGCGGGAAGATCGGTAGGCCGGCGTCGAGAGCTGCTGTGGATTTGACGCGAAATCGTGCACAGTGCGGACAGGCTGTCGCGGTTTTGGCGGAACGAGAGTGGGCCCGGATCGTGTTCCCGGCAAGTTCAATCTGATCGGCCTTGATGCCTCATCATGTTGCATCAGGTGCAAGTTATCCTGCAAGCAGTGTTGTCAGAATGCCTGGAAAGCGTTGTCTCAGGTCCGCGAGCCGTAATTGATTTGAGCGCCCGTTGCCATGATCGTATTGGCGAATGACACCTGCCTCGCGCAGAATCCTGAAATGATGCGTGCGCGTCGCCTTAGTGACAGGAAGTTCAAAAGCGGTACAGGGAAGAACGGCATCTGGCGCTTTCGCAAGCGCAAGTGCAATGCGCAAGCGATGCGGATCAGCCAGGGCGGACAGCACCATCAGCAGATCCATCTCGTCAGGCCGTGGCTCGGGAAGAAACTCTGCCATTGCGTCCTCGTCCAAGGTATGATTTTTGTCATACCTATCGTACGAATGAATGAGAGGCAACGGACATGACGAACAGACGTGTGGTAGAAATTACGCAGTTCGGAGATCCTTCAGTTCTCAAGATCGTGCAGGAAGGTATTTCCGACCCGATGAAAGGTGAGGCGCAAATCCGACAGACGGCCATCGGCTTCAATTTTATCGACATCTATCAACGTAAAGGCATTTACCCGCTTCCTTTGCCTACGGGACTTGGCTTCGAAGCCGCAGGTATCGTGGACGCGGTTGGCGAAGGGGTCCGTGATATCAAGCCAGGCCAGCGGGTTGCCTATATGAATGCCGGTGTCGGTGCCTATGCTGATCGGCGCAATGTTCCTGCGGACAAGCTCGTACAGCTGCCCGACAACATCGATGACGAAACGGCTGCTACTGTTTTGTTCAAAGGCATGACTGCCCAGTATCTCCTGCGTCACACGCATGCTATTCAACCGGGCGACCTCATTTTCGTGCATTCCGCGGCCGGTGGCGTCGGGCAGATCCTGTCACGCTGGGCTACCGCGCTTGGTGCGCGCGTGATCGGGGGCACGGGCACGCCTCCGAAACGCCAGGCGGCTCTCGACGCCGGCTGCATCGAGGTTGTGGACACGAGCCAGCCGGATTGGTCGGATGCATTTCTCAGGGCGACTGGTGGCGAAAAGGCGCGCGTTGTTTATGACGCCGTTGGTAAGGACACACTACTTCAGTCACTCGACTGCGCAGCACCCTTCGGACTCGTGGTGAATTACGGGGCGTCCTCGGGAAAGGCGCCGGCGATCGATCCGGACCTGCTGAACAAAAAGGGCTGTCTTTTCCTGACCCGACCGTCAGTTTTTCCGCATAATGCCGATCTCAATCGATTCCGGTCGAACGCGGTCGATCTATTCGATGCGGTCGCCAAGGGGCATGTTACGCTTGAGATCGGGCAGCGATTTGCACTTGAGGATATCGCCGAAGCACACCGTGCGGCCGAAGAACGACGCGCGAGTGGAGCTATTGTAATTATCCCATAATGGAGCTTTGAGCTTCCAAGCTGCGCCGTATAGGCGTTCGGCACCGCGCTCTCCAACGGCCAGCTCTGCTCTCTGGATCACTGCATCGGGTGCGCCCATGATGCAGACCCAAGGCATTCGCTTTCGCGATCCAAATTCGGACGGCTGCCATCCTGTGACTTTCTGTGGGGGGATTCCCATCTGGGCGCCATCAATGACAATGCGTTCCGATCGGCTAAGGGCATGCTCACGATGATGAACCAAGCCCGCCTCGACGCGGCGCTCCAGGGGGCGCCCATGCCAGCCGTGCCCTTGGCATCGCGCTGGCCTATGTGATCGAGCGGAAACAGGAACAGATGTGTTCGTACGCCATATATAATCTATACATATAGGTTAATAGTTATTATGAGGTGCGGACAGCCTGGAGCATTCGGTTCTCGCGCAGGCGCAAAATCTCAGGGGGTTCTGACAGTGAAAACTGAAACCGCAGTCCGTTCCAATGGGAGCGTGATATACCGGATGGACGATCGGATCGCAGTTCTGGAAATCTCGAACCCGCCGGTGAACGCAAGCTCGCTGGCGGTGCGCATGGGGCTGGTCGACGGACTTGCCCGGGCCGGGGCTGATTGTGCCGCGGGCGTGGTTCTGATCGGCGCGGGAAAATGCTTCGTGGCCGGATCGGACCTGCGGGAATTCGAACTGCCCCTGTCGAAGCCCGAACTTCCCGATGTGATCGCTGCGATCGAGGCGGCAGAGTTCCCGGTCGTGGCCGCGCTGCACGGCGTAGCGCTCGGCGGCGGGCTCGAACTGGCCCTGGGCTGCGACTATCGCATCGCGAAACCTGACGCCCAGCTCGGCCTGCCCGAAGCGTCGCTTGGCATGGTGCCCGGCGCCGGCGGCACGCAGCGCTTGCCGCGTCTGATAGGTAAGAGCCGGTCGATTGGGATGATCTGTCAGGCCACGCGGATCCCCGCGGCCGAGGCGCTGCCCTTCGGGCTGGTCGATGCGCTGGCCGAGGGCGATTTGCTGGATGCGGCCCTGACCTTCCTGCGTGACACCCCGCGAACCAAGCGGCGCGCACGGGACCTGACGCCGCCACCGGAACCCACCGAAACGGTCCAGGCCGCTGCGGATCAGGTCCTGCGACGCGGCCGGGGCCGGCCCAATGTCGCCGAGGCGATCCGCCTCGTACAGGGCGCGGACGGAGATGCGAGCGCGATGTTGGCTGATGAACGTGCGGTCTTTCAGACCCTGAGGGTCGGGCCCGAGGCGACGGCGCTGCGGGCGCTGTTCTTTGCCGAACGCCGGGCAGCGATGGTCGACAGCATTGATCTCAAATCTGCGCGGCCGGTCCGCAGGGTCGGCGTGATCGGCGGCGGCACCATGGGACAGGGAATCGCACGGGCGGTGCTGGCGGCGGGGCTGCCCGTCACCCTGCTGGAACGCGACGCCGATGCGCTGAAGCGGGCGGTGGATGCGATCGGGACCCATCTTCAGGGGCAGCTGGCCAAGGGCCGGATCGACGCCGGCCAGGCCGATGCTCGCCGCGCCGCCCTGACCGGCGTGTTCGATACGGCTGGACTTGCGGACTGCGATCTGGTGATCGAGGCGGTGTTTGAGGACATGGGCGTCAAGCGTGAGGTGCTGGCGGGGCTGGAACGGACCCTTCCGGCGGAAGCGGTCATCGCGAGCAATACCTCCTATCTCGACATCGACGAGATGAGTGCGGCTCTGGATCATCCCGACCGCGTCATCGGACTGCATTTCTTCAGCCCGGCCGATGTGATGCCCCTGCTCGAGGTGGTGCGCGCCCGGTCCACCGCGCCCGATGTCCTTGCCGCGGGGCTGGCGCTGGCCCGGCGCTTGAGCAAGCAGCCGGTCGTGGCCAAAGTGTCCGAGGGCTTCATTGGCAACCGGATCTACGCCGCCTACCGTCGCCGGGCCGAATTGCTGGCGCTGGACGGCGCGACGCCGCAGGCGGTGGATGCCGCTGTGACCGGGTTCGGCTTTGCCATGGGGCCCTTTGCGGTCGCGGACATGTCGGGGCTCGATATAGCATGGGCCATGCGCAAACGTCAGGCCGCCACCCGTGACCCGGGCCTGCGCTATGTAACCATCCCCGACCGCCTTTGCGAGGCTGGTAGGCTGGGCCGCAAGACAGGCGCGGGCTGGTACGATTACGCGACAGGCAAGCCGCAGCCCGACCCGGCGGTCGCCGAGATCATCGAGACCGAGCGCCGCGCCGCCGGCGTGACCTCGCGCGACTTTCCCGGCGAAGAGATCCAACGGCAGCTGATGGCGGCCATCGTGAACGAAGCCGCCTGTCTGATCGACGAGGGCGTGGCGCAGCGCCCGTCGGATGTGGATGTGACAATGTGTAACGGCTACGGTTTTCCGCGCTGGACCGGCGGTCCGCTCTATTGGGCTGCACGGCAGGATCGGGGTAGGCTCAGGGCTGATTTGACGCAGCTGGCGCAGGCGTCGGGTCCGGCGCATCGGGCCGGGCCGGTCGGCGCGGTGCTTGGCCGGCTGATGTCCGCAACGGAGGAGTGACCCATGAACCACGTCTATATCTGCGACTATATCCGAACACCGATCGGTCGCTACGGCGGCAGCCTGTCGTCGGTGCGGGCCGATGATCTGGCGGCCCTGCCGCTGAGCGCGCTGAAAGACCGCCTGCCCGAGCTGGACTGGGAGGCCGTCGTCGACGTGATCTACGGCTGTGCCAACCAGGCCGGAGAGGACAACCGCAGCGTCGCCCGCATGGCGCTGCTGCTGGCGGGCCTGCCCGAGACGGTGTCAGGCACCACGATCAACCGGCTTTGCGGATCAGGCATGGATGCGGTGCTGGCGGCCTATCGGCGCCTCGCCCTGAGCGAGGGCGACCTGGCCATCGCCGGCGGCGTCGAAAGCATGAGCCGCGCGCCCTTCGTCATGGCCAAGGCCGGCAGCGCCTTTTCCCGGTCGGCCAAGATCGAGGACACGACCATCGGCTGGCGGTTCGTCAACCGCGAGATGCACAGGCTCTACGGCACAGAGTCCATGCCCGATACGGCCGAAAACGTCGCCGAGGATTTCGGGATTTCGCGCGAGGATCAGGATGCCTTCGCGCTCAGGTCTCAGACCCGGGCTGTGGCCGCCATCACCTCGGGCGTGCTGGCGGAAGAGATCGCGCCGGTCAGCCTGCCGCAACGCAAGGGCCCGCCCGTGATCTTCGACACCGATGAACACCCCCGCGCCACCACGGCCGAGAAACTGGCCGCGCTCAGGGCGCCGTTTCGGGATGGCGGGTCGGTGACGGCGGGCAATGCTTCGGGTGTCAATGACGGGGCTGCGGCGCTGGTTCTGGCCACCGAGGACGGGATCGCGCGTCATGGGCATTGGCCCGGCCCCCGCGATCGAAAAGCTGTGCGCGCATCTGGGCCTTGTGCCGTCGGAATTCGACCTGATCGAACTGAACGAGGCCTTCGCCAGCCAGGCCCTGGCGGTGCTACGGCGGCTTGGTCTGCCGGACGCCGCCGCCCATGTGAACCCGAACGGCGGCGCCATCGCCCTGGGCCACCCCTTGGGCATGTCGGGCGCCCGGATCGCCGGCACGGCGGCACGGGCGCTGGCCCGAGGCGCGGGGCGGCGGGCGCTGGCCACGATGTGCATCGGTGTCGGTCAGGGCATTGCCTTGTCTCTTGAAGCGATCTGAGGAGGACGCGGAATGCCGATGAAACTGCATTGGTCGCCGCGGTCGCCCTATGTTCGCAAGGTCATGATCGTGCTGCACGAAACCGGCCTTCTGGATCAGGTCGAACTGAGCCGCAACGTCGTCGCCCTGCACATGTCGACGCCGGATCCGGTGCTGGCCGACAACCCGCTTGGCAAAATCCCGACGCTGGTGACGGAGAACGGCGCCCGGCTGTTCGACAGCCGCGTGATCTGTGAACACCTCGACCTGCGGGCGGGGACGGGGCTATTTCCGGCCGATCGCGAGGCCCGGATGGCGCATCTGACGTGGCAGGCGCTGGCCGACGGGATGACCGACATCCTCCTGCTGTGGCGCACCGAATTGTCGCGTGAGACCGGCCCATGGGAGGCCGTGACCGCGGGCTGGCGCACCAAGGTCCGCGCCAGCATGGCCCGACTTGAGGTCGAGGCAGGGCGCATGGCAGAATTGCCCTTCGGCATCGGACATGTCGCGCTGGCCTGTGCCCTTGGGCAGCTGGATTTCCGCTGGTCCGACTGCGCCTGGCGTGGTCACTTTCCCCGACTGGCCGCCCTGTTTGCCACGCTTGAGGCGCGGCCCTCGGTGGCCGCGACCGCCGTGCGGGATGATCAGGACTCCGGCCCCGACGAGGTGACGCGCGGCCAGCTGGACTTTTCTGACGCCGCGTTCCTTTGATGCAATAGACTAGGTTTTGGCATTGAATCGCCGGGGTATTGCGGCTAGCCTGAGGGCAGCAACGAAAGGGGCGGCAGATGCAGAGCATAAAACCGGAAAACGCCACGGTCAGGGCGCTGCAGAAAAGCAATGTGTCCCGCTATATCCAGCTGGCCAATCTGTTCCGTCAGCGGATCGTCACTGGCGAATGGGAAGTCGGCGCGCGCATACCCACGGTCAAGGATCTGGCCGAACAATGCGGCGTCGCGACCATGACCATACGCCAGGCCCTGGACCTTCTCGAAAAGGAAGGTCTGATCGAGCGTTACCGCGCCAAGGGCACCTTTGTGGTCGAACGTCCCAGCCGCGACCTGTGGTGCGAGGTCAAGACTGACTGGACCGGCCTGCTGATCGCGCGGGACAATGCGGTGATCGAGATCCTGTCGGATGAACGCAATGTGAACCTGCCGCGCGGCGAGAGCTATATCGGCAATCCGGCCCCGGCCTATCGCCATCTGCGGCGTCGTCACAGCCGGGAAGGCTCTCCGTTTCTTCTGGCGGATGTCTATGTCGACGAACGTGTCTGCGCCGCCATCCCCGAAGAGGCCTATACCCGCGTCACCGCGATGCGGCTGATTTCGGACATTCCCGGCCAGACGGTGGCGGATGCCAATCAGGTCGTGACCATCGGGTCAGCCGATCTGGAAACCTCGACTGAACTGAACATCCCGATCGGCGATCCGGTCGCGCAGGTGCGCCGGATGGCCGTGAATCAGCATGGCGATGTCATTCTGCTGGCCAACGGCATCTATCGCGGCGACATGATGCGGATCGAGGTCAAGCTGCGCTAGCCCGGCCCCGCGCCGGGGCAAACGCGGCCCCCGGATCATCGCAGGCATCAGTCGCGGAAGACGGGCGAGCGCTTCTCGCGGAAGGCGGCCATGGCCTCGGCGGTGTCATCCGAGGTCGACAGCGCCTTGGTCTGCCCCTGCTCGAACCGGTATCCTTCGTAGATCGACACGCCTTCGGTCATCTGGAAGGATTTCTTCGCGGCGCGGATCGCCGAGGGGCTGGCCTTGGCAATGTCGGCCGCGATGGCTCGGGCTTCGGCCATCAGTTCCACGGGTGCGACGCAGGCCGAGGCGACATTCATCCGCAGCAGGTCGGGCCCATAAACCCTGCGGGCTGTGTAGATCATCATCCGGGCGTCACTTTCACTGAAATGGCGTCGTACATGGGCCACGCCGCCCGCAAGGCCGACCATCACCTCGGTCATCTGCAGGTACCCCTTTTCCGAGGTCACGATGATGTCGCAGCACAGCGTGGTCACGCAGCCGGCTCCGATCGCGGCGCCGTTGACAGCGGCGATGATCGGCTTGGGGCATTCCAGCAGGCAGTCGAAACTGGCGCGGACCCGCCGGTTATGAGCGGTGTAATGGCCCGGATCCTGCGTTGGGCGTTCCGACAAATCGGCGCCGGCGGAAAAGGCCTTGCCCTCGCCGGTCAGGATGATCGCGCGGACATCTCTGCGGTCGCCGAGCGCGTCGAAGACTTCGGTCATCTCGTCGCGCAGACGGTTGTTCTGTGCATTCACCGGCGCTCGGGTGATTGTCACGGTTGCGATATGGTCGCTCACATCTAGGGTGAGGGTGGTATAGTCGGACATTCAGGGACCTCATGTGGATAGGCGGCGTTACGTCCGGCCTTTGGTGCCGTCTGGTTCAGCCGGGCGCAGCATCTCGAAGCTGAGGGGGGGCACGGTATACTCGCGATAGCCCATGCGGCCGAGCGGCTGCAGAAGCTCAATATCGACCAGACCATCCTTGAGGACGCGTTCGTCGATGTGGATGCCCACGACTTCCCCGATCGCGATCCGGCTGGTCGACGGCAGCCCGCTGGATGGGGTGAGGATCACGACCTGCGCCAGTTTGCATTCGATCGAGATCGGAGATTCCGCCACGCGCATCACGGGGATGTTGCGGCAGGGGACGGCCGTCAGGCCCGCCGCCTCGAATTCGTCGACTTCGGGCGGATAGACGGCTGAGCTCTGGTTCATCTGTTCGCGCAGATCATAGGTGGCGATATTGGCGCAGAAATACCCGGTCGCCTGGGCGTTGGTGATGCTGTCCTTGCCGTCGTCCGAGGAAAACATCAGATGCGGCGGCCGACCCGATACGGCGTTAAAACAGCTGTAGGGCGCCAGATTGGGGGTTCCATCCGCTGCAGCAGAGGAAATCCAGCCGATCGGTCGGGGCACGATCATCGCCAGCCAAGGGTTGTGCGGCAGCCCGTGGTGTTCGGTCCGGGGATCGTAGAACATCAGCGGCCCCCCTTGGTCGAGGGCAGCGTGGCCAATGCCCCGTCGTCATGCTGCAGCCTGTCCCGGACGCCTTCGGGTAGGGGGACGCGATGCACGTTCAGGGTCAACGCGACCATCGAATAATAACCGATCACGGCGGTCAGTTCGACCACGCCGACCTCGCACCATCTTGAGCATACGGCGGTGTATGTTTCTTCCCCGACATCCCCCCGCTGGACCAGTTCGCTGGCAAACTCATAGACATCGCGGGCTTCGACATCGGTCCCGAAATCGGGCAGTCCGCAGGCGCCGATGGCATCGCAGATTGCACGGTCCAGACCCGCGCGTTCGGCGTCGCCCAGATGGATCGCCCATTCCAGATCGCTGTTCCAGCGGCGAGCGGTGACAAGAATCGCCAGCTCGCTCAGACGGGCGGGCAGAGAGGTTTCGAACCGCAGGACCTGCCCCAGCCGCTGCCAGCGGTCGGCCAGAACCGGATTGTGCAGCGCGGCACGCAGCGGGCCGACAAGGGTCCGGCGCGGGCCGGCGACGATTTGGTCATAGACCTCGCGCTGCGCTACCGTCATCGTTTCGGGCGCGGGGAAGCTGATGCGCCCGACGCGGTCCTGCCGGGATCCTGTCTGCTGGTTCATGGCTGGATCTCCTCAAGGCCGAGGTCGTGCAGGACCTCTTTCGTGTGCTCTCCCAACAGCGGCGGCGCCTTGTCGAAGGACAGCCCGGCGTTGCGGAAGTTCAGCGGGCTGACCACCTGCTTGACCGTACCGCTGAGCGGATGGGGAATGTCGCGCAGCATCCGCCGATGCTGAACCTGCGGTTCGTCGAACACCCGGTCGACCGTGTTGATCGGACCCGAGGGCACGCCCGCCGCGCTGAAGGCCGCGACCCAGTCGGCGATGGTCCGGTCGGTCAGGGCGTCAATAAGGATCGCCTCGAGCGCCTCAAGGTTTTCGACCCGGGCGGCATTGGTGGCATATCTCGGATCGTCGGCCAGGTCGGGCTGGCCGATTTCCTGAGCGAACTTGCGGAACTGCCCGTCATTGCCGACGGCCAGGACGATGTGGCCATCCTTGACCGGATAGACATTCTGCGGCTGGATATTCGGATGGCGGTTGCCCCGGCGCACGGGCTTCTGCCCCGAAACCAGATAATTCATCGCCTGATTGGCCAGCATCGCCACCGACACGTCCAACATGGCCAGATCGATATGATCGCCTGTGCCTGTCTGGTCACGGTTGGACAGCGCGGCCAGCACGCCGATCGCGGCATACATGCCGGTCATGATGTCGATGATCGGTACGCCGACCTTCTGTGGGCCGCCGCCCGGTTCGTCATCCGGGCTGCCGGTGACGCTCATCAGGCCACCCATGCCCTGGATCATGAAATCATAGGCCGCGTCGCCGGCCATCGGGCCGGTCAGCCCGAACCCGGTGATCGAGCAATAGATCAGCTTCGGGTTGACGGCCCTGAGGTCCTCATAACCCAGCCCGATCCGGTCCAGCGTTCCGGTCTTGAAGTTCTCAAGCACGATGTCACTTTTGGCGGCCAGAGCCTTAATGGCGGCGCGGCCCTTGTCGCTCTTGAGGTCAAGCTCGACCGACCGTTTGCCGCGGTTGACCGACAGGTAATAGCCCGCCTCGCGCGTCGGTTTGCCGTCTACGTCCCTGAGAAACGGAGGACCCCAACGACGGGTGTCGTCACCTTCGCCAAGGCGTTCGACCTTGATCACATCGGCGCCCAGATCGGCCAGAATCTGGCCGCACCAGGGGCCGGCCATGATCCGGCTGAGGTCAAGGACACGGACATGCGACAAGGGGCCGGGCATCAGCGGGACTCCTGTTCTGAAACTTTTGCGACGGACCTCAGAAACGCGTCCAGGATCGGGGTGAAGGCGTCGGGCGCCTGAAAGTTGGGAACGTGCCCTGCGCTGGGAATGTCATGAAACTGCGCGCCCGGCACCGCGCCGAACTGGCTGCGGACCGCCTGCGGCATGGCGCCGTCCTCTTCGCCGGTGATCCCCAGCACCGGCACGGCCAGTGTGCCGACCACCGTCGACAGATCATAGCTGCCAAGAGCATGGGTGGCGGTGGCGAACCCTTCGACCGGGGTGGCGGCGATCATCTGTTCCAGCCGCGTGATCTCGGGCGCATCTTCGGCCAGCCCTGGCAGCCAGCGCGATGCGGTCTGGCGGGAAATGACTTCCATCCCGGAGGCGCGGGCAGTATCGCGCCGCTCGGTCCAGAAGGCCTCGCGGCCCGGCGCCGACCGGCTAACCCCGTCGACCGCCACGAAGCCGTCGAAACGGGCCGGCGCTGCCGCATAGGCAGCCAGCCCCGTGGGCACCCCCATGGACAGGCCTACAAAGATGCAGCTGTCGATATTGCAGGCGTTGAGCAGGGCGATGACATCGGCCCCATACTGCACAAAGTTCATCGGACCCTGAGTCACATCCGATGTGCCATGGCCGCGTTGATCATAGCGCAGCACGCGATAGCGGCCTGAAAGTGCCCGCGCCTGTGCGTCCCACACCGTGAGATCCGTCAGCACGGAATTCGAGAACAGCACGCAGGGCGCGGTCTCGGGCCCGTCGATCCGGGCATTCAGCTGGCTGCCATCCGCCAGCGGGATCACCAGAGCATTAGACATCGGGAATCCTCCTGATCTAGCTGGGCAATTCGAGCACCGCTTTGGCCAGCATGTTGCGCATGATCTCGGTCGAGCCGCCGAAAATGGTCGTCGGACGGGCCGAGAGATAGGTGGCGGCGGCGTGAAGCTGCCGATCGCCTTCGGGCGGGTTAGTCAGGCCGGAGCCCTCGGCGGCGACCTCCATCATCAGTTCGGAAATTCGCTGATACAGTTCGCTCTGGAAGATTTTAAGCATCGAGACATCCGCCCCGATCGCCTGCCCGCCACGCAGCTTGTCGACATAGGTTTCGAACAGGTCGCCCAGATCGGCGAGGTCACATTGCAGGGCGACAAAGCGGTCGCGGAAAACCGGATCCTGCCAGATGCCCGCCCGGCGCGCGATCTTTTCAAGCCGGGCCATGGCGGCGGCGGACAGGCGGGGTGCGCCGATAAACACGCGCTCATGCCCCAGCAGCGCCTTGGCGGCGGTCCAGCCGTTATTGACGCCGCCGACAATATTACCGGCGGGGACGCGGACGTTGTCGAAGAAGACTTCGCAGAATTCGGCCTCAAGCTCGAGGTTCTCGATATTCCGGATGCTGACGCCGGGCGCGTCCATCGGCACCAGAAGAAAGCTGATGCCCGCCTGTTTTTTCACACTCTTGTCGGTCCGGGCCAGAATGAAAATCCAGTTCGCATCCATGCCCAGGGTGCACCAGGTCTTCTGCCCGTTGATCACCCATTCCTCGCCGTCCAGCACCGCCTCGCAGCGCACAGCAGCCAGATCCGATCCGGCGCCCGGTTCGCTATAGCCCTGCGCCCAGACGTCCTGACCCGACAGGATCCGGGGCAGATAATGCGCCTTCTGCTCGTCCGTACCGTATTTCAGTAGCAGCGGCCCCAGCATGACCGGACCGATGTCGTTCACGCGGGCGGCGCCGAAACGTTCAAATTCCTCGATCAGGATCAGGTGCTTGCCGGCGGCCAGGCCCATGCCGCCATATTCGCGCGGCCAGGTCGGGCAGATCCAGCCGTGGTCCGACAGAATTAGATACCAGGGCTTCACCACATCCCAGTGCAGTCGGCTGAGCGAATAGCGGGGGATATCGGGATAGTTCGTTTCGACAAATTCGCGCGCCAGGGCGCGGAAATCGGCATCGCTCATTGTATTGAAATCGGGCAGGTCCTTCATGCGGCCTCTCATTGATCGAGTATCTGCGCCAGCTGAGCACGTAGCGCGCGGGGGGTGCCGAAGACATTGGCCTCGGTCATGGCCTTGCGGATAAACAGACCGATGTCGGCCTCGTCGGTGATCCCCATAGCGCCGTGCATCTGCACCGCTTCGCGCGAAACCAGCATTGCCAGTTCGGCGGCACGCAGCTTGCACCGTGCCGCGCCCCGTGCGCGGGCCATCGCATCGGCACCGGTGTCAAACCGGCGGGCGGTGGCGAAGATCGCGGCGCGGGACAGTTCGAGACTGATTTTCATCCCGGTCGCGCGATGCTGCAGCGCCTGGAAACTGCCGATCGGGCGGTCGAACTGGGTCCGGATGCGCAGGTAGTCCAGCGTGATGTCTAGCGCGCGTTCGGATAAGCCCAGCAGGTAGGCCGACTGGGCCAGGCTAGCATCCTGCAACACTGCCTGAATATGATCGCAGGGGATCAAGTCCGCCCGCGCGTCAAAGGTGATCGCGCTGGATTTGCCGCCGTCGAGCGTGTTGGCCGACGTGATCGTCACCGTGTCACGCGGCAGCAGCGCCACGCCCTGAGAGGTGGTCACGGCGAAAAGATGGGCCCCCTCGGCCCCCGGCACGGCCACCTTGCGGCCCGACAGGCGCCCGTCAGCCGCGCCGCCCTGCCAGCCCAGATCCCCCGTTGCATCCTGCCAGGCCAGTGTCAGCACCAGCGCTCCGGTCATCGACTCTTCAGGCAGGTCGGGCCCAAGCAGGGACGCAGCCATCATCGCGGGCAGCACCGGTTCGGGCAGCAGCCCGCCGCCGAGCACACGCGCCAGTTCGCAGACCTCGCGCATTCCCAGACCCAGGCCGCCATCCTCTTCCGGCACCCGCATGAGGAAAAGTCCCAGCTCTCCGGCCTCGGCCATGACCGCGCGGTCGAACCCGGGCTCTTTGAACCGGGTGGCGCGGATCCGATCCAGCGCCCCGTCCGCCGGCACGATGGCGCGCGCGCTGTCGACGATCATCCGGGCGTTGTCGATCCAGTCTTCGCTGGTTACTCCGTCCATATCCTGTTCCTCCTATGTCACCGCGCCAGCAGACCGCAGATCCGCGATCTCGGCGTCACCAAGGCCCAGCTCGCGCAGGATCTCATCAGTGTGTTCGGCATGAACCGGGAGGTGACGATCCGTCCCCGCCTCGGCCTTCGAGAACCGGACGGGGTTGGCGACATAGCGCACCCGGCCCGCGTTCGGGTGGTCCATCTCTTTCAGGAGCCCGCGCTGCTGCACCTGCTCCATCTCGAAGACATCTTCGAAACTGTTCAGCGGGCCGACGGGGATCCCAATCTTCTCAAGATCATCATAGCAGGTATCAGCTTGTTTGCCGGTCAGCTTCTCGGCGATCATGGGGACCAGTGTGTCGGCATTTGTGACCCGCGCGAGATTGGTGGCGAACCGCGGATCCTCGGCCACGCCTTCCAGCCCCAGATAGGCGGCAAATCGGGCGAATTGCGCATCATTGCCGATGGCGATCATGATCGGCCGGTCGGCGCAGTCGAAGGCCCGCCAAGGGCAGGTGATCTGCGAGGCGGTGCCATTGCGGCGCGGCAGCTTGCCCGAACAGAGGTAATTCATTGCCATGTGCGACGCGGCGTGGATCTGCGAATCCAGCAGCGCGATGTCGATGAACTGACCCTCGCCCGAAACGCCGTCGCGATGCGCCAGCGCGGCCAGGATGGCCGACACGGCATATTGCCCCGCCGTGATGTCGGAAATCGAATAGCCGGCCAGTGCCGGGCCGGCGCCGGGCTGTCCGTCTGCGCTCCCGGTCATACTGAGCAGGCCGCTCATCGCCTGAAAGATCGGATCATGGCCGGGTAGGGGGGGCATCGGGCCGGTCTGGCCGAATCCGGTGATCGAGCAATAAACGAGCCGACAGTTTAGTTCGGCCACGGCAGCATAATCCAGCCCGAACCGCGCCAGCGTTCCGGTCTTGAAGTTCTCGATCAGAACGTCGGCCTCGGCGATCAGCTTGCGGGCCAGCGCTTGCCCTTCGAGGTGCTTGAGGTCTAGCGCGACCGAGCGTTTGCCTCGGTTCATCGCCAGAAAGGACGAGGTTTCGCCGGTCGGCTGGCCATCGGCGCCCAGATGCGGTACGCCCATGCGGCGTACGTCGTCGCCGCCCTTGACGTGTTCGACCTTGATGACAGCGGCACCAAAATCGGCCAGCATCTGCGCCGCCCACGGGCCGGCAAAGACCCTGCTGAAGTCCAGCACCTTGGTATGGCCCAGGCAGCCCGGCATGCGTCATCTCCTCCTTGGTTCGGGCCGAGTATTGGGGAAAGGCGCGGGATTGGCAAGATAAAAATTATATATATGCTTCAATAGGTCTTTTGGGCGTGCCGGGCCGATCTCTGGCGCGCCCGAGATCGGGGATTCGGGGCCGGGCGATTCGCGCCGCCCGGCGGATTCGGTTCATCGAGGCATCTGCTTCCATGGCCTATTTTTATGGATTGCGGGTGCTTGACGGCTGTGTCGTTGCCGGGCGCTGTGTGGTTTGTCTATGAGGGCGGGCTTGGATATTTGCGCGCAGGTGCCCCGTGCCCCGGGTGCTGTGCAAAAAAACTGTTGCGTCCTTTTCTAAAAATGATATCTATAGCTTATTATTCTAAACACTACATGGCCGGGAGGAGAAACCACTCATGTTCGAGTTTTCACGTAGGGCGGCTCTGGGCGCGATTTGCGCTGTCGCCGCATCCATCGCTTCGGTAGGCGCCCATGCCGAGGGCGGCGCCTATCCGACCAAGCCGGTCAAGTTGGTCGTGGGCTTTCCGCCGGGCGGATCGACCGATGTCGTGGCGCGAATCTTGGCCGACAGCATGACCACCGCCCTGGGTCAGCCGGTCGTGGTAGAAAATCGCGACGGGGCCTCCGGCGCCGTGGGTGTAGCCTATGTCGCCAGCTCGGATGCCGACGGCTATACCGTGGGTCTCAGCGGGATCGGGACCTCAATCCTTGCGGCCGCGCTTGGCAAGGATCCGGGCTATTCGATCGACGACGATCTGGAAATCATCGGTGTGACCGGGACGCTCGGCATGGTGATCGGTGGCCACAAGGGGCTTGAGCCCAAGACCCTGCCCGAGCTGATCGCCTATGCCAAATCCCATCCGGGCGAAGTGACCTATGGCACCTCAGGTGTCGGGACGCCGGGCCATCTGGCCATGGAATACCTGGCCCACGCTGAATCCATCGACATGCTGCACATCCCCTACAAGGGTAACACCCCGATGATGAACGATCTTTTGGGCGGTCATGTCGATGTTGCGATGATGACCATCCCCGGCGCGGTAGAACAGATCCGCGCGGGCGGCATCCAGCCCTACGCCGTCACCTCGCCGAAGCGGTCCGACCTGATGCCCGAAATGCCGACGGCCTCGGAAGCAGCGCTTGACGGGTTCTCGGCCACGTTGTGGAATCTGCTGGTCGCACCGGCCGGAACTGACCCCGAGGTCCAGGAAGTCCTGTCGAATGCCCTGAACGCGGCCATGAACGACCTCAAGGTTCTTAAGGCGTTCAAGATGCAGGGTCTCGCCCCCATGGAGACCACGCCGGAAGAAGCTGCTGCCTTCCTCAATTCCGAGCGTGACAAATGGGTCGGCGTGATCGAAAGCGTCGGCGTCGAAACCAAGTGACCGCGGTAGGGGCAGCCGTCGTCCGGTTGCTCCTGACCTGCGCGACCCACAGCCCGGTCTGTAGGGTTCCTGAGGAGTTTCACCATGCCAAAACTCGTGTCTTTGCGGCTGATCATGGCCGTGGTGGTGATTGCGATCGGTCTGATTGGATTTGTCGTCGCATCGCAATATAATATGGGCAGCGGGCTGCGTATGGGGCCGGGCTATCTGCCGGTGGTCCTGTCGGCCCTGCTGATCGGGCTGGGCGTGATCGAGGCGACCTCGGCCATCGTGCAGGGCGCCCCGAAAGTTGACATCGAATGGCGCGCCTTTTTCGCGATCCTTGCCGCGGTGACGGGCTTTGGCATCTCGATGCTGTATCTCGGTATGATCCCGGCCTTCTTCATCTGCATCGGCTTGTGCAGCCTGGCTGAAAAGAACTACGGCCTGATCCCGGCGCTTGCCATCGCGACGCTGACCGCCATTGGTGCCTGGCTGCTGTTTTCACAACTCCTCGGCATGACCATGCCGCTGTTCCGCTTCGGAGCCTGATGCCATGTGGGAAAATATCATCCTCGGCTTTGCCACCGCGGCGACGCTGACCAACCTTGCCTATTGCTTCATGGGCGTCTTCATAGGCACGCTGATCGGCGTGCTGCCGGGGCTGGGCAGCCTGGCAGCCATCTCGATGCTGCTGCCGGTGACGTTCTATCTTGAACCGACGACGGCGCTGATCGCTCTGGGCGGCATCTATTACGGTGCGGAATATGGCGGGTCGATCGCGTCGATCCTGCTGAATCTGCCGGGCACGCCCTCGAACGCCGTGACTTGTCTGGACGGCAACCCGATGGCCAAGCAGGGCAAGGCCGGCCGGGCGCTGTTCACCACTGCCATCGCGTCCTTCACCGGCGGCACCCTGGGCGTGATCGCGCTGATGGGCTTTGGCCCTGCGATCGCCGAGCTGGGTCTGAAATTCGGCCCCGGCGATTACTTTGCGCTGATGGTGCTGGGGCTCGTGGCGGCCGTGACGGTCGGCACCGGGTCGGCGGTGCGGTCGATGATCATGGTGGTGCTGGGTCTGCTGCTGGGCACTGTGGGGACGGATGTGACCTCGGGCGATTTCCGCTATACCTTCGATCTGCTGGAGCTACGCGACGGGGTCAGCCTGGTCGCCATCGCCATGGGGTTGTTCGGGATCTCCGAGGTCGCCAATTCCATCGGCGGCTCGGGCAACCGGGGTGCAGCCCAGAAGGTCAGCCTGCGCAGCATGTTGCCGGATTTCGCCTGGGTGCGTCAGGTGGCGGGTCCGATCCTGCGCGGGTCCTCGATCGGGGGCTTCCTCGGGGCTCTGCCCGGGGCGGGAACGGTGATCTCGGCCTTTCTGGCCTATGCGGTCGAACTGAGGATGGCCAAGGACCGGTCGATCTTTGGCAAGGGGGCGATCCAAGGCCTCGCGGCGCCGGAAGCGGCTAACAACGCTGCCGCCCAGACCGCCTTTATCCCGACGTTGACTATCGGCATCCCGGGCAGTGCGACCATGTCGATCATGCTGGGCGCGCTGATGATCCACGGGATTTCGCCGGGGCCGATGCTGGTGACGGATCACCCGCAGATGTTCTGGGGCCTGATCGCGAGCTTCTGGATCGGCAACCTGTTCCTGCTGCTGTTGAACATCCCGCTGATCGGGCTATGGGTGCGGGTGCTGCAATTCCCATACAAGTTCATCTATCCCATTGTTATCGCCCTGATCTGCATCGGCGTCTATTCGATGAAGAACAGTGTCTTCGACGTGGGGATCGTGCTGCTCTTCGGGGGGCTGGGGTTCTTCTTCCAGAAGGTGGGCTATGGTCCGGCCAACCTGATCTTGGGCTTCGTGCTGGGCCCGATGCTCGAGGAAAACCTGCGCCGCGCCATGCTGCTGGCCCGCGGAGACGCCACCGTCCTGCTGACCGGCCAGTTGTCGGGTCCGGTGCTGGGCATCTCGGGGCTGCTGCTGATCTGGGCCGCCGTCAGCGGGATGCGCAGCATGATAAAGCAGCGGCGGGCGGTTGACCTGCCCGCCGGAGAGGCCTGATTACAATCGTATCGGAGCACGGTCCCGGCGGGGCTATCCCTGCCGGGACCGTGCTGCGCCGCACATCTTGATGCAACGAAGGAAGCGAACATGACACCCGATACCGACGCAAGCCTGCCGCAGGGCAATGGTCCGCTGGCCGGCTTTGTGATACTGGACCTGACGCGCGTCCTCTCCGGCCCCTATTGCACGATGATCTTGCAGGATTTGGGGGCGACCGTTCTCAAGGTCGAACAACCTGAGGTCGGGGATGATTCCCGGCAGTTCCTGCCCTTCGAAGGCGACAGGTCGGCCTATTTCGCCCTGGCGAACCGCGGCAAGAAGTCGATCGCGCTGGATCTCAAGGCGCCCAAGGATCGCCGGGTTTTTGAGGCGCTTCTGGCCAAGGCCGACGTGCTGGTGGAAAATTTCCGCCCCGGCGTCATGGAGAAGCTGGGCTACGACTGGGAGGCGATCCGGGCCAGGAACGGCCGTCTGGTCTTCGCTTCGATTTCGGGCTTCGGGCAGAGCGGCCCCTATCGCAAGAAGCCGGCCTACGATCTAGTCGTCCAGGCGATGAGCGGCATGATGAGCCTGACCGGGCACCCTGGACAGCCACCCGCACGAGTTGGCACCTCGCTCGGGGATCTGGCGGCGGGCGTCTTCGCGGCGCTTGGCATCCAGTCGGCGCTGCTTCAGCGAAGCACCACCGGAAAGGGTGCGCGGGTGGATATCTCGATGCTGGAATGCCAGATGGCATTGTTGGAAAACGCGATCAGTCGGTTCACGCTAACCGGGACCTCTCCTGGCCCTACAGGAGCGGCGCATCCCGGCTCGGCGCCGTTCGACGCCTTCCGCGCGCAAGACGGTTATCTAGTCATCACCGCTGGCACCGACAAGCTGTTCAAGACATTCTGCGGCGTGATCGACCGGTCCGATCTGCTTGAGGATCCAAGGTTTGCCGACCGGGCGTCGCGCGTGGCCAACAATGCGGCGCTGAAAGAGATGATCGAGGACAAGCTGGCCGCCGCGCCGGTGGCCGAGTGGCTGTCGCGACTGGATGCCGCATCGATCCCCGCCGCGCGGGTCAATTCGATCAAGGACATGGTTAACGACCCCCAGGTCAAGGCGCGCGGGGCGATCGCGCCGCTGGACGGATCGCAGCTGAAACTGGCCTGCACGCCGGTCCTTGTCGATGCCGAGACCTATCCGGACCGGCTGCCCGCCGCGCCCGAACTGGACGAGCACCACGCCGAAATCCTGGCCTTTGCCGGGTTGTAAGGACCGATACCCATGGCTGACAGCAAGATCATCGTCGAAACTGCGGGTGGCATCTCCCGGATCACCCTGTCCAACCCGGCCAAGTTGAATTCGATCTCGGCCGGGATGCTGGATCAGCTGAACGAGACGCTGATCCGGCTTGAGGACGACCCCGATCTGCGGCTGCTGGTCTTGACCGGAGAGGGCGAGCGGGCCTTTTCCTCGGGTGCCGATGTCTCGGGCTTCGACGACCCCGAGTCACGTGCCCGCGCGCGTTGCGCCTATGAAGGGGGCGCGGAACTTGCGCTGGCACGTCTGCTGCGCTTTCCCCGCCCGACCGTGGCCATGATCCGCGGCTATTGCATGGGTGGGGGCGTGTCCCTGGCGGCCCTGTGCGATCTGCGCATTGCCGAGGCGGGGGCGGTCTTTTCAGTGGCGGCGGCCAAGCTGGGTCTAGGCTACAGCTATTTCGGCACGCAACGGCTGGTGTCGCTGGTCGGCGCGACCACGGCCAAAGAAATGCTGTTCACAGCGCTGAGATACAGCGCCGAGGACGCCCTGCGTCTGGGCCTTGTCAGCCGAGTGTTCCCGAAGGACAGCTTTACCGAAGACGCCGAGGCTTATCTTGCGGCCATCGCGGTCAATGCCCCGCTGACGATCCGCGCGGCCAAGATGGCGGCGGATACCCCTCCGGAGGACGAATTGTCGCCCGTCCTCGCGGCAATTGCCGCCTGCGGCGAAAGCGGGGACTTCGCTGAAGGGCGCAAGGCGTTCTCTGAGAAACGAAAGCCCGTATTCCAAGGGAGATAAATTTCCAACGAGTAAACCGCATCTATATTTGGCCGAAGCCTTTCGGCACGGAATTCAAAAAATCATCCTTCAAAGGCTAATCTCAAGAAAAATTACATTCAGGTTCTCGTACCTCTCAAACGTGGGATCGACTAAAACGGGAAGGTTAGTGTGAAGACCGACGGCTCGGATGCCGATCTTGCAAACGTGAAGATGTCGATGAATCCCTTCGACTAGACTGCCTTGGAATAGGCGATCCGCCTGAAGGAAACCGGCAAGGCTGGAAGGTGGTGGTTTTATCCACCGGCATCGCGCAGGTGCAGGAAACGTTGCGGGCCGCGCCATCCTCGTCGTCGCAGCCGACGACGCGCACATCGACATTGAATCGCTCGCCGTTGCCAAGATCCTCAGGGCCGTGATCGACGAGGTGGCCCTAGGCCTCGTCATTGCCAGCACCTAGCCATCGGGGGCGACAGTACCGTGGCGGCCTCGAAGTGGACGGCGAGCTTTAGACCGTCAACATCAGCTTCGAAGAACCCTCTTGCGCATTGGACTCTTCCTTCTGGGCTCGGCTCCAGCTTCCGCCTTATTTTTCCGGCGATGCAAGCTCAGCGAGGGATCGTAATGTGGGAGTTTGGTATGAAGGGGGGATGTATAGGCTTTGAGGTGGGTTGAACCTCTAACTATACGTCGTAAAAAACTGAAATTTCTCAACCGGATGGTCCCAGTTGTCTCGCCAGATGCCATCGCCGTACCCTTCATGCCAAGCTGGCCGCTCCGGGCTGTCTTCTCTGCTTCGAAAAATACCGGGCGGTTATCTCATGAGCGGCCGTTCTCGTTGGCTTTGGTGCGATCAGGATGTCATGCCAAAGGCCACAGGCCGGGACTCCAAGGCATCTGCATGTGAAGCAATTCACGCTAGCACAATCAGATACGATGCGGGGCGTCAAGAAACAGCTCTTACAGCATATCGCAGATGATCGTTCCAAGTTTTCTGATCTGCTGCCTGATAAGGCCGATGATTGCGGTTTCGGCCATATCGTCGGATTGTGACCAGCTGAGGATCGCATGGGCCAGTGCATGAGATACCAGTTCGGCCAGCAACTCGGCCTCCGGGCGGGCTGTCTCGCCCAGGCGGGATACGATGAGGTCAGCCATCTGGTCAGAGAGCTTCTGTAGCGAAGCGTGAAAGATCGGCACCAGTTCGGGCGAGCGTTCCAGCAAGGTGTCGATCAGCCGGATCGTATCGCGGTCCAGTTGGGTGTTGCTTAGATGCTTTCCAAGTGCCTCGAACAGGTCGTTCATTAGCGGACCCGATGCGCTCTCGAACCAGGCGATGATCTCCGGAGGGATCTCCGGCCGCTTGCCGAGCAGCGCAGCCTCCTTGTTCGTATAGTAATTGAAAAAGGTCCGCAGGCTGATCTCCGCTTCCGCCGCAATCATCTCGGTTGTCACCGTCTCGAAGCCCTCGCGCAACGCCAGTTGCAGCGTAGCCGATTGGATTTCACGCTCGGTTTGCAAGCGGCGTCGATCACGAAGACTTGAAGATATGACCATCGGCTGACATTTCTGCTGTTTCACATGGGGCACGTATTGCATGCCGTGCAAAATTATGCAAGAAGGCCTCCGAACCAGGTCCTCGCCGCATAGGGCCGTATCTTGCCCGGGACTATCATGATGCCTGATTTCCGTTTTCCGATCTGCCTTGGCCTTGCCGGGTTACTGATGATTGCCGGTCCTGCTGCGGCGCAAGATGCCGGACAGATGCCACCCAAACAGGTTGGGGTGATCGAGTTGCAGCTGCAGGACGTGCCGCGCGTGGTAACCTTACCGGGGCGCGCAGTTTCCGGGGCCGATGCGACGATCCGGCCGCGCGTCAACGGGATCATCACTGATATTCTTTATGAGGCCGGGCGCCCGCTGAAGCAGGGCGATCCGATGTTCCAGGTCGATACGACAACCTATGAAGCAAACCTGTCCAGTGCCGAAGCCGAGGTTGCATCGGCCAAGGCGACGCTCATCCAGGCTGAGTCCGCGTATGAGCGGACCCAGCAATTGCAGGGCTCGGGCACGACGCTGGCGCAGGTCGAAACCGCCCGCGCCTCCATGGAACAGGCACAGGCCTCGGTGCAATCGGCAGAGGCGGCCCTGAAATTGGCACAAACTGACCTGGACTGGACTTTGGTGACCAGCCCGATCGACGGTATGGCCAGCGTGGCAAAGGTTTCTGTCGGCGATCTGGTGACCTCGGGGCAGGCCGATGCGTTGGCTACTGTGACGCGGCTGGATCCGATCGAAGTAGACATTCTTGCGCCCTCAGCTGGAATGCTTGCCACTATTAGCGATATCCGCAACGGACAGCTGCAGATGAACGAGAAGCTTCAGGCAACACTGACGCTGGAAACCGGCCAGACCTACGAGGCTATGGGTGAAATGGTCGCGCCCGGTTTCAGCGTGTCGACCTCGACCGGGTCGGTGGATACGCGGTTCCGTTTCGATAATCCGCATTTGCTGCTGTTGCCGGGCATGTTCGTGCGTGGCCAGATCGAGTTCGGCACGATGCGTGCAATCCTGGTTTCTCAATCCGCCGGCACCCGTGACAAGACCGGTAAGCTGACCGCATGGGTGATCAGGGACGGCAAGGCCGAGAAACGGCAACTGACCGATGACGGCGGCTACCAAAATAACTGGATCGTCACCGATGGCGTCGAGGCGGGCGAGCTTCTGGCGGTGGACGGGCTGACCGGACTGACGGAAGGGGCCGAGGTGGTCACCGTTCCGGTCAGTTTTGACGAGAACGGCGTGGTGCGCGACACCACCGCAAAGAATGCGCCTGACGATTCTGCACCCGGCGATGCGTCCGCGACCGAAACCGACGACGCCCCGGCAGCGGAGTAATCCAGTATGGCAAGGTTTTTCATCCACCGTCCCGTCTTCGCATGGGTCATCGCCTTCGTGACCATGCTGGTCGGCGGGCTTGGCATGGCCACTCTGCCGATTGAGCAATATCCGCAAATTGCGCCGACCACCGTCCAGATCAGTGCAAGCTATAACGGCGCCTCTGCCGAGATCGTCGAGAACTCTGTCACTACGGTGATCGAGGATGCGATGACCGGGATCGACGGGATGATCTACATGACGTCGAATTCGACGCCGGGATCAACCTCGATCTCATTGACCTTCGACGATAGCGTAGACGCCGATATTGCGCAGGTACAGGTGCAGAACAAGCTGCAACTGGTGACGTCGCAACTGCCGGATATCGTGCAGCAGAGCGGGGTGAACGTCTCGCGTTCGACCTCATCGATCCTGATGATCGGCGCATTGACCAGCGCTGACGGCAGCTATACGTCGGTCGAGTTGGGCGATCTGACCGCACAGATGATCGAGGATCCGGTCAAGCGGACAACGGGCGTCGGCTCGATCAATTCCTTTGGTTCGGGCTATGCGATGCGGATCTGGATGGATCCGATGAAGATGACCCAGTATCAGGTGACGCCCGCTGACATCACCGCCGCCGTATCCGAACAGAACACCAATGTCACCGTCGGCAGTCTTGGCGCGCAGCCAGCTGCCGAAGGGCAGCGACTGACCATGACCCTGTCGGCGCAGTCGCAATTCTCCAACGTCGCGGAATTCGAGCGGATCCTGCTGCGCGTCGATCCCGATGGCTCGACGGTCTTTCTGGGCGATGTCGCCCGGATCGAGATCGGGCAGGAAAGCTATGGCGGCGATTCCCGGTTTAATGGAAACCCGGCGGCGGGTTTTTCGGTTAACCTGGCCACCGGCGCTAATGCCGTCTCGACGGCCGAGGCGGTGCGCAAGGTGCTGGATGATATCGCGCCTTCCCTGCCGGATGGCGTCGAGATCGTCTATCCTTACGATACCTCGCCCTTTGTCGAGGAATCGATCAATCAAGTCTATCACACCCTGATCGAAGCGGTCATCCTGGTTTTCCTTGTCATCCTGTGCTTCCTGCAAAGCTGGCGTGCGACGATCATTCCGGTGATCGCGATCCCGGTGGTGCTTCTGGGAACGTTCGGGATGCTCGCGTTGGCCGGGTATTCGATCAACACGCTGACGATGTTCGCAATGGTGCTGGCCATCGGCCTGCTGGTCGATGACGCCATCGTGGTGGTCGAGAATGTCGAGCGGGTGATGGAGGAAGAGGGCCTCGACCCCGTCGAGGCCACCGAGAAGAGCATGGGTGAGATCACCTCGGCGCTGGTCGGCATCGTGCTGGTCCTGTCGGCGGTGTTTCTGCCAATGGCCTTTATGACCGGCGCGACCGGGGTCATCTACCGACAATTCTCAGTCACCATCATCACCGCCATGGTTCTGTCGTTGGGCGTAGCGGTGATCCTGACGCCTGCCATGTGCGCCAGCCTGTTGAAACCGCGCAAGCATGGCGCAGGAATTGCGCTCGCGCGCTGGTTCAACCGCAATCTCGACCGGGCGACCAATGGCTATGGCGGTGTGGTGACCCGGCTGGTGCGGCGGCCCTTTCGCATGCTGGTGGTGCTGGTGGCGATCTGTATTGGCGCGATCATGCTGTTTCAGAAGCTGCCCGGTTCGTTCCTGCCCGATGAGGATCAGGGCGTGATGATGGTCATGGTGGAAACGCCCAATGGTGCAACTACTCCCCAGACCAAGGCGCTTGTCGAGCAGGTCGAGGACTATCTTCTGAACGAAGAATCCGAGACGGTCGAGTCGGTCTTCGGCGCGCTGGGCTTCGGCTTTAGCGGCTCGGGCCAGAGCAATGCGATGGTCTTTGCCAAGCTGCGGGATTACGAAGAACGCGATGGCCATGATGTCGCCTCGCTGGTTGGCCGCGCGAATACCCATTTCTTCATGAACAATCGCGCCGGGCAGGTCTATTTCCTGCAACCACCCGCGATTCAGGGAATGGGGTCCTCCTCGGGCTTCACCATGCAGCTGGTTGATCAGCCCGGGCGCGGACAAGAGGCGCTTTCCGCCGCCGCTGATCAGCTTGTCGCCGATGCTCAGACCGATGGCCGAGTCACCAATCTGCGCGGCAACGAGGCACCGTTCGAGACCTCGCTGAGGTTGGATATCGATCAGCAGAAGGCCGCGGCCTTCGGGCTGTCTATCTCGGAGGTCAATGCGATGCTGTCGGTGATCTTTGCCGGGCGCGACGTGAATGATTTTGCACTGGCCAACGAGCTGCGTCCGGTGATCGTACAGGGTGAGGCCGATGTCCGTTCCCAACCCGAGGACATCAATCGATGGTATGCCCGCAACGATCAGGGCGAGATGGTATCTTTCGGAGCTTTTGCAACTCAGGCTTGGGATCAGGAACCGCAGGCTCTGGCTCGCTATGGCGGAACACGCGCACTGGAACTGAGTGGGGCGGCGGCGCAGGGTCTGTCTTCGGGCGCGGCGATGGATGCGATGGAGGAAATGGTCGCCGATCTGGATGGTGGCTATGGCACGGCCTGGACTGGCCTGTCCTATCAGGAACGGCTTTCGGGCAACCAGGCCCCGATGCTATTCGCGCTTTCGGCGCTTGTGGTTTTCTTTGCCCTTGCCGCGCTCTACGAAAGTTGGACGGTGCCGCTGGCGGTGATGATGACCGTGCCGATTGGTATCCTCGGGGCATTGGTCGCCGCTCTGTTCTTCGAGCAAACCAACGACGTTTATTTCAAGGTCGGCCTGCTGACCACCATCGGGCTTGCGGCCCGTAACGCCATCCTGATCGTGGAATTTGCGCAATCTCTGGTGGCGCAGGGCAAATCGCTACTGGAATCCGCCATCGAGGCGTCAAGAATGCGGCTGCGGCCAATCCTGATGACCACCTTCGCCTTCATGCTGGGCGTGTTGCCGCTGGCCATCGCGACAGGGGCAGGGGCCGGTGCGCAGAACTCGATCGGGATCGGGGTTTTGGGCGGCATGGCGTCCTCGGCCGTGATCGGAATTTTCCTGGTGCCGGTATTCTATGTTGCCGTGTTGCAGGCCGTGAAGATGTTCACCAGAAAGGGAAAGACTTCGTGACCTCCAATGTTTTCGTGCGCCAGACAATCTTTGTGTCGATGCTGACGCTGACGGCCTGTACGGCGGTTGGACCGGACCCGGCAGATATCCCGACACCCAGCGTTCAAGCAGAGTTCGAGGAAGGTGAGGGTGCCGCCAGCGGCACCGAGACTGCCTTTTGGTCAGGCTATGACGATACGACATTGAACCGGCTGGTCCAATCTGGAATGGGGCAGAGCTTCGATATCATGGCCGCGAATGAGCGGATCCGGGCGGCTGCGGCCGATATGCGAGCGGCGGGCGTCTTGGGTTCGCAAGTCAGCGGCTCGAGCAGCGCGGGGCGTGAGCGGTCCGGCGGGGACGGCATTGTGGCCAACACCGCCAACACTGCAAATCTCTCGGCCAGCTTCGTTTTCGATTTGTTCGGAGGCGCGCGTCGTGCGCGCGAAGGTGCGACTGCCAGCTACCGGTCCGCCGAGGCGGAGGCACAGACAACCCGGTTGGCATGGCTGGCCGAGGTGATCTCGGCCTATGCGGATGCACGTTTTTATCAGCAGGCGCTGGCATTGACGCGAGACACCATAGAAGCCCGTGAAGCTACGCTGGAAGTGACACGCAACATGGAATCGCTGGGCCTTGCGACCGAGTACGATACGGCCCAGACGGAGGCGCTGCTGCAAACCGCCCGTGCCGATCTGCCAAATTACGAGGCGCAGTTCAATGCGCAGGTCTATCGCCTCTCCACGCTATTGAACCTGCAGGCACAACCGCTGATGCAGCAGATGCAACGCGGTTCGGCTCAGTTGCGGACACCGCCCGGGCCGGGAACCGGAGTGCCCGCAGACCTGCTGCGGAGCCGTCCCGATATCCGTTCAGCACAGAGCGATTACGCTGCCGCGCTTGCGGCAGTGGGCGTCGCGACAGCTGACCTCTTGCCCTCGATCTCGCTGACCGGAACGGTGACGGACCGGGGTGGTGATACGACCTGGGGCTTTGGTCCGGGCCTGTCTTTACCGGTCTTCAACCAGGGCGCGTTACAGGCCGCCCGGTCGCGCAAGGTTTCCGAGGCGCGACAGGCAGAGATTGCATGGAAATCTTCGGTCGCAGCCGCAGTCGAGGACGTCCAAACCGCCCAGTCGAACCTGCGCCGTTACCGGCAGCGAGCGGGAACGCTGGAGCAAGCGGCAAACAGCTATGATCGGGCTTATGACCTGGCCTATGAAAATTTCGAAGCCGGTGCGCTGGAACTTGTCGACCTGCTGGAAGCCGATCGTTCACGGGCCTCTGCGCGGCTCGCGGCGGCCTCGGCACGCAATGACGCGGCCAAGGAATGGGCGGCGTTGCAAATCGCAACAGGCGCGGGCTCCTCAGCGGCCCGCTGATCAACCAGTGCGGCAAGCGTGCGCGGCTAGGTGTCAGGATAGTCAAATATCTTCTAAGGTCCATTCTCTGCAGATCATCCGGCTGCCGGATCGCCATCCAGAGCCATATGCAGCAAGGGCGCGATACGATCCAGTGCGTAGGGGATCGACAAGGGCGACATGAAGCTGAGCGCGCCGGTCAGTTCGGGATCGGCCCAGATCGAGCGGCCTTCGCGGGCCAATCGGGTTTCCCGGTAGACGGGCATGTCCCGGATCCGTTGCGCGGTTCCCGGGTCGACCAGCCACAGAACAGCGTCGAGCTCGAACAGGTCGATCCGTTCAGGACTGACCGAGAACTGTCCATTTGGCTGCACCAGATCGTCGAATTCAGGCGGAGTCCGTAAACCGAGTTCTCGCAAAAGAAGATTACCCCCGGCGTCGGTCCGGTAGCCGACGAAGTGATTCTCGGCAAAAAAGCCGATGGTCGCGGTTTTATCCGAGAACTTCGGGTTCGCCGCGGTGAGTTTACCGATGCGTTCGTCAATTCCGGCGATCACGGTTTCCGCTCGTGCTTCGGTTCCGGTCGCCTGCGCGATCAACCGCAGCTCCGCTTCCCATGGTGCGCTCCAGACGGGGTAACCCTCGGGCGAGGCGATGACAGGCGCGATACCCGAAAGCAACCGGTAATCCGATTGCGACAGGTTGAAGAACGAGGCGACGATCAGGTCGGGTTCCTGAGCATAAACCCATTCGATATCCACCTCGAAGCCGTTTTGCACCGCAGGGGCCGCGCTCAGCGTCTTTCGGGCCTCTTCAGCCCATATCCAGGTCGCGTGCGGGTAGTTGCCAAACCACTCATGCACACCAACCGGAGCGATCCCCAGGGCATAAAGAAAATCCTGTTCATGGAGGCCGACCGAGACAACGCGCTTTGGTGGCGCATCGATCGTAGTTGCGCTAAGCGCATGGGGCACTGTGCGCGGCCAATTCGCCGATGCCCGCGCAATGGCAGGTACGGCGAGACCAGCGGCTGCGAGTGTAAGAAAACAACGGCGATCGAATGCACTGTGTTTCATCTTTTCTTCCTCATCACATCGGCAGGACCAGCGGAGAACCATGCAGCGGATCGTCGATGACCTTGGAGGCCAGGCCGAAGACCTGCTCCAGCACCTCGGCGGAAATCACCTGCGCGGGTGTTCCCTGTGCTAGGATCTCGCCGTCGCGCATGGCGATCACGTGATCGGCGAAGCGCGCGGCTTGCGAGATGTCGTGCAGCACCATGACGATGCTGCGATTGTCGTCGCGATTGAACCTCCGCAGCAGTTTCAACAGGTCAAGCTGATGCCGCAGGTCAAGCCACGTCGTCGGCTCGTCCAGCAGCAGCCAACCGGTCTCTTGCGCAAGGGCCATCGCGATCCAGACCCGTTGTCTTTGTCCACCCGACAGGTCGCTAACCCGGTGGTCACGAAGGTCGGCAATCGCCGTAGCCTCCATCGCCTGGTGGATGGCGTAGCGGTCGCGTGCACCCATGGGACGGAAGGGGCGTAGCCAGGGCGTGCGGCCACGACTCACCAGTTCGGCGACACGGATGCCTTCGGGCGGGGTCGGCGATTGTGGCAGCAATGTCACCCGGCGGGCGATGGCGGCGGGGCGCAGTCTCGCCAAGTCTTCGTCACCCAATAGCACCCGTCCGCTCCGGGCCGGGATGAGCCCACCCAACCCTCGCAGCAAGGTGGATTTCCCGCATCCGTTCGGCCCGATGATCGCGGTTACGGTCGCGGATGGGATGCTCACGCTCAGGTTCCGGACGATTGGTGGACCGCCATAGCCAAGTGTCAGATCGAGTGCTTCAAGGGTCATCCCGGCCTCCTTTCGGTATCGCCGCGCCAAAGCAGCCAGATCAGCCACGGTGCTCCCATCAGGCCGGTGAAGATCCCGGCGGGAAGCAGGGCAAGCGGTGCGGTCAATGTTACGATCAAATCGGCAAGCAGCAGGATCAACGCCCCGATCATCGCGGCGCCGATCAGGTCGGGGCTGCTACCACCGGCAAGCCGCCGGGCTATCGGGCCCGCCATCAGCCCGACGAAACCGATAGGCCCTGTAACCGCCACCCCGGCAGCGACCAGCGCCGCAATCAACAGGATCAGCAATGGACGTGCGACCTGAACCCGGATGCCAAGACTTTGCGCCAGATCGTCGCCCAGTTCCATCCGGTCCAAGGACCGGGCACCCACCGCTGCCGCAACCAGCAGGAACGGTGAAACGGACCAAATCAATTCGGCGTGTGGCCAGTGCCGTCCGTTCAGTGAACCAGTCAGCCATAGCATCGCATCTCCGGCCATGGTGTCGCTTGCCCTGCTGATCAACAGGCTGGTCATCGCGGTTGCGGTCAGCGAGATCCCGATGCCGGTGAGGATCAACCGGCTAACCTCGGGCTGGCGTCCGGTCAGTACCAACAGGATGCAGGTCGCGGCAATCGCCCCACTAATCGCGCCAGTCGTGACCGCGATCCCGTTCGCACCCGTCAGCAGCACGGCAACCGCGCCCAGGGACGCACCTGCCGTCACGCCCAGCATTTCCGGAGCCGCAAGCGGGTTGCGGAAAAGAGATTGGCTGATCGCGCCCGCCAATCCGAATGCGGCGCCCGCGCCTGTTGCGGTCAACAGGCGGGGCAGGCGCAGATCGTAAATCAGGAACCAGACCTTCGCTTCGTCCCCCTGACGCAGCACCTGCACAAGGTCCGAGAAGGTCACGGTCGTCCTGCCAAGACACAGCGCGGCGGTGAAAGCCAATATAAGCGCGAAGATGATTGGAAGCTGCGCTCTCATCGTGCGGCCCGACCGATCAGCGCGAGAAAGGCTGGCCCCCCGATCAGCGCCAGAATGATCCCGGTCTGGATTTCGGCGGGGCGCGCCACGATCCTGCCGATACTGTCGCAAATCAGCAGCAAGGTGCCTCCCATTGGGCAGGCGATCGCCAGTCCGGGCAGGATCGACGGTCCCACCAGATGCCGCGTCAGATGCGGTACGATCAGTCCGACGAAGCCGATCGGTCCCGCAAGGGCCACGCTTCCTCCTGCCAGCAGCGCAACCGAGACCAATGCAAGGCTTGCGGTAAGCTCGGCCGAGACGCCGAAACTGCGGGCAGTGTCGGTGCCAAGTGCGAGAGCGTCGACCCTTCGGGCCAGCAGAGCCGCGATGATCAATCCTGATGCCACCAGGGGCCACAGCCAGAACAGCCTGTCGTGATCGCCTCCGCTCAGAGAGCCGATGGTCCAGAAGCGATACAGATTCCGTGTGTCCTGATCCAGCAGGACGATCGCCGAGACGAAGGCCAGGCACAGCGCGGAAACGGCGACGCCGGCCAATGTCAGCCTCAGGATTCCAGCCCGGTCACCTGCCTTGCCGCCACGACCAAGTAAGAACACCGAAATCGCGGCAAGCCCCGCGCCACAAACGGCAATTGCGGAAAGATTGACGGGATGTGTCCAGCCCAGCAGCCAGATCGCCAGCACCACGGCAAGCGCCGCCCCGGCATTCACGCCCAGTATTCCCGGATCGGCCAATGGGTTGCGGGTGAGGTGCTGCATCACCAGTCCGGCGGCCGCAAGCGACGCCCCTGTGAGTATCCCGGTCAGGCTGCGCATCAACCTCATGTCCATGATGGTCGCGCTGGTCTGTGCCGAGCCATTCGCCCCAAGCAGCGATGCCCAAATCTCCGGCAGCGTCAGGGCGCGCGCACCAAGTGCCAGCGAAACCGCCATCGCAGCGCCCAGCAAGGCAAATGCCATCAAGAATGCAAGCCAGTTTCGAATCCCGACACCTGTTCGTGGTTCATCTCGTGATCGGGCTGGCGTCGGGCTGGCCCAGTGGATGTATTCCGGGGGACACGCGACCGTCAAACGGAAAGTGAAGCTTTCTAACGGGTTGACATTGCCTCGGCGGTAACGAATAGACCCGTCACCCAGGAAAATCCCAGGTATTCCGCCGACCGGCCCGCGCCGGTTTCGTCGTCGCAATACTTGGGGAGCCGAAGGAATGCCCTGTCATCCTCTATCCACTGCCGCTTTTCCGGGGCTGAACCGGCTGTTCTGCCGGACCACTGCCCTGTTGTCATTGCCGTTCATCGTGATGCCGGTGCAGGCTCTTGCACAGGATGAACAGCAGGAGGTGATCGAACTTTCCCCGATCGTCCTGCAAGCGATTCCCTATACCGGCGAGATCGACGGTTATCTGGCGCCGGGCACCGAAACCGGCGTCAAATCCGGCGTACCACTTGCAGAGGTGCCGCAATCCATTTCTGTCGTGACCTCGACCGAGCTTGAACGAAGGGCACCGGCGCAGGTCGAGGACGCGATCAAATACACGGTCGGCGTTAATGCGTCGACATGGGGCAATGACGACCGGTTCGATCAGTTCTCGATCCGGGGCTTCGATCTTGGCTCGGGCGCGCTTTACCGCGACGGGCTGCCGCAGAAAGTGGTGGGTTTCACGGCCTTTTCCTCGCATCCTTACATGCTTGAGCGTGTGGATGTGCTGCGCGGACCGGCGGGCGTACTTTATGGGTCGAACGATGCCGGGGGCATGGTGAATCTGGTCACGAAGCGACCGGTTTTCGAACGCAAGGCCGAAGCACGTCTCGGATATGGCAGTCATGGCAACGGCGAGGTCGGTTTTGATTTCGGTGATGCTCTTGATGCAAGGAAGACCGTGGCCGGACGGATCACCGGCCTGTGGCGAGACGGTGCGACCGAGATCGACAATTCCGAGGATGATCGCGCATTTCTGGCCGGCGGGTTGACATGGGCGCCCACGGATTACACCTCGTTGACGCTGCTGGCGCATGTGCAGAAAGATGCACGCACGCCAAGCGGCATGTTTCCGATTGCTGGCGAGGATTACGACCTGTCGCTTGGCGTTCTGCCCCGAGATTTCGCTTACCGGTCGTCACCCTACAACCAGTTCAAGACCGATCAGCAGTCGCTGGGACTGGAGCTGACGCATGAATTTTCGTCCGAGCTGGTGCTGAACGCCCGCGCGCGCTATGCGCATCAGAATACGGATTACCGCCATGCCTATCGGGACAGAATAACCGCGGCGGGAATCAGCTACACGGCCTTGCGGCAAGACGAATCCGCCAAGACTCTGGGTGCGGATGTCAATCTGGAATGGCGGCGGGCATTCGGAGCGGCGAATAACAGCCTGACGGTTGGGGTCGATTATCAGCATGCTGATAATGACGCCGATCAGTACTACCAGACCGGTGCCTTTATGATCGGTTTTAACGATCCTTCGCTTGATTTCCTCGTAGAGGATCCCTCCCTGTCGAGCCGCAACCGCGAAACTTATACCGAGAAGGGGCTTTACCTTCAGGATCACCTGAATCTGGGGCAGGGAACCACCATTACCGCCGGGCTGCGGCGCAGTTGGCTGGAAAGTCGCAATGAAGATCTGCTGGGGGCCGGCGGCATCCAACGCAAGGATGACGCGGCCACGACGGCGATGATCGGCGCGACCCATGAATTCGCGAATGGCCTGACGCCCTATCTGAACTATTCCGAGGGCTTCATCCAGAATGCCGGGACCACTATTGACGGCGATCCGCTCGACCCATCCCGTAACAAGCAGTTAGAGGCCGGGTTGCGTTACATGCCGCCATTCGGCGACCTGCTGTTGAGCGCGGCGGTGTTCGATCTGCGCAAGACCAATGTCGAGGACTACTATTTCGACGAGGACGGGAATATCGACTATACGCATTCGACTCAGGTCGGTGAGATCCGTGCCCGTGGCGTCGAACTCGAGGCGCGAGGTAAGCTGACGCAGGAACTGCAGGGCGTCCTGGGTTATACCTATCTCGATACCGAGATCACCGAATCCGCCGATCCCGCCAAGAGGGGCAAGGAAAATGTCATGTCACCCCGCCACCAGGTCTCGCTATGGCTGGACTGGGACGCCTCGCGCTTCATGCCCGGCCTGTCGGTCGGTGGAGGGCTTCGCTACCAGTCGGATTCCTATTCGACGCAGTATAATGGGCGCGTAACCCCGTCGCATACGACTGCGGATCTGGCCATGCGTTACGAGGCGGATCAATATGCCGTCGATCTTGGTGTCACCAACCTGTTCGACAAGGAATATTACGGCGTCTGCTACGATAATCTGGGCTGTGCCCTTGGCGACGGGCGCAAGGTTAGCCTGACGCTCAGCCGTAATTTCTGACCTGCCATGATGCCTCTGATCGTGGCCCAAGGCACCGCTGATTGCGGTGGAACGCGATGGTTCGACCTGGCCGATAGCGTGACCGGCGCTGTTCGCCGCGTATTTCTGTGGATTCCCCCCGGCACGCCGCCCGAGACAGGTTGGCGGGCATTATGGCTGCTCGACGGTAACGCGGTGATCGGTACGGCGGTCGACGCGATGCGTGCGCAGGCTTTCTGGCCCGAGGGAACGGATATCGGCTGGGGTGCGCTGATTGCCATAGGTTATCCGACCTCTGACGCCTATGATCCCTTTCGCCGCAGTTGGGATCTGGGTCCGCCGCCGGGACGGAGCTATCCGCCTTTCCACGAGGGCGGAGCCGAGGTCAGGACTGGCGGCGGCGGCGAAATGGCGCGTTTCATGCTTGAGGATGTCAGGGTATTTTTAGCGGACCATGTCCGGCTGGATCCCGAACGGCAATCGCTGTTCGGTCATTCCTTTGGCGGCCTGTTCACGCTGTGGCTGATGTTCACCCGCCCCGATGCGTTTCGCACCTGGATCGCCGCAAGCCCGGCCATCACATGGGAAGACAGCTTTCTTCAAAGGCATCTGGAAGAGTTTCAGCCCGCTGGCCGTGCACTGACCGTGCATCTGTCTGCCGGGGAATGGGAAGGCAGCGAATTGGCCCCGTTTCAACGAGACCGCGCCGATGCCGCCGAAAGGCTGGCGCAGAAGGAGCAGACCCGTACCGTCGCCGCCGCGCGGGAGATGGCGGCAAGTCTCACTTGCCTTGGCCTGCGGGCCGGCTTTGAAATCTATCCTGACGAGACACATATGTCGGTATTGCCGATGGCCGTGAATCGTGCGGTTCGATGCGCGTTTTCATTGGGTGGCGATATGCCGGGAAGGTGGAAGTAAGTCGGAACCAGAACGATAAATTTTTACGACCCATCTTGATATCAGTCAAGGAACCGATAGTCGGCGGGAATGCTCGTGGTAGGCGAACGCTTTGAGGGCCTCTTGTCGCCTGGTATGGGCGCGCCGATTTTTGCCATCCCTAGTAGATCAAACGGCGAGCGCTATGGCAAAAAACTTATATGGCCCTAAAGTAGCACCCGTGCTGAAAGAGAAGGAGGTTATTGGCTTCGTATTCTCTTGCGAAAATCACGAGGCGTCTCGCTTGCGCGTGCTGAAAAGAAGCGGCTGAAATAGGAAGGACTTGAGAAGCCAAGAGCAAACGCAATATCCGAAATGGACTGGTCGCTGAAAGCGAGCATTCTCTTCGCTTTCAGCAGCATTTGGTCTGAAAGAATTTCGCTGGCGGTGCGACCGGTAGCTGCTTTCACGGTACGAGAAAGATGAGTGGATGTCACCGACAGTGCCTTTGCGAACTCTGCTACAGAGTGACTACTGGTCGCGGGATTTTCCACCAAGCACTGGAACTCGTGCACGAGGTAGCGCTTTCGCTGAGTATTGCCGTCCTGAAGGGCCCTGTTGTCGCGCAGTCCTCTGTTCAGTAGGACAAGTAGCAGGCAGAAAAGGGACTTCAGCGCCAAGTTCTGATCCTCCAGTGCCTCGCAATGCGCTGTCTCTATCCTGCGCGTGATATCGATTGCTTCCGTGAGGCATGTTATATGGTCTTCTCCTACGAGCAACTGAGGTCGGTTGATCCAATGATCTAAGTATGGTGCTTCTGTAGAGAGTTGAGAGAGATCGCCGGTTGGGATTGTGATGACCCAACCCTCCATCCCGGTTTCATATTCGAAAGCGTGGCTGCATAGTGCTGGGAGCCACACCATTGCCGGCCCGGTGATGGATTCTGGAGCATAGTCGAGCCGCGCTCCCACCTGTCCCTTGGCGAAAACAAACAACTGAGCGAGACCTTCGTGGTAATGCGCTTCGACTGACCAGTCGTGAATATGGCTTCGTTCGGATATCCGTTCGCAGTTCAGGAACCCCACATGGGCTGACGGACCCCCGAGAACGTAGAGATGGCGGTCTGCAAGCGGCAGATGCATCGAGCGCTCCTGATGTTGTAATATGAAAAGTATTTGTCATCTGCGTGGCTTGCTTTCAAGGGTTAAGTCACGTTGAAATATGCGTAAGAACCTTTCCGTGAGATTAAAATCCTGTGGAATGATACGTATTTGTGGGGGAGAACGATGACAATGATCGTGATTGCGGGTGCCGGTATCGGCGGCCTAAGTGCGGCTCTTTGCCTGCATAAGAAAGGCATTGATGTGAAAGTTTTTGAAGCGATCGATGAGATCAAACCCTTGGGTGTAGGTATTAATCTGATGCCGCATTCTTCGAAAATTCTACATGATATCGGTTTGGGCGCCGCCCTCGATGACGTCGGCGTTCGAACTCGTTGCATCGAGTACCGGACCAAATATGGGCATCTGATCCAGTCGGATCCGCGCAACGTGGAGGCGGGATTTCCTGCACCGCAGTATTCCATCCATCGCGGCGAACTGCAGTTCATACTTCTTGCGGCGGTGCGCGAACGGCTGGGTAAGGATGCCGTTGAAACGGGCCATCCTGTTGTCGGATACATGCAGGACGCGGATGGGGTGACCGTGCTGTTTGATGACGGCACTAAGGTTGAGGCTGATCTTCTGATTGGGGCCGAGGGGCTGCGGTCAAAGCTGCGCCAGCAGATGCATCCGGATGAAGGGCCGTTGTGTTATGAAGGCACCATGATGTTTCGTGGTGCGGTCGAAATGGATCCGATCGCCGATGGCAAAACCATGGTTATCGCCGGGGATCACGATTGCAAATTCGTGACTTACCCGATCAGCGAGCAGCTACGCAAGCAGGGCAGGGCTCTGACGAACTGGGTTGCCGAAATCCGGCACAGCGCGCCAAGGCATATTAACGACGCGGATTGGACGCGTGGTGCCACGATGGACTATCTTGAACGCTTCCGTGACTTCGCGATGCCGGATATGGACATAATCGAGATCATGACTGCCACCGATGTCGTGACCGAGTTCCCGATGATCGACCGCGATCCGCTGCCTTATTGGACAGAGGGTAGGGTGACACTGCTTGGGGATGCTGCTCATCCGATGTATCCGATTGGCGCGAACGGTGCGAGCCAAGCTGTCCTCGATGCTCGCGCGCTTGCCGACTGTCTAGCCGAAAATAATGGCCTCGTGGGCCTTAAAGCTTACGAGGAGCTGCGTCTGCCCATTGCAGCTAATGTCGTTTTGACGAACCGTCAGGGTGGGCCGGAACAGGTTCTGGACATCGCGGCTGCGCGTGTGACCGGCCCGGACAATCTGATTGAAGATCTGATAACTGCCGAAGAGCTTGAGGAAGTGGCAGCCAACTATCGAAAGATTGCTGGTTTTCACAAGAAATCGGGTTAACGCGATGGCTGTGTTTCATGCGGGGTTCGACTATTCAGGGAAGCCAGTGCGTGTGCGCTTCGAACTCGGTGGACGAAAAGACCTTTCGTCTGAGCTCGACCATGTCGGGGGGCGGCGGGCGCTCATCCTGACGACATCGCAGCAGGTTACTCAGGGCGAAGAGGTGGCAGAGGCCCTTGGCAAGGCGGCCGTCGGCCTGTTTTCAAAAGCGACTATGCACACTCCCGTCGACATTACCGAGATGGCCATGGCAGTTCTGGCCGAGCGTAGTGCGGATTGTCTGGTCGCCGTTGGCGGCGGATCTACCATAGGTTTGAGCAAGGCGATTTCCTATCGCACCGATCTGCCACAGATCGTCATCCCAACCACATATGCGGGGTCCGAGGCGACACCCGTTCTTGGGCAAACCGATCATGGCAGGAAAAACACCTTGCGGTCGCAGAAAGTCCAGCCGGAAGTGATCGTCTATGATGCAGAGCTCGTACGCGACCTGCCGGTTTCCGCTTCTGTGACCAGTGGTCTCAATGCAATGGCTCACGCGGTTGAAGCGCTATATGCGCAAAATGCGAATCGTCTTTCATCGGAACTCGCCTTGGCCGGGCTGAAAGCCTTTATCTACGGACTGCCACGCGTGACCGCCTCGCCTGACGATCTCGACGCGAGAGAGGATACGCTTTTCGGAGCATGGCTCTGCGGCTCGATGCTGGATCAGGTCGGCATGGCGCTACACCACAAGCTCTGCCACACACTCGGCGGTGTCCTGAACCTGCCGCATGCCGAGACCCATGCCGTTATTCTACCGCAGGCAACCGCGTACAACGAGCAGGCGGTTCCCGACAAGCTAGCGCCACTGGCGGAATTGTTGGAAGCGGAGTCTGCGGCCGGAGGACTTTTCGATTTCACCCGCACACTGGGTGCCCCGACAGACCTGAACGTCCTTGGGGTAGTTGAGCGCGACCTGGACCGGATCGCCAGGGAGGCTGTGAGCAACCCGTATTGGAACCCCGTCCCCATCGAAAAACGGGCCGTGCGAGAACTTCTGCAAAGGGCATTCTATGGGCAGCGTCCCGTGCTAGGAGAGGCAAAATGACCAAATATTTCACGGAAGAGCAATCAGTTTCCACAGTCAATGCCCGGATGGGCGTGGATATTTCGCCCCGTCTGCGCGAAGTCATGAGCTGTCTCGTGAAACATCTTCACGAGTTCGCAAAAGAGATCGAGCTGACTCAGGAGGAATGGGATTTTGGCATCGATTTCGTGACTCAGACGGGCCAGCTCTGCTCGGAGGAACGTCAGGAGTTCATCCTTCTCTCCGATGTGCTTGGGTTCTCGATGCTGATCGACGCGATCAACAATCGCCGCCCGGCGGGCGCGACAGAAAATACCGTACTCGGACCCTTCCATGTCGCAAGCGCCCCGATCCGCGAGATGAGTGCGAATATCAGCCTTGATGGAAAAGGCGAAAGCTGCCTTTACGAGGGCCGGGTGCTCGATTTGTACGGCGCGCCGATCGAAGGGGCTTGTGTCGATGTCTGGTCCGACAATATCGACGGATTCTACGATGTCCAGCAGCCGGGGCTCCAACCGAAATGGAACAATCGCGGGCGCTTTATCACTGGGTCGGAAGGGTTTTACCGTTTCGTTGGGATCAAGCCCGTTTCTTACCCAATCCCCGATGACGGGCCCGTTGGCAAGTTACTGGACAGCCTTGGACGCCATCCTTACCGGCCTGCCCACATGCATTTTCTGGTTACAGCGCCCGGGCACAAGAAGATCGTGACGCACATTTTCGTGGGGGAAGACCACTATATTAACGATGACGCAGTGTTCGGTGTGAAGCAGACGCTTGTGGCCCCGTTCGAATATGTCGAAGGCGAGACCGAATGGCGCTGCCCTTTCGACTTCGTGATGGTGGCCGAGACCAGCGCGGGAAAAGACAGTGACTAGGCTGATACCATTTCGTCCTCGTGACGAGCAGTTCTAAAATATCTATAATAGATAGAAATATTGCTATTATAGATGTATTCGCTATGTTGCTAGAAAACTGCCCCGCAAATACCGGTTGAGACACTTGGGGGCCGCTCTTTGGGAGGAAGATTAATGAAAATTGACATGTTAATCGGTGGAGAATCGGTAGGTGCCGTTGCGAACGGTGAGTTTGTGCGTAGAAATCCTGTGTCCGGAGATGTTGTGACGACGGCACCAGCGGCCAAGTCAGAAGATGTCGACCGCGCCGTTGAGGCAGCCTCCGGGGCATTCAATGACTGGTCGAAAACCAGCCCAACGCAACGGCGTTCCATCTTATTGAAGGTCGCGGAAGCCTTCGATGCAGCAGGCGCCGACTTCATGAAGACCGCATCTCGTGAAACCGGTGCTACCAAGATCTGGCTGGGGTTCAACGTGAAAATCGCCGCTGGCATGATTCGCGAAGCGGCCGCGATGACAACTCAGATCACGGGAGAGATCATACCGAGCGACAAGCCAGGGTCACTCGCGATGGCAGTTCGTCGCCCTGTAGGTATCATGGTTGGAATGGCGCCTTGGAACGCACCAATTATCCTGGCGGTACGCGCGGTGGTCATGCCGATCGCATGTGGCAATACCGTGGTTCTCAAGGCCTCTGAGCGCTGCCCAGGGACGCATCGGATGATTGCCGAGATTTTCGAGCGCGGCGGCTTGCCCAAAGGCGTACTCAACGTCGTCACACATTCGGCAGAAGATGCGCCCGAGATCGTCTCAAGCCTGATCGCCCATCCGAACGTCAAACGGATCAACTTCACGGGTTCGACGCGCGTTGGCAAAATCATTGCTAGCGAGGCTGCGAAATATCTCAAGCCAGTACTTTTGGAACTTGGGGGCAAGGCGCCTCTGATCGTCCTCAAGGATGCCGACATCGACGCGGCAGTAAATGCCGCTGCCTTCGGCGCGTTTATGAATCAGGGGCAGATTTGCATGTCCACAGAACGGATTATCGTCGATGAGTCGATCGCCGACGAATTCGTATCCCGGTTCGCAGCAAAAGCAGATTCGCTCAGTTTCGGTGACAGTGCGATCGCCGATGTTGTTCTTGGCTCGGTTGTCGATACCGATATCATGGATCGTGTGCGTCACCTTGTGGATGACGCTGTCAGGAAAGGCGCGCAGGTTGTTGCGGGCGAGGTCCCGGCAAATGGCACGATCATGGGTGCAACCGTTGTGGACAAGGTGAGCGCCGATATGGAGCTCTACGGTGAGGAGAGTTTCGGTCCTGTGGTTGCAGTCATGCGCGCACGGGATGCCGATCACGCAATCCAATTGGCCAATGACAATGCCTATGGGCTCGCTGCGGCAGTATTCGGATCGGACATCACTGAGTCGATCCGGGTAGCTGAAGCGATCGAATCTGGCATCTGTCACATCAATGGCCCGACCGTTGCCGATGAGGCACAAATGCCGTTCGGAGGAATCAAAGACTCGGGCTACGGCAAGTTCGGTGGTCAGCAAGGCGTCGACCAGTTCACCGAGTTGCGGTGGATCACCATCGAAAACCCCCACCAGCATTATCCATTCTGAATTGGCCGATATACCTGTTGCGCGGCGGAAATAGGCCGTGTGTCAAGTACAGATACCTGTCATCGTGCGATTGAGGTTTAGTGCATGCTTTCAAAAAATAAGAACGCGCCCTTGCAAACGGTGCGGGAAGCAACGTTCGACTTTCTGAGGTCAGTTGAAGTGGATACCATATTTGGGAACCCGGGGTCGACTGAACTGGCGATGTTGGATCGCTGGCCCGACGATATACACTATGTGCTCGGATTGCAGGAGGCATCCGTGGTCGGTATGGCGGATGGCTATGCGCGGGCCACTGGCAAGGCGGCTTTCGTGAACCTCCACTCAGCTGCGGGTCTCGGTCATTCACTTGGAAATGTCTACACGGCTTTCCGTAACCGCGCCCCGATGGTGATTATCACTGGTCAACAATCTCGGGAACTGTTGCCCAACTACCCGTTTCTTGGAGCTTCGAATGCAGTCGATTTTCCTAAGCCCTACGTCAAGTACAGTGTAGAGCCAGCTCGCCCCGAGGATGTCCCAGATGCAATTGCCCAAGCTTACCGCATCGCTATGCAGCGGCCTTGGGGACCGACTTTCGTATCTGTTCCGGCAGATGACTGGGCGCATATGTGTACACCCGTAATACCTCGGCTGGTATCGACGGACTGCGCTCCAGACCCGGAGATCCTTAAAAATGCAGCGCGCACGATCAAAGACGCCAAGCAGCCTGCCTTCGTCGTCGGAACTGAGGTTGACGAAGAGGGTGTGGGAGAAGAAATGGTCCGGCTCGCGGAGCGCATTGGGGCACCTGTTTATGCCGCGCCATTCGCCGCCCGGATTGCATTTCCGGAAAACCATCCTCTCTTTGCTGGTTTTTTACCTGCAGCGCCGGAAAAAGTCGCTCAGGCATTAATCCAATTCGATGTCGTGGTGGCCGTTGGCGCACCAGTCTTTACCTATCATGTGCCAGGCAAATCGATATTGGCCGAAAGCGACCTGTCCATCTTTCATTTGACGGTTGATCTAGCAACGGCAGCCTCGGCGCCACTAGGCACAAGTATTGTCGGTAGTCTGAGGTTCTCCGTCCCGCAACTCGCCAGTCAATTGCCACAGGCTGACCACTCTTGTCCGACATTGCGCGCGCCGGCACGAGAGCCTGCGAGAGCAAGTGAGATCACACCCGCGATTCTCTTGTGGGAAATGGGCCAGCGCTTAAGCCCCAAGACAGTACTCGTAGAAGAAGCGCCATCGCTAAGACCGTTGATGCAGGAATATGTCCAGCTGACGGAATGGGGCAGTTTCTTCACGATGGCAAGTGGGGGGCTCGGCTACGGATTGCCCGCGGCAGTCGGTCACGGGCTAGGAAAGCCGGACCGCAAAACCGTCTGCCTGATTGGGGACGGGTCATTTATGTATTCGCCACAGGCACTTTGGACTGCAGTCCAGCAA
This sequence comes from Paracoccus saliphilus, assembly GCF_028553805.1. NCBI lineage: Bacteria > Pseudomonadati > Pseudomonadota > Alphaproteobacteria > Rhodobacterales > Paracoccaceae > Paracoccus > Paracoccus saliphilus. The sequence continues at coordinate 2,342,100 of NZ_CP067140.1, read as the reverse complement.
GACTTGGACCTAACCGTGATCGTCGTGAACAATGGCGGTTATGGTGCCATGCGATCCTTCAGCAAGGTGCTTCAGGTGCGCAATGTCCCTGGTATCGAGATCGACGGGCTGGAATTTCCGAGCCTCGCCCAAGGTATGGGATGTCGGGCACGGCGCGTCACAGAAGTCGAAAAACTTGCAGCAGCGCTTGACGAAGCGCTTTGTACCAAAGGACCATTTCTACTTGAGGTGGAAATAGGTTCCGAGGTTCAGTTGCTCTATTAAAAGATCAATGTAACGGACCCGAACAAAGGTAAAGGGTTCAAAACCGGGAGGATAATATGACGTCTTACAAACAGAAATTTTTGGAGCGGTTCAATACTCGCAGTATTTCGACAATGGTGCGTAACATCGCTTCGGCAATGATCGCGACGGCCATCTTCGTCCTGCCGGCGACAGCGCAGGAATTTGAACTGAAACTGCATCACTTCCTAGGACCGAATGCTCCAGCACAGACACAAATGCTTGAGCCTTGGGCACAGCGGATCGAAGTGGCGTCTGACGGACGTATCGACATCGAGATTTATCCCAGTATGTCGCTCGGTGGAACACCGCCTGAATTGATCCGGCAAGTGCGCGACGGCGTCGTTGAAATGGTCTGGACGCTGAACGGCTATTCGCCGGGGTTGTTCCCCAGAACCGAGGTGTTCGAACTGCCCAATGTGCATCGAAATGATCCCGGTGCGACGAATTTGGCCCTTGCTGAGCTGTTTGATACCCATCTCGCGGAAGAGCATGTCGGTGTGAAGGTCCTGTTCCAGCACGTCCATGCCGGTCAGGCTATTCATACGACGGACTCAGAAGTGCGTACCCCGTCAGACTTGGCAGGGAAGAGCCTGCGTATTCCGACCCGCACCGGTGCCTGGGTGGCCGAGGCACTTGGAGCCAATCCGGTTTCTATGCCGGTGCCAGATTTTCCACAGGCTTTGTCGCGCGGTGTCGTTGACGGAGGGCTTGTGCCCTACGAAATCATCCCGGCGCTGCAATTGCAGGATCTGACTGACTACCAGACTGAGCTTGCAGATGGCGGACGGCTTGGGACTAGCGTGTTCCAAGTTTCGATGAATCTCGATCGCTGGAACAGCCTCCCTGCAGACATCCAGCAAATCTTTTTGGATAATTCCGGTGAGGACTGGCTGCGCGAGGTCGGGCAGATCTGGGCGGACACGGATGTCCAGGGACTTGAGGTTGCGACTGAAGCTGGCAATACGCTCGTCACATTGACAGCAGAGGAGAGTGCGGCGTTCGAGGAAGCGGTAGAACCGGTTGTTACGCGCTGGATTGAAGAGGCCAATGGCCTTGGAATCGATGGCCAAGGCATTGTCGATGCTGCACGTGCGTCTATCGCCACCTATTCGGAATAAGGAGAGAAGCATGCCGGCTATGCAACCCGGAAGAGGCGGCTTCGTCTTGTTCGCCTATCATCTGTGTAAATGGTGGGCGATCGGCGGTGGCGTCATCCTGTTCGGAATCGTGGCTGTCAATGTGGTGAGCGTTGTCGGTCTGGCAATCTGGCGGAGCCCGATACCGGGCGTTTACGAGATTGTGCAGATCGGCGCCGCTGTCGCTATGTTCATGATGCTGCCTTATTGCCAGATTACCGGCTCAAACGTTTCTGCCGATATCTTCACAGCGTCGTTGCGCCCTCGTACGATCACTATCCTTGCAGGAATTGGCGCACTTTTGGGTGCGGTATTCGGTCTGTTCCTCATCTGGAGAATGGGCCACGGTCTCAAGGATGTTTATGTCTATCGGGAGACCACGGCAATCTACCAGTTCCCGGTCTGGATCGCCTATGTCCCGACACTCCTTTCGCTTGCTCTATTCGTATTGGCGGCCATTGCGAACATGGTTCAAACGGCTCAAGGCGTTCTGCCCGAACAAGTGGATCATGACGCAACTGCTTGAGTGTTGGATCCGCAACTCAACAAGAATTAAGGACTGAACATATGGGCCAAGAATTCTTAACCGGGCTCGTCGGACTTATCATTATGGTTCTACTGATCGCGGTGCGGATTCCGATCGCCTTTGCAATGGCCTTGGTCGGCATGGCGGGTATCTACTTGATCTCTGGGCCCATGATCCTGCTATCCCAGATGAAGTCGCTCGCTTTCGGCACGTTTACCAACTACGATCTGTCTGTTGCACCGCTTTTCATACTCATGGGACATCTTGCGACCCGGGCCAATCTGTCCTTTGGCCTGTTTCGAGCGGCGAACGCATGGTTGGGTCATTTTCGCGGGGGGGTTGCCATGGCCGCGATCACAGCGTGCGCGGGTTTCGGCGCCATTTGCGGTTCGTCGCTCGCAACGGCCTCAACCATGGGAAAGGTCGCGCTTCCTGAGCTGCGGCGCTACAACTACTCGCCCGCCCTTGCGACTGGCACCCTCGCGGCGGGCGGGACGCTTGGTATCCTGATCCCACCGTCCATCGTGCTGGTTGTATATTCGGTTATCGTCGAGGTTAATATCGTCGAGATGTTCTCGGCGGCGATGGTGCCGAGTATGGTCGCCGTTCTTTTCTTTATATTGGCGATCGCACTCTACACACGCATCGCTCCAGACGCGGGCCCGAAGGGGGGGAGGGTGGATCACCAGGAACTCCTGGCCGCGACCTTGGGTGCAATTCCAGTCATCCTCGTGTTCGGTATCGTCCTCGGCGGCATGTATCTTGGACTCTACACCGCGACACCAGCCGCTTCGATCGGCGTATTCCTGGTGCTTGCCTACGGCGTCGCTCGCCGCGTCCTGTCTTTGCGGGATATCGTCGCGGCGATCCTTTCTACCGCGAAGAATGCCGGGATGATCTATCTCATCGTGCTCGGAGCGGAGCTGCTAAAGATTTTCATGTCGCGGGGAGGCGTGCCGCAAGCCGCCGCGAACGCGATGCTGGAATCCGGCCTGCAGCCCTACTTGCTGCTTCTTGTTGTCCTGGCTGCCCTCATAGTCATGGGGATGTTTATGGATTCCCTGTCAATCATTCTGCTTACCCTCCCTTTCTTCTGGCCTGTGATCTCGGGGCTGGATTTCGGGCTCACACCGAACGAGACGAAGCTGTGGTTCGGTGTCCTGGCGCTGATCGTAGTGGAGCTCGGGTTGATCACGCCACCTGTCGGGATGAACGTCTTCATCATCAATGCTTTGGCCAGGGACGTGCCAATGATTGAAACATTCAAGGGAGCTCTTCCGTTCTTCCTCTTCGAAATTGTTCGCGTTATTCTTCTGGTGGCATTTCCGGCTATCGTGCTGGCTTTCCCGGCGTGGATATCATGATGTTCACCACAAAATCGGATCACTTACATTGATATTCGAACAGTATTGGCAACTTGTATCTCTGAAACCTTGCGGCGGTAGGCAACAAACGCGTTTCTTGGCAGGCTGTATGGTCAATGCCACGCGTTTTGGAAATTGAAAAATGGCTGAACAACTAAACAACTCGATTTTGACGGCTTTTGACATTCTGACGCTTCTTTCCGACAACCGGCAAACCATTACAAAGCAGGATTTAACTACCGAACTCGGCTTAAGAGCTGCAACTGCACACCGCTTCCTTCGATCCTTGGAGGTGGCCGGAGCATTGTCTTTGGATAAGCGAGGTCAATATCGGCTGAGTTCCAAGCTTGTGGACCTCGGTGCTAGCGCAATGTCCGCTAATGTAGGACACCGCTGCGTGCAGGAGGTTCTTGAAGAACTGGCTCAGAAGAGTGAGGAAACCGCGCTGGCGACAATTATGAGGCGTGGAAAAGTAGTTATCATCGCGCGTGCCAACTCACCAAGACCTTATTCGATTCATATGAACGTTGGCGCAGAACTCGAATTGCACTGCACGGCGAACGGAAAGATTTGGCTGGCGAATATGACCATGAGCGAACTCCAAGAATATCTCGGGACCGTAGAAAGAAGGAAATTTACTCCAAATACCATTTTTGAAGGTCAGGCGATCATCGAAGAGGCGAGACGAGTCCGCGAAGCTGGATATTCTATTTGCATCGCGGAAAGGGAAGAAGAAGTCTCTGCTGTGGCAGTTCCCATTCGGACATCCGGGGGCACATTGCTAATGAGTATTTCTGTCTTTGGACCCAGATCGCATTTCAACTCCGATTTTCGGGTACATTCGCTTGATCTTTTGAACGATGCGGCAGAAAGAATCAGTTCCGCATTGGACTGAACAATGAAATTAGCATGGCCGGTTTATAGGGACTTTATTGAATGCCGATTCTGTTGATTTTTACCAGAAACTGGTTTGGGAAAAAAGTGACCGGGCCATCTCAAAGGCGCGAGATGACCTGCAACGCGGTGGAACGCAGAGGGGTCAGCGTCGCGCTGGCGTGCCGGACGTTTGGCGTCAGCGAGACGCGCTATCGTTACAGACCACTTGTGAGTGATGAGAACGAGTTGATCGCTGACCTGCTGCTCGGCCTGACCGGTGCCCGCAAGACGTGGGGTTTGGGCTGTGTTTTCTGCATTTGAGGAACGTGAAGAGGTACCCTTGGAACCACAAACGGGTCTACCGCATCTACTGCGTCCTGGAGCTGAACCTGCGGATCAAGCCGCGCAAACGCTTGAAGCGGGATGTGCCGGGAACTCTGGCTGTGCCTGAAAGGCCGAATGTGACCTGGTCGATGGATTTTATGGCGGATCGTTTGGCAGACGGCCGCGCCTTCCGGCTGCTGAACGTGCTGGACGACTTCAACCGGGAAGGCTTGAGCATCGAGGTGGACTTTTCCCTGCCGGCAGAGCGGATCATCCGGAGCCTCAAAACATCATTGAGTGGCGGGAGTGGACAACGGCCCGAATACATCAGTCACGCACTGCTGGATTGGGCTGAAAGGCATGGCATCGCGTTGGCCCACATTCAGCCCGGCCAGCCGCAACAAAATGCCTATATAGAGCGCTACAACCGCAAAGTCAGGCACGAGTGGCTGGACCAATATATCATCAACAGCATCGAGGAGGCCCAACACTTTCCTACCCAGTGGCTCTGGACTTACAATAACGACCGCCCGAACATGGGCATCGGCGGCATTACCCCCGCAATGAAACTGAAAATGGCTGCGTAAGTTCTACAACCAAATCCCGTTAAAAACCGTAGGATTACCACATCTCTGCTAATACGCCGTTGATTCAGAACACCAAGGCAAAAAATCGTGGGAGGCACTCACTTGCAAGCTCCGGCGCTGATGACGACACGGCTCTATCGGCGGCGATCCCGTAGAGTTTCGCGACTGCTGTCCGACCGCCGCAGGAACCTCCACGCCCCCGACACGCAAGCGTTTGGCGCCGCAAAACGCCAGTTCCCCTAGTTACGAGGCAAGAATGATCAAACCTTCGCTTCTTCTTCTCTGCTGCGTGCTCACCGGTTGTGCAGTCCGTCCGGACACACGTACCATCTGGCCAGTCGGCGCGTCAGCGCCTCAGGGCGAAACCAAGCAGATATTCGTTGCGACGACCAGAGAAACAGCGCAGGTTCCGGCAGATGGCTTTACGAGCCTGCGCTCTCCAGTGCCCCACTTCGCCGAGTTCGCCATTTCGATTCCGCCCGGCCATGTTCCAGGCGAGATAGAATGGCCACGGGGCGAGACAAACCCGCGAACCGATTTTGCAGTCGCGTCCCATATGCGTCTTGATAAGGAGACCTTCTTACGCCGCATAAACGCTGCGAACGCAGAGGGCACGGGCGTTTTTGTCCATGGCTATAACTACAATTTTCCCGAGGCCCTGTTTCGGTCGGCGCAAATGGCGGCGGACGCGCAAATCTCCGGCGCGCCGATTCTCTTCTCTTGGCCATCCAGCGCGTCGCTTCTGGGTTATGCCAGTGATCGAGAATCGGTGACCTATTCACGCGATGCGCTCGCCGAACTTCTGACGCGGCTTGGCGAGGCGTCCGATGGAAACCCGGTGACTGTCTTTGGCCATTCCATGGGCGGCTGGCTCGTGATGGAGGCGTTGCGTCAGATGAGGATTGCCGGCGAGGATGAGGCACTGTCCCATCTCGAGGTTCTGCTTGCTGCCCCTGATATCGACGTGGACGTGTTCCGCCAGCAGCTGGCGGTAATCGAAACAATGGAAATTCCGATGGTGGTCATGGTTTCTCCGGACGATCGTGCGCTGGAGCTTTCCGCCCTAGCTGGTCAGCACAAGCGAGTGGGCGCTCTGGATATCACAGATCCTATCATCCAGAGCGCGGCAAGGGATAGCAATGTGGTCTTGATCGACATTTCCGCCGTCGATGCCCGCAGCCGCCTGAATCACGATAGATACATCCAGCTGGCATCCGTCTACCCCGCGCTGGTCAGCGAGATGCAAAAGGGGAGCACATTCACCGAGGCGGGTGCCTTTGTCTTGAATTCGGCCGGGCAAATCATCTCAGCGCCTCTGAGGGTCGTTGACACGGCTTTGGGGCAGTAGAATGCGGCGCAAGTTCGAAGCAGTGCTTTTGGGCTTCGCATTGACCCTATTTTTGGCTTGGTCTCTTGCAGCCTTCTGGTTTCAGTTCGAGCGCTTCGCTATGCTCGCCTGTCTTGGCGCGGTGGTTGTCGCCGGTATACTGGGCGTTCTCGCCAGCCGTAATATGCGGCGCGGCTGGTTGGCGTTCATCACCTGCCTGGGCGCAACCATGCTCTGGTGGTCCGGCATTACCCCACGGCAGGACCTGATTTGGGCACCTGATGTTGCCCGTGGGGTAACGGCGGAGTTCCAGAGCGATACCGTCATCGTGCACAATATCCGAGATTTCGTGTGACATGACGAAAACTCCGCTGCGGTGCGCTGGACGTCCCGGACGTAATCTCTTAACGCGATAACCTCGGTCGATCTTCTGACTTCGGTTTGGGCGAGTCCGGCAATCGCCCACGTCCTGGTAAGTTTCGGGTTTGCCGACGGTCGCCGTCTTGTCTTTTCTGCCGAGATCCGTCGAGAGGCGGACGAAGTGTTTTCGTCCCTCGGAGCGTTTTTCAAAAAGTTCGAGCTGATCCTGATTGCAGTGGAAGAACGGGATATCGTGAAGCTGCGTACAAACTACCGCCGTAAAAACTTATACCTGTTCCCATTACGGCTTTCACCCGAACAGGCGAGGCTCCTGCTCGTATCCTACCTGGAGCGGGGCAACCAGCTTGCTGCCAAACCAGAATTCTACAATACCATCACTGCAAACTGCACAACCGTTGTCTTTCGTTTGGTGCGGCTTGTCGATACAGGCCTTCCCTACGACTGGCGGGTTCTGGCATCAAGATATCTGCCTTCCTATCTTTTCGAGCTTGGGCCATCGATACGACAAAGCCTCTTGGCGAAACCCTTAAAGGTGCGCAGATTACGTCCCGGGCAGCTATACTCTCCTCATCCGTCGATTACTCCGCAGGTATTCGCAGATAGTTAACGCCGGCAGTGGGTTCGAGAAATTTTTCTCAAAGGGCAAGTGCAGATGGCTATGGACCTGCATCGGATAGCGGCAGTCCTGCCGCTGAAAAGCGTTCGCAATACCCTGCTGCCCGAACTACGGGCGCGACCGAACAAAACTATGTGCGCCTATATACAAGAACGCGAAAAAAAACATGCTATGGTGATCGGCAGTTCGTAGTTTGATGACATCTCTGGGGGATGTGAGACATGGGGAGTGAGCACGCCAATTATTCCCAAGCGGAAAACCGCAAGGCATGGCGCCAGGCGGTTTCTCAAGCCTATTTCACATTGGAGGTCGAACCGCATGACAAGGAACGGTTCACCGGCAGTATGCATCGCTGGCGCCTTGGCAGCGTCGAGCTTTCGCGAATCCAGTGTGACGGGCTGATCTATCGGCGCCATAATCATCACCTGCTGAAGGAAACGGAAAGTTCCCTGCTGATCGCGGTGCCGGAAGACGATACCATCAATTTCGAGCAATGCGACCGACGGTCGATCTGCAAGCCGGGCGGGTTTCTGGTCGAGCGTAGTGACGCGCCCTATGAATACTGGCATGCCAAACGCAACCGGCAATGGGTGCTCAAGGTTCCGACCGCGCATATGCGGGCAAGGCTTGGGCGATCTGAACGGCTTGGGGGGCTGACCTTTGACGGTCAAAGCGGGATCGCGTCCTATTTCGTTTCCAGCCTGCATACGACGATCCGTCATCTAGAAGCGATAGATGAGGTCGCGCGCGGAGCCGCCGGAACGCATCTGACCGAACTGCTGTGCCTGGCGATCATGGATGATCAGCGCGTTTTGACCAGCAACCTGTCATCCGTGCGCGCGGCACATCTTTCACGGGCGGAGAATTTCATACGCGAGCATCTGAAAGATCCTGATCTCTCGCCGGGGATGGTCGCGGAAGGCTGTGGTATCTCGCTACGCTATCTTCAGCGGTTGTTCCATGAATCCGATCAATCGATCCAAGGCTATATCCGCGAAAGGCGGCTTAGCCGCTGTAACGAAGAACTGTCCTCTCGTCAGTCGATCCGCAGCATCTCGGATATCGCTTATGATTGGGGTTTCACGGATCAGGCGCAGTTCTCGAAATATTACCGCGCGAGGTTCGGAAAAACTGCTTCTGAAACCCGGCGGGAGGCGATGACAGCCACCCGCGAAATCTAGCACCGGCGACGGCCGGCGCTTCGACCTATTCCGAAAACTGACCCGGTTCCAGCGGGTCCGGTTCCTGCCGGGAGCACGATTCCGGCGGCAGGAAGATCATGTGTGCAATTCAAGGAGGAGAGCGTATGGAAAATACACGAGTCGCAGTGGATGTCGGCGGCACATTTACCGATATCTGCATCATGGACGAGGCCAGCGGCGCGATACGTATCGAAAAGATCGCCTCGACTCCGGACGATCCCATGCGCGCGATCATGGACGGCATCGAGATCGGGAAGATCGACCTGGCCGGTGTCTCGATGTTTTCCCATGGCACTACGGTTGCAACGAATGCGCTGATTACCCGTAATCTGCCTCGATGCGCGATGATTTGTACGGAAGGTTTCCGTGATGTGGTCGAGATCCGCCGAGCCAACAAGGAGGATCTCTGGGACACATACAAGGACGTGGCCAAGCCATATATTCCCCGTCGCGACCGTTTGACGGTGCGCGAGCGGGTCGATGCCGAAGGCAAGATCGTCGAAGCCCTCGACGAGGCAGGGGCAAGACGCGCAGGTGAAATCCTGAAGAAGCGCGGCGTCAAATCGGTCGCTATCTGCTTCATGAATTCCTATGTCAACGCCGAGAATGAACGGCGCATGCGTGATATCCTGAAGGAGATCATACCTGACGCGACCATCTCGATCTCGGCCGAAATCATGCCGGAGATTTTTGAGCATGAACGGTTCTCGACCACTATGGCCAATGCTGTCGTATCGCCGGTGGTGGTGGATTATGTTTCGCGGCTCAGCGACCGGCTGAGGGACGAGGGGTACAAGCGCGATCTGTTGCTGCTGCATACCGGCGGCGGAGTGATGACCCCGAATGCGGTGCGTGATTTCGCGGCCCGCCTGGCCGGCTCCGGTATCGCCGCAGGGGCAATTGCAAGCCGTTTCATCGGTAATCTGTGCGGCTATCCGAATACCATCGGTTTCGATATGGGCGGAACCTCGACTGATGTGTCCGTCAGTTACAAGGGTGAATCCCGGATCACCAAGGATTGGTATATCGAATACGGGTTTCCGATCCGCTTTCCATCCATCGAGGTGCTGACCATCGGTGCCGGGGGTGGTTCGCTCGCCTGGCGCGATGAAGGCGGCTCCTTGCGAAATGGTCCGCAATCTGCGGGGGCTAGTCCGGGACCGGCCTGCTACAGGAACGGCAACGAGATCGCCACGAATACCGATGCCAATCTGGTGCTTGGCCGGTTGGGGACGACGCTGGCAGGCGGCAAGCTGACGCTCAACCCGGCATTGTCCGAGACGGCGGTCAGATCGACGGTTGCCGAACCCTTCGGCATGGAACTGCACGAGGCCGCCGAGGCGATTATCCGCGTGGCAAATGCCAATATGGCAAATGCCGTAAGGCTGCTTTCCATTTCGCGCGGCTACGATCCTCGCGATTTTGCGCTTTGCGCCTTTGGCGGAGCGGGGGCGTTGCATGGGGCAGCGGTGGCGAAGGAGCTTTCGATCCCGACAGTGATCGTGCCGCTCAATCCCGGCGTGACCTCGGCGCTCGGGTGTTTGCTGGTCGATATCCAGCACGATTTCTCGGACAGTTTCATGAAGCCTGCCGTCGCCACGCACCCCGAGGACCTCGAAAGCGCCTTCCGGAAGATTGAGAAAGAAGCGATGGGCCAGCTTCGTCACGAAGGCGTGGCAGAGGACGATATGGTTTTGAGCCGAACGGTCGAGATGATGTACAAGGGCCAATGGCGGTCGCTTCAGGTTCCCGCATCTGCCGAAATCACCGATATTTCCGAACTGGTCGAGGCATTTCACGCCCATCACGAGCGCGAATACAACTACGCGCGCGAGGATGCCGAAGTCTCGTTGTTCCGGGTGGCGGTAAAGGCCGTCGGCATCGTGCCCAAGGCGGAATTGCAGAAGCAACCAGTGAAACCGCATCGGCCCGAGCCCGTCGGCAAGCGTCAGGTCTGGTTCGAGAACAACGGACATGAGACCGCAATCTATCAGCGCGAAGAGCTAATGGCCGGGGCGAAGATCGCCGGTCCGGCCATCGTCGAACAATTCGATGCGACAACCGTCATCCCCCCCGGCATGTCCGCAGAGGTCGACGAATATTTCAACATTCGCATCAACACACAGGGCTGAGCCATGGATATGAAGACGCAAGACACGGACCGCCTCGATCCGGTGACCTTCGAGGTTCTGAAAAACTCCTTCATCACTTCGGTCGACCAGATGGCCGAGCAGATGCTGCGCACCTGCTATTCATTCGTGATCTATAACCGGGATTTCTCGAACGCGCTGCATGATGCCGAAGGCAATTCGGTCGCGCAGGGCAACCAGGATATCGCCGTCCATGTCGGAACGCTGCATTTCACCTGCAAGGATGTCATCAGGGTATTCTCGGGCGAGATGCTGCCCGGGGATGTCTATGCTATCAACGACCCTTATGCGGGCGGCACGCATTTCTCGGATGTCCGCCTTGTGCGCCCGATCTTCGATGACGACGATCTGATCGGCTTCTCGCAATCGAATGGTCACTGGTCCGATCTTGGGGGCTCGGTTCCCGGATCTTTCGATGTCTCTGCCCGTGACATGTTCCGCGAAGCCGTTCGGATCACCCCTGTGCGCCTGTTCCGTGCGGGAGAGTTCTGCCACGATGTTGCCAATATGATCGCGCAGAACACGCGTGATCCGGCATCGATCATCGGTGATATCCACTCGCAGGCAGGCGCCACGGCGGTGGCCGAGCGGGAAATCCTGCGGCTGGTTCGGAAATACGGCAAGAACCAGGTTCTGCAGGGTATGCGCGAAGTGCAGGATTATGTCGAAACGGCGGTCCGTAGCCGTATCGCCGCCTTGCCCGACGGTGAATGGGAAACCGTGGACTATATCGACCGCGATCCCGCGCGGGGCGAGGGAATGATTCCGATCCACATCACGATGACCATCAAGGGCGACCGGATCACCTATGATTTCGAGGGTAGCCACCCGACGATCTCCTCGATTTACAATTCCGCGCCCGGGGCGACATTCTCGGCTGTTGTTGCGGGGATGAAGACCTTCTTCCCCGATCTGCCGCTCAATTCCGGCTTTTACCGCATGATCGACATCAAGGCGCCGGAAAACAGCGTGGTCAGCGCGCAATGGCCTGTGGCGGTGACCGGCTTTCTGATGCCCTTCGAGAAGATCATGAACGCGATTTTCGAAATGTGGTCACAGATCATGCCGGACAAGGCGATCGCCTGCGCTTTCAACCTTGAATACCTGCTTGCCGGAGGGCGCGACCTGCGCTCACCCGAAAAGCCGATCTTCATGTTCTACGAGTGGCTTCCTGGTGGCTGGGGCGGCCGGAACGGCAAGGACGGTTCGGATGTGACGACGGCCTGTTTCGGAACCGGTCTCATGTCACAACCCAATGAAGGGAACGAGCGCGTCAACCCGACCAGAACAGTCGAGTTCCAGATCCTGCGCGACAGTGCTGGTCCGGGCAAATGGCGCGGTGGAGCGGGGGTGCAGAAAACCTCGATCCTGCTGGAAAGCGAAGGGGCGGTCATGTCCTATATCTGCGACCGCGAACGCGCCGTCGTCTGGGGGATCGAAGGCGGGCTGCCATCAATGCCGCATGGCCTCTCGATCCGCCGCAGCGGCGAGCAGGAGGCGAAATGGCTGGGCTCGGTCTTTTCCGATTACCCGGTCAATACCGGCGATGAATTCGCAAGACCGACCGCTGGTGGAGGTGGCTATGGCGATCCGCTGGAACGCGATCCACAGGCAGTCTGCGAGGATGTGGCCCATGACTACGTCTCGATTGAGCGCGCCGCCAAGGATTACGGTGTCGTGCTGACAGAGGTGGATGCGGATCTTTGTGAATTCGAGGTCAATCTGCCTGCAACCGAAAAACTGCGGCAAGAGATCCGTGCCAAGCGCAAGGATTGGGCCCGAATGCCGCCCGAAGAAGTTGCCGCACTCTATCGCGAAGGCGAAATCAACAGTCTCGACGCGGTGCGCCGTTACGCCACGATTCTCGATTGGGAGACGGGTGAACTGCTTGAAAAGACAACACAACAATTCAGGGAAAGCTTCGAACGCCGGACCGTAAGCCACTGGGCATAAGGGGGTCGATCGGTCGAAACACAGGGAGGATAAAATGGCTGGAACAATAAACAATACGATGGACGAACAGACGCAGGGGCTGGAATTCTCGGATCAGCCCGTGCCGCCCGATCAGCGCATGGCGCGGATGCCGCTGACCATGGCCTGGTGGTCGGTCTGCTCGGCGATGTTCTATCTGGTCGTTGCCGCGACCCTGGCGCTTGCATATGGATCGGTGAACGCGATCATCGGAATGGTGCTTTCGGTGATCGCCTTTTCGGCAGTAAACGCCGTCCTGTCACGCCACTCGATCAGGACCGGCCTGTCGGTTTCACTGTTCTCACGGATTCTTTTGGGCCGCACCGGGGCGGCCCTCGCCACACTGATCTTTTTCGCCACGGCGATTTATTACGCCGTGTTCGAGGGGTCGGTCATCGCGCTTGCGCTGAACAGCTATACCGGCCTGTCCTACTCGCTGGCCGCACTGATCGTGGTGATTTATTCAGTGGTGCTGATTTTCGGCTCGATCCAAAACTGGCTGGACAAGTTCAACGGTGTATTGCTGCCCTTTTATCTTCTGGGACTGTTGGCCGCCGTGGTTCTGGCCATCTCGACCCATGGCTATTCAGACGCATGGCTGAAGCTCGGGCCAGAGGGTGGTGCGCCGGCGAATGGCTGGTGGAACTGCTTCACCGCTTATATGGGTGTCTGGATCCTGATGATGTTTACATATGATTTCGCGCGCTTCGGAAAAAAGGAAGACGCGGATTATCACGGTAACATCAACTTCGGAGCGCCTTTTTATCTGGTCACCTTTCTGCTGAACGGGCTTGTCGGTATATTCCTCGCCGCCAGCCTGCCGACCGAGGGCGGCGTGACCGAGATTTCTGTGGTGCTTGCCCTGATCCATCTGATGGGGCTAGCGGGGCTGATATTCGTATGGATCTCGCAGACGCGCATCAACACGGCGAATTATTACCTTGCGGCCGTGAACATGGAGAGCTTCGCGGAAACAGTCTTCCATCTGAAGCTGCCAAAGATCGTCTGGGCCTGCGTCGTTGGCGTGGTCACCTATCTGCTGATGCTGGCGGATGTGTTTGCCTATATTCTTCAGGCATTGGCTTATCAGGGAATATTCGTCGTGGCCTGGGTCGCGATTGCAATGACACATATCCTGAAGTTCGATAAATTGGCTGACAATCTGGACCGTTCTGCGCTTGAACATGCAGTCGCCGTCAATCCCGCCGGGCTTGGAGCATGGTTGTTCGCGGCTCTTGTCGGGTTGGTCCTGCATTTCTCCGGCGATACCGCTGCGGCCTATTCGGCTCCGGCAACCTTCGTGGTGGGGGCAATCGCCTATGCGGTTCTATATCGGCTGAAGACAAGTTGACGATTTGAGGATCAAGCCGGTCGAGAGGTGATTTTCGGATTGTCTGGCAACTTCTGCGGTTGCCTGGGCTACAGTTTTCTGGGCTTGGTGATCGAGCGCAGTTTTCCGACGGGTATGTTCATACGGCACTTTTCGGAAGTCGCTGGTCGGGATGGTGATTTGCGAAGCAGGTCACCTTAGGCGAAATCGCGCCTCCCGGCTAAAGCTGACGCCTTTACCAAAGAGTTATCGGGCGGCTAGCAGCAACGTGTTGCGATTGCCCGTACCCTCTGCATGGAATCGGAACTCATTCTCTTTGATGAAGCCTCAGCGCCCCTTGATCTGGATACGGTAAGGGAGGTGCTGTCTGGCTTGAAGAAGGTCGCCGAAGGCGGCAGGACCTGCATTTTGGTTGTGCACGAGATGGAGTTTGCCTGCGAAGCTACATTTCACCGACAGTGGTGTAATTGTCGAGCACGCTCCTCAGGCTGAGTTTTTATGCGCGCAAGCGCCCCAGGCTCGAATGAATTTCTCTCCAAGGTTCCATAGGCATGGCAACTGGCGAAGCGCGGCTTGCCGTTCGGCGTCGCCTCGGACCGTGGCGGCTCACGCTTCACTCCATGATCTGTGTATACAGGCTTCTGGGCGATCTCTTCACGGCGGCGTTCCGCAGAGGCCTTGGCCAGTGATGTCGATTTAGAGGATTTGGATCTTATCTTCGTTCATTCGCTACTCTGACGAAATCCAAATCCAACTTATATCACAACCTCAAACTTGGGGAATTTGTGCTGACGGGGACCAAGATAGGAACTTTCCTGGCGGGTCAACGGAGACCGACTTCCTTGAAATAGCGTTCAGCTCCCGGATGCATGGGAACTCCGTAGTCCTTGGCCCCCAACTCGGGAGTAATTCCTGCGAAGCTCGAGTTCTGCTCCTGCAGCGCTTCAAGGTTCTCCCAGAAGTTCTTCGTGAAACTGTAGATCATTTCTTCGTCTGCATCCGCATCGGTAAACACGACCTGTGCCAACCCGAATGTCTGGACCGCCTCGTCCTGCCCCTTATAGGTCCCGGCGGGAATCTCGAACGGCACCAACAGCCCGTCATAGGCTTCGTTCATACCGTCGATGATGGGTTGCGGGATATCCAGATACCTGATGGGAGTAGTTGCGGAAAGTCTTTGCGCGTTTCCAAGCCCGAGCTGGAACACATGGCTTCCACCGACAAAGATTCCGTTCTGAACCTCGTCGAATACCTGCCCCGTCGGGACATTTCCGGGCTGAAAGTCGGACATGGAGATCCCGGCGGCCTTGAGGAGCTCGACATTGAGGCCGTGGGTAAAGCTCGCGGGAACGTTGATATTGAAGGACTGGCCCTTGATACCGTCAATCGACGTGATGCCGCTGTCTTCACGGACAAAGAAATTCTCCGGAACGATGCCGAATGTGAAGAGCATACGCAGATCCTTGAACTGCTCCTTGATCGGAACTTCGGCAAAATCGCCCTTTTGCTGATAGGCGAAGCTCAGATCGATCAAGGTATTCAGGCCGATATCGACATCATCGTTCAGCACAAGGCCAAGATTGTCCTTGTAACCACCGCTTGTCTGAACCGAAAACCTGTAATCACTCTGTGCTTTGTTGGCGACATCGGCCATCAATGCCCCATTCACGTAGGGTCCTGAACCGGATGAGCTCGATCCGATCGAGATCTGGTCTTGCGCGAATGCAGGGCTCGATAAAATGGTGATGCCGGTCAAGACCGTTGCCAGTGATGTAGTCAGTTTCATGGGTTTCTCCTCTGTTGGATCTTTAGCTTGCTAAGCATGTTTTCTGGGGGTTCTGCGCGCGAGCCGAAGGGCCAGAATAGCTCCGACGACCGCAAGACCGGCGAGATCCGTTATGGAGCCGGAATCGATCAGCGCAATCGCAGCGACCACCAGTACCGCCCGCTCCGGCCAACCGATCCAGTCACCGCACCAGCCCTGGATGCCAGCCGCCATTGCAAAAACTCCGACGCCTGCCGTGACGGCTGCCATCGCAATCTGAATCGCGTTGCCCTGCAACAGAAGTGCGTCGGAATACAGGAACATGAAGGCCACAATGAAGCCCGGCAGGGAATGCACGAAAGCGGTGACGGCCGTTTTCCACCAGTTCGCTTTCGCGATACCGGCGGCGACAACCGCGACCAGCGCGACCGGAGGGGTCGAGCCGGATTTGATCGCGAAGTAGAACAGGAACAGATGCGTTCCGAGCTTCGGCGCGCCCGCGGTGATCAGGGCCGGTGCGGCAAACATTGCCAGCAGCAGGTAAGCGATGGGCGTGGGCATACCCATACCCAGAAGGGTCGCGGCAATGACTGCCAGGAATGCCGTGACAAGCAGTGAGCCATCACTCACGGCCAGAATGATTTCGGTAAGACGAGGACCCAGCCCCGTGGAGACAATCCCCGCCTGCAATATGCCGATTGAAACGATGAGCGCGGTAATCCCGGCCGCCTGACGGATACCTATATCGAACTGGTACAGTAATTCAGCCAAAGATATGCGTGTTGACGCACGAGCCATACCTGCAACCAGAGCCACAGCCAGGGAAATGAGGCTGGCATAGGCAGGCGTGAAGCTTTCCACGATCAGCAGCCAGAATAGCAATGCCGGGGCGATAAGCAGATGCCACCCATCGCGCATAGCCTGACGGGCGGACGGAATTTCGCTTTCCGGCATGCCATGCAGCCCTTCTTTCAGGGCTTCGATATGGATCACCCAGTAAAGGGAGAGGTAATACAAGATTGCCGGCAATATCGCAGCCATGGCGATGGTCGCATAAGAGATACCGGTAATCTGCGCCATGATGAAGGCGGCCGCCCCCATGATCGGCGGAACCAGTTGAGCGCCTTCCGAAGTATTGGTCTCGATCGCGGCGGCGACATGGCGGCGGAATCCGGTCTTGATCATGAGCGGAATGGTAAATGTGCCGGTGGCAACGACATTCCCGACGGAACTGCCCACCATGGTGCCAAGCCCGGCGCTGGCAGCCATGGCGCCCTTCGCCGCGCCGCCAGTTTGACGTCCGAGCGCGGCATTCGCGAGATTGATGATAAAATCGCCGGTTTTCGTGGCCTGCAGGGTTGCCCCGAACAGCATGAACATGAAGAGATAGGTGGCGGCGACCTGCAGGCCGGTGCCGAACAATCCCTCACTGGTATAGGATACGAGATAGGTGAAGCGCTGGATATCCATTCCGGCGTGCGAAAACACACCCGGTAGATGATTGCCCCAGAGCATATAGGCAACGCTTGCCAGTCCGAGCAGGGCCAGAACCACCGATTGCCGCCGGGCCGCTTCAAGGGCGACAGCAACCATCGCAAGCCCCATCCAGACGTCCAGGGAGGTAAGATAGTTTGCGCCCCAGAGGTTTAGAAGCCGTTCATATTCGATGACCAGATAGACCATGCTGATAACGGCTATTGCCGCGGCGAGGATATCCAGCCCCCATTGTCCTTTCCGCAACAAGGGTTTCTGGGACCTCTGGCGGGCAAGAAATGCGATGAACAAGGTGGCGGCCGCGAAGATCGCCAAGTGAACCACTGTCGTCTTGTAGGGACCGAACAGGGTCGCATAGGCCATATATACGAAAAGCCCCAGGCCGATTACCCGCAAGACAAAATCCAGCAGGACCGGTGTTTCCTGTTCCGTTTCAGCCGTCATTGGACGTTTCCTCATCTGGTTGAATTTCCGCCTGACTTGTTTGGCCGCGAAGGAAGTCCAGTATCGGGGATATGAAGAGATCGGGCTTTTCCACGAGCCCGAGATGCTTGAGCCCAGGAACCGCATGTAATCGGGAATTCGGCATTTCCGATTTCATGGCCCGGGCCATCGCCGGCGTGCTGCCGATGTCGTGTTCAGAGGTGATTATCAGCGCCGGCGTGTTCAGGGCCGGTTGTGGTGCGATCAACTCCTTGATGCCGAACGCCAGAACCCGACGCGCTTGCGCATAGCTGTCGGCATTACAGGACAGAACCCATTCCCTGATCTCTTCCACTGATTCGGGGCTGCGATTCCGGAATTCCTCCGTGAACCAACGCAAAAGCGCCGCGTCAATTGTTGCCGCAGGTCCACCATCTGCGCTCTGCTCGGCCTGCGCTTCGACCTTGCGCTGCCAATCCGGAGCACGTGCATGTGGGGAATTCATGATGATCAGTGCATCTGTCATCTCGGGATATGTCATCGCGAAACGACGGTTGATCATCCCTCCAAGTGAAAAGCCTGCTATCGTGGCTGACGAGAGCCCGACATGGCTTATCAGCCCATGCAATTGCTCTGCATAAAGGTCGAGCGAGGTAGTTGTAGGTGAGGCACCGCTCTTGCCGTGCCCGTAAAGATCGTAGGTCAGGACATGATAGCGCGCCGATAATGCGGGCAAAAATCTTCGCCACAACCCCCGATGAAGTCCAAGTCCATGAATCAGCACAAGCGATGGTGCATTCGCGGAGCCATGAAGATCGTATGCGGTCTGATCCCATCGGGCATCAAGCATTTACGGCCTCATTATTGTGTGACGGTATGATTGTCATACAATCTGTCGAAATGCAAGCTGGAAGACGGATGCGACTTGGTGTCGGGCCTGACAGGCTCAGGCGTGAGCCCCGATATATTCGGTCAGTCCTGTGGAAAATCGCGAAGGCGTATCAGCGCGGATTCAGCAGCAGCGGCAATATGTGCCTCACTGGCGATACGCGCTGCATCAACATTGCGTGCCTCGATTGCCTGGACGATCTTTCCGATTTCCGCCACGCTCTGACCAAGCCGCCCCGGTCGTGTCATCGACTGCGTGCGCAGGAAGGCGATGCGGTCGAGAACCGGCTCGAGCACGGTTCGGATTTCCGGGTTGCCGCATCGATCCATGAGGATATCGTAAAAGGCGGATGTGGCGGCCCGGACACTGCTTAATTCCGGCTTGTCGATGAGCGCGCGAAGTTCGCCGAACCGGGCTTTCAACGATGTGATATCCGCCTCGGCGCCGCGTTCCGCAAAGAACTGTGCCGCAAGCCCTTCCAAGGCACTGCGAAGCTCGTAAAGCGCGGCAACGCGATCGATGGAGGGCTGCGCGACCACGAAACCACGCGCGGGAATCCGATCGATCAGGCCGCGCGCCTCGAGATGAACAAGCGCCTCACGCAAAAGAGGCCGGCTGACCCCCATCGCCTCGCAAAGCTCCCGCTCGACGAGATGTTCTCCCAGTTGAAACTCTCCGTTGAGGATCGAGCTGCGCAGCGTCTCCTGGACATGATCCCGAAGGCTGGTGGGGCGTGGAACACGCAAACGCTGTCCCTTGGCCGAGGAGGAAATCGTCATATGACTGCCTGGGTTACGAACTCTTGCGCTTCTACAATATGCTGGTCTACCCGCCAAATCGCGAGCAGACATTCATATTGATAGACAATATGGCATGCATTCCGATCTACCATATTCAAAGAAACATCGGAATAACGCAGCGGCAGGCCAGCGCCGGATCACATCCCGTCAATGATGGCTATATCGGCGATGCAGGCGTCACTTCGGGCACCCCTCGCGGCGCGGTATTCGGGAGAGTTGTAGCAGGCGTTGGCTTGCTCCCTGCTGTCGAATTCGATCACCACGTGGCGTTCCCAAGCGGTTCCTTCGAGTGTTTCTGCAAGACCGCCGCGAACCAGGAATCGTGCCCCGTATTTGCTGAAGGCTTTCACGGCGAGGGCCTGATAGCTCGCGTATCTTTCGGGATCGGTCACGGTGACATTGGCGATCCAGTAGGCTTTTGCCATCGATATCAGCTCTCCAGGTCTTCGGCTGCAAGCAGGTGTTCGGCGATCGTAGTCACGTCGTCCAGATGCCGGTTGACTGCTTGGCGGGCGGCTTCCGGGTCACCGCTGACGATAGCGTCGCAGATCGCCTTCATATGCGCTTGCCCCGGCTGCTTGCGGTCGGAACTGGACAGGGTCATCATGCGCAACCGCGAGATACGCCCATTGAGCCGCTGCACGATTTCCCAGGCAACGCTGTGCCCGGCACCTTCGAAAATGACCTGGTAGAAACTCGCGGTCGCCCTGAACAATGCGCCGGGAGATTTTTCACCATAGCTTTGCTTCAGATCAGCCAGTGCCGCCTGTAGCTGCCCGGCAAGCTGCGGCGTCATGTTGGAGGCGCAGGTCGTGGCGGCTGCGGTTTCGAGCATGCGTCGGATATCATAGATCTGACGCGCTTCGTTCCAATTCATGCGGGCTATGATCGGGCCCTTATGGGGCAGGTACTCCACCAGCCCTTCCGCTTCCAGATATCGAATCGTTTCGCGAATGACTGTCCGGCTGACGCCGAGCTGCTCGCACATGACTCGTTCGATCAGCCGCTCGCCGGGCTTGAAATGACCATCGATGATCGCTTCGCGCATCCGCTCCTGAACCATGTCTCGCAGGGTTGCGGGAGGCTTGTCGATCTTGCTGAGAGGGGCGTTTTCCATGCTCGTCGAATACCAGTACGGGGTGAAGCAAACAAGCATTGATTGACAGACTATATGATTGTATACCATAAGACAGTAATATGAAAAATAGAGGTGTGATCGTGCCCGCCAAGATTCGCAAAACGCTGCTGCATGTCGAAGAGACCCTGATTGAAGGTGGCAAGGCTGCCCCGGTGCCACTGAAGATGATCGCGGCCGTTGCCGTCATCGAGAACCCCTGGGCCGGGCAGGGGTTTGTCGAGGATCTTCGGCCTGGGATCCTCGATTGTGCACCAGGACTGGGCGAATTGCTGACCGGCATGATCCTTGATGCCGCAGGTGGCGGAGATAAGGTGGAGGGATATGGAAAATCTGCCATTGTCGGCGTGAATGGCGAGGTAGAGCACGCTTCGGCGCTGATCCATACGCTGCGTTTCGGCAATCATTATCGCGAGGCGGTCGGGGCAAAATCCTACCTTGCCTTCACCAATACGCGCGGTCCAGCTAATGCGCCGCTGCAAATCCCGCTGATGGACAAGAACGATGGCGGTCGTCGCAGCCACTACCTGACAATCCAGCTTTCGGTGGCGGATGCCCCCGGACCGGATGAGATCGTGGTTGCCCTGGGCGCATCAGTGGGTGGGCGGCCGCATCACCGGATAGGTGATCGTTACCAGGATCTGAAGGAACTGGGGCATGATGTTGAAAACCCTGCATCTGTCTGATTCATACGGCCGGCTTTCCTGGCACGAGGCGGGGCAAGGCGCTCCCGTGGTGCTGATCCACGGGGTCGGGATGCAGTCGGCGGCATGGGAGCCGCAGATTGCCGCCTTGTCGGACAGCCATCACGTGATCGCTCTGGATATGCCGGGGCATGGCGGCAGTGGACTCCTGCCCGAGTCCGCAGCTTTGCCGGATTTCGTGGACTGGTTGCATGCCGCATTGCTGGCGCTTGATCTGGGGCCGGTTAGTCTGGCCGGGCATTCCATGGGGGCGCTGATCGCAGCCGGTTATGCAGTGACCCACCCGGAAATGGTCACCCGGGTGGCGCTGCTGAACGGGGTGTTCTGCCGCGATGCACCCGCCCGCGCCGCCGTCGAAGCGCGTGCCGCCGAGATACGGGCGGGCATGGTGGATCTGGAAACGCCGCTGGCTCGCTGGTTCGGAAGCGGCGATGACGTCCGGTCAGCGAGAGAAAAGGTGGCAGGCTGGCTGCGGACGGTCGATCTACAAGGCTATGCGACAGCCTATTCGGCCTTTGCTTGCGGAGACCGGATCTATGCCGACAGGTTTGGCGATATCGCCTGTCCGTTGTTGGCCATGACCGGCGAACTCGACCCGAACTCGACCCCGGGAATGTCCCACGCCATGACCGCCGCCGCGCAACATGGTCATGCGGTGATCATGAAAGGGCATCGCCACATGATCAACCTGACCAGTGCGGAAGAGGTTAATCGCGAGTTGCGGCACTGGCTCAATACATCAGCGACAGGAGGAGATGACATGAACGCTATCGATCCGCGCGCGCTGCGCAACGCCTTCGGAACCTTCATGACCGGTGTAACCGTTGTCACGACCAAGGATCCCGAGGGGAAACCGGTAGGGTTTACCGCGAATTCCTTTACCTCGGTGTCGCTCGATCCGCCACTGGTGCTGGTTTGCCTAGCGAACTCGTCGCGCAATCGGGCGGTTTTCGCCGAGGCGTCCGGATTCGCAGTCAATGTCCTTTCGGAGGGACAAAAACATATTTCCAATACCTTTGCCCGCCCGGTCGAGGATCGTTTCGAGGACGTAACCTGGCGCGACGCCCCCTTCGGCGCGCCAATTCTCGATGACGTGTCAGCGTGGTTCGACTGCTCCCGGCATAAGCTTGTTGAGGCGGGCGACCATGTCATCCTCATCGGCAAGGTCGAGGCCTTCGATGAATCTCCCGCCCCTGGCCTAGGTTATGCGCGCGGGGCTTATGTCACCCCGGCGATGGAAGCGCAGGCTCTCGGACAACAGGCGGATTTGATGGTGGCTGCGCTGATCGAGTATCAGGGCGAAGTCTTGTTGGTCGAGAATGACAACGGCGAACTGACTTTGCCGCTCGCCAGGGTTGGCAAGCAGGGCGTTTCGGCAACGCTTGTTCGCCTGATCTCGGAGTTTGGGGTCGAGACCGAACCGGGTTTCATCTACGCCGTCTACGAGGATGCCGATGCGGGTTGCCAGCATATTTCCTTCCTGTGCCAGTCGGCCGAACCCGTATCCGGGCGCGGGACCTTCCAGGCATTGACGCCCTCAGTGTTGGCGAAAATCGCGGACCCGGCCATGCGTACCATGCTGAAGCGTTTCGCAGCGGAAAGCCGGATCGGCAATTTCGGCGTCTATTACGGCAATCAGGTCAGCGGCAAGGTTCGCCCCATCGCCGCAGGGAGTGGATCGCAATGAAGTTTTCCCTTTTCGCGCATATGGAACGTATCTCGCCCGAACAGGATCAGCGGCAACTCTACGAGGAATTCATCGAGCTGTGCAGGATCGCCGATGAGGGTGGCATGCATGCGATCTGGACGGGTGAGCATCACGCGATGAATTTCACCATCGCGCCGAACCCGATGCTGAACCTGGTCGATCTTGCGCGGCGCACGAAGAATGTCCGCCTTGGCACCGGCACGGTGGTCGCGCCCTTCTGGCACCCGATCCGGCTGGCGGGCGAAGCGGCGATGACCGACATCCTCACCGATGGACGACTGGAACTAGGCATCGCCCGTGGTGCCTATACCTTCGAATACGAACGCCTGATGCCCGGCATGGAGGCGTGGGAGGCCGGGCAGCGTATGCGGGAGTTGGTTCCGGCGGTGAAGGCCTTGTGGAAAGGTGATCACGCCCAGGAGGGGGAGTTCCATTCATTCCCCAAGACCACCTCCTCGCCGCAGCCGGTGCAGCCGGATGGCCCGCCGATCTGGGTGGCTGCCCGCGATCCCAACAGCCACGAATTCGCCGTCTCGCAAGGCTGCAACGTGCAGGTCACGCCGCTGTGGAGAGGCGACGGGGAAATCACCGAGCTGATGGACAAGTTCAACGAGGCTTGCGCGAAATTCGCCGACCGTCCCCGCCCGAAGATCATGCTTTTGCTGCATACTTACGTTGCCGATAGCGCAGCGGATCTGAAGCGGGCTACCGAGGAACTGAACCGTTTCTATTGCTATTTCGGCGCCTGGTTCATGAACAAGCGCGAGACCAGCCAAGGCCTGATCGCGCCTCTGTCGGACGAGGAGATCGCGGCGCATCCCTTTTATACGCCTGACGCGATGGAACGCGACCTGGTGATAGCTCAACCCGATCAGGTCATCGAACGGCTCAAGGGCTACGAGGCGCTCGGTTATGACGAATACGCGTTCTGGATCGATTCCGGCATGTCCTTCGAACGCAAGAAGGCATCGCTTGAACGCTTCATCGCCGAGGTGATGCCAGCTTTTCGATAGGAGGTCGAAATGCAGAAATTCCAGCACTATATCGGCGGCGAATTTTCCGGCGGCGGCGCCCAGTTCGAAAGCATCGATCCCGCGACAGGACGTCCGTGGGCGCTGATGCCGGAGGCCCGTGTTGATGACGTAAACCGCGCGGTTGAGGCGGCGGAGCGTGCCCTGTTCTCACCCGAATGGTCGGGAATGGCAGCAAGTCAGCGTGGCAGGTTGCTGTATCGTCTGGCGGACCTGGTGGCCGAGAATGCCGGGCGACTGGCAGAGCTTGAAACCCGCGACACCGGCAAGATCATTCGCGAGACCAGTGCCCAGATTGCTTATGTCGCGGAATATTACCGCTATTATGCCGGTCTCGCCGACAAGATCGAAGGGACGCATCTGCCCGTGGACAAACCCGACATGGAGGTCTGGCTGCGCCGCGAACCGATCGGAGTTGTTGCCGCCATTGTGCCATGGAATTCGCAGCTTTTTCTTTCCGCCGTGAAGATCGGCCCGGCATTGGCCGCGGGATGCACCGTGGTGCTGAAAGCCTCAGAGGACGCTCCAGCGCCAATGCTGGAATTTGCCCGCATCTTCGATCAGGCGGGATTTCCCAGGGGGGTACTCAATGTCATCACCGGCTTCGGCGATCAATGCGGTTCGGTGCTGACCAGCCATCCCAAGGTGAACCATGTCGCCTTTACCGGTGGTCCCTCGACCGCCCGCCATATCGTGAGGAATTCAGCGGAAAACCTTGCCTCGACCTCGCTGGAACTGGGTGGGAAGTCGCCCTTCATCGTCTTCGAGGATGCCGATCTGGAAAGCGCCGTGAACGCCCAGATCGCGGGCATCTTCGCGGCGACCGGGCAAAGCTGTGTCGCGGGGTCGCGCCTCGTGGTGCAGAATTCGATCAAGGAAGAATTCCTGGCCCGGTTGAAGGAAAAAGCTGAAAAGATCGTGATCGGAGCGCCGGATGATATGGTGACCGAGATCGGCCCGCTTTGCACGCAGCGTCAACGCGATCATGCTGCAGAACTGATCGCGACATCGGTGAGGCAAGGTGCCCGGATTGTAACTGGTGGGGCGATATCGAAGGGCGAGGGATTCTATTTCCCGCCGACGATTCTGGATTGCTCGGATGCCCCCGAAGCGCCCGCCGTGACCAGCGAGTTCTTTGCGCCCGTTCTCTCGGTCCTCGAATTCGATACCGAGGCCGAGGCGCTCGAGATTGCCAACAACACCGCATTCGGGCTGGCCTCGGGGTTGTTCACCCGCGATCTGACCCGCGCGCATCGGATGATCCGCGGCATTCGTGCCGGTATCGTCTGGGTCAACACCTATCGGGCAGTAAGTCCCATCGTTCCCTTCGGCGGTCACGGCCTATCCGGGCATGGCCGCGAGGGTGGTTTGCAGGCGGCGCTCGATTACACCCGCGTCAAATCCGTCTGGCTGCGAACCAGCGACGAGCCGATCCCGGATCCATTCATCATGCGCTGAACCTCACCGCGTCCACGGCCGTGGTCCGGCGCATCCCGCACCGTGCCCGGTCCCATAACAGGGAGACAAGAAATGGCACAGGACACCGGGGCTCCGCCCAAAGACCGGATGGTTTCGGACAAGGGACCCTTCAAAGGCTTGCACAATGGCATGAGCATCGCATCCAAGGCGATGGTTGCGGCATTCGTCGTTTTCACCGTCCTCAATGTCGAACTGGCGGGAAAGCTATACGGCTCGATCCGCTCCTGGGTCGAGAGCGCACTGAACTGGTATTATATCAGCTCGGTCGTCGTCCTGTTCTTCATCTGCCTGTTTCTGATGTTCAGTCGCTTTGGCTCGATCCGATTGGGCGATGACGACAGCCGCCCCGAGTTCAGCAATTTTTCATGGTTCGCGATGCTGTTTTCCGCTTCGGTGTCGATCGGCATCATGTTCTTCGGCGTGGCCGAGCCACTGTTCTATTTCGACAATTCGGCAGGGTGGGGCTATCCCAACAATCCCTTTGCAGACAGGCTGGGTCATACCGGGCTGACGCCCGAGCGCGCGGTTGACGCGGTAAGGGTAACCAATTTCCACTGGGGTCTGCATGGCTGGGCGATCTATACGATCACCGGGCTATGCTTGGGCTATTTCGCCTTTCGCAAGAAACTGCCGCTGACCTTCCGCTCCGCGCTCTACCCGATCCTTGGCGACCGGATCTATGGCCCGGCCGGGCATGCGGTGGATCTGCTGGCGATTTTCGGCACAGTTTTCGGCATTGCGACCTCACTCGGCCTGGGAGCAACCCAAATGGCGCAGGGCATGAATGTATTGTTCGGCGTCGATTCAGGAATATTGACGCAGGTCTTATTGGTCCTGGGGGTTTCCGTCGTTGCTACCTTGAGCGCGGTGTCCGGTATTGGCCGGGGAATCAAGATCCTGTCGGAATGGAACATCATCCTGACGATCGCGCTGATCCTGTTCTTCCTTTTCGCAGGGCCTACCCAATGGCTTGTCGGTTTCTTCCTGAATTCGCTCGGAGCCTATGTGACGCATTTCGTGCCGATGGGGTTCTGGACGGCTTCCGAGCCCGGTGATGCCGCCTGGCAGGGCGGCTGGACCATCTTCTATTGGGGGTGGTGGCTGAGCTGGGCGCCTTTCGTCGGCATGTTCATTGCCCGGATCTCGAAGGGCCGCACCATTCGTGAATTCATGTTTGGCGCCATGTTGGTTCCGACCGCGATGGCCTTCATCTGGATATCGATCTTTGGCGGCAACGCGCTGTTTATCGAGATGAATGCGGTGGATGGTGTCGGCACCGCCGGGCTGATCGAGATGGTCAACAACTGGAATCTGGGTGGCACGCTGTTCGGGACCATTGACGGATTGGCAGGCGGGGGTGCCCTGACCTGGGTCATATCCGCTTTGGCGACTTTGCTGCTTGCAACCTGGTTCATCACCAGCTCGGATTCCGGAACGCTCGTCGTGACGACGATACTTTCCATGGGCAATCCGCATCCGCCAAAGCGGTACCGCATCATCTGGGGAGGGGCGCAGGCACTTGTCGCTGCCGTGTTGCTGATGGCAGGTGGATTGGGAGCGCTGCAAACTGCATCCATTGCCGCAGCCCTGCCGACCTCGATTCTCGTGGTGCTCATGGCTGTCGGGGTTCTGAAATCATTGATGGAGGATCCGAGCGCCGAGATCGCTCATGGTGGTTTTGCGCCGGACGGTACGGCGCTTGATGACGATCTGCGCGGTTAAAATACCTTGAAAACACCATGCAAGGGTAGATCGCGTCCGCCCTTGTTTCATGCCTTCCGGAGAAAGCAAATGCTGCACCTGTCCCGTGCCGATCTGCTGATCAATGACGCCTTTATCGCCGGCGAATGGATCAGTTTATCAAACCGTTTTGCGATAAAGAATCCTTCGACAGGAGAAGTGCTTGCGGAGGTGGCGGATTGCTCAAGGCAGCACGCTCGGCACGCGATTGACGCTGCCGCTGTCGCACAAAAGGAATGGGCTGCCCGGACCGGTAAGGAGCGCGCAGAAATTCTGCGCCGCTGGTTCGATCTGTTGATTGTTCACGCCGACGATCTCGCGGCAATTCTGACTGCAGAGATGGGAAAGCCCCTGCCTGAAGCCAAGGGCGAAGTTCTTTACGGAGCCAACTTCATCGAATGGTTCGCGGAGGAGGCAAAGCGCGTTTACGGTGAAACAATCCCCGGACACCAGCGTGACAAGCGCATCATGGTTATCAGGCAGCCAGTTGGCGTTGTCGGAGCCATCACGCCCTGGAACTTTCCCAATGCCATGATTACTCGAAAGGCTGCGCCCGCTTTGGCCGCAGGCTGTGCCATGGTGGTGAAACCGGCAGCAGAGACGCCGCTTTCGGCACTGGCACTGGCCAAGCTCGGACAGGAAGCCGGGCTTCCTTCCGGTCTCTTTTCAGTATTACCCGCAACGGACAGCGCCGGTATCGGGTTGGAGTTCAGCGAAAACCCCAAGATGCGCAAGATCAGTTTTACCGGCTCGACAAATGTCGGCCGCATTCTGATGCGTCAGGGAGCGGATCAGATCAAGAAGCTTTCCCTGGAACTGGGCGGGAATGCGCCTTTCATCGTGTTTGACGATGCGGATTTGGATGCGGCGGTTGAGGGAGCAATCCTGTCCAAGTTCCGCAATGCCGGTCAGACCTGTGTCTGCACCAACCGGATTTACGTGCAGGACGCGATCTATGAAACCTTCATCGAGAGGTTGGCTGCTGCAGTGGACGCACTTCCGGTTGGTGACGGTTTTGCCGAAGGCACCGCGATTGGCCCGCTCATCAGCGATACCGCCCTGGACAAGGTATGTCACCATATCTCTGATGCCGAGTCCAAGGGGGCGAAGGCAATTGTGGGTGGTGATCGGCACGCATTGGGTGGAACCTTCTTTCAACCCACCGTGCTGCGTGATGTTACCGCCGATATGGTGGTCGCCCGCGAGGAAACTTTCGGCCCTCTGGCTCCGGTATTTAGATTCTCTACCGAGGAAGAGGTGCTGACTGCAGCGAATGACACCGAATTCGGATTGGCTTCCTATTTCTATAGCCGAGACCTGTCTCGTATCTGGCGAATGATGGAAAGGCTCGAATATGGCATGGTGGGAGTCAATACCGGGTTGATTTCGACCGAGGTCGCGCCTTTTGGCGGGATCAAGCAATCCGGCCTTGGCCGCGAGGGATCGCGTCATGGTATCGAGGATTATGTCGAGCTCAAATATTGCTGCTTATCTGTCTGAAGGCGGAAATTTTGCCCTGGATCTCAGCCCAGCGGATGAATTTGCCCGAGATCGCGTGGAAGCGATATTCTGTCATGAATATGCAGAAGATTATCGACCGCCATTTTCCAATCACATCATCAACCCGAGAAGGGATATCCCAAGTCTGACATTCCGGAAGCCGGCCCCGGCCAGGATCGAGAAGAAGCACAGGAATATATCGATAAAATCGCCCGAGCCCGCGGATATGTACTGCCATATCACAAGCTGATGGCAAATGCCGACCTGCCTGTGCTGAAGGCCGCAAACAACCTTGTTGCCGCGGCCTATACGGATCAGCGCCATCTGAGCAGAGCCACGAAAGAGTTGATTTTTATCAATAGCCTGACCGCTCTTCGCGCACCCAAGGGACAAATCGCAAGCCATATACGCGTGGCTCTGGACCTCGGCATATCACCGATAGAGATTCTGGAGGCGATAGAGATTGTTTTGCCGGAAGCTGGTATCGTTGCCTTCCAGCACGGGTTCGAGGTTTGGGCTGAGATCGTGGGGGCAGAGGCCATTGAACCGACAATCTCAGTTCATGATTCTGAAAAATAGTCCGTAATCGGCGTTCGGTTCGATGGGTTTCGGTCTGGATTGCCGACAAAGCGGCTTATTTGAAGCCTAGGGCAGGGGTGCTCAGTCATCTCGGAAGGCTGGACGACATCTACGGCAAAATTCGGCAAAATCACCTACGTGAGATCCGCGCGACTGCCCTATTAATATTACACGCGCATTGCATATCAGTTGGAGGCAGGGCTATCCGGCCCATCATCAAAATCCTGCGAATTCACTGTGACCAAGAGATATCAAGCACGCGCCTGATCTCGTCGAGCATGCGCATCATCTCCAAAGTTGCGGCTAACGGTCTTTGACCGGCTTCCATGTGGCCTTCCGCGATGCAGCGCGCGACCTCTGCCGCTTCGAAATACAGGCCTTCGAAATGGCGACCGGCGGGTTCCGCATAATGCAGGCTTGCCGAACCATTCGCCGAGATGAGTTCGAACGGGCCCGGGAGGTTGAATTCGGACCCGAACCGGATCGTCGCCTCTGTGCCAACGATGGCGGCGTTTGTCGGGGTCAGGCCGTAAAGGGTCGTCGACATGCTGCCCTGATTTCCCGCCGCGTTCGCCATGGCGATCGAGAGCTGCCCATGAACACCGCTTGGGTCCTGCTGCTTCAAGCCGACCATCTGCTCGGCCGGTCCGAGAAGCTTTGACAGAAGTGAAATCGGGTAGGTTCCCAGATCAAGCAGCGGACCGCCCGCAAGCGACGGGTTGAAAATGCGGTGATCGCGGGTGAAATATTCGCCATATTCCGTGTGAACCGACTTGATCTCACCTAGGATTCCAGCATCGAAAATCTGTTGCAGCACATCGAATTTCGGCAGGAAATAGGTCCAGAGCGCCTCGCACAGGAATAATTTCTTCCGCCGGGCCACGGCCACCATTTCGGCAGCCTGCGCATGATCGAGCGCTATCGGCTTCTCGACCAGCACATTGCGTCCTGCGTTCAGCGCCAACAGGACATGAACATGATGCATGTTGTGTGGTGTGGCGACATAGATCACGTCAAGGCTGTCATCCGCGGCCAGTTCCTCATAGCTGCCATATGCGTGCGTGATGCCCCAGTTGCGGGCGAAGGCGGAGGCCTTGTCCAGGTTTCGGGAGCCCACGGCTGCAATTTCCTGCCGCGTATGGGCACGGACGGAACGGATGAACTGCTCGGCGATCCAGCCGGACCCGAGGATGCCCCAGCGAAGCGCGGGTGCCTGCATCGCGTCGGGAATTCGCGAGGCGGGCAGGGCATTCGGAAACGCCATCAGACGGTCTCCCATGCGCGAGATTGCAGCGAGCGTTCCATTGCATCCGCGATCCGCATGTTTTGCAGACCAAAGGCAAAATCGGGGTCACAGCCATTCTGCCCGCATATACCGGCGATCAGATCATGGACCTCGATCACCTTCACGTCGAAATAGCCCAATCCGCCGCCGCCGAAATCGAACGGGAAGAAGGCTGCGAATTGCGGCACCTGTGATCCGGCGAGCAGCGTCTTGAAACCCCGGTCGCGCTTGTCATCGCCAAATCGTGCGACTTTCAGCTCGTTGAAGCGCTCGCCCTCCATGATGATCGTTCCTTCGGTGCCCGAGATTTCCCAGTAGACACCGAACACCTTGCCCGCCGCGACGCGGGATGCCTCGATCGTGCCGCCGGCGCCGCTGGCAAAGCGGATCATTGTCTGGATCTGATCCTCGTTCTCGACTTCACGCCGCGGGGCGTCGGCATCGGCCTTGGCGCTGTAGTTCGCGGCACCCTGTGGCAGGGGGCGGGTCGGAAAATAGGTCTGCGCCTGCGCAATCGCGCTTTCAATATCGCCCATCAGATATTGCGCGACCGAAATGACATGGCTGCCCAGATCGCCGAGCGCCCCGGACCCGGCCTCCTTGCGGGTGCAGCGCCATGAAAAGGGAAGATCCGGATCGTTGAAGAACCCCTGATCGAACCAGCCGCGGAAACGCATCGGGGTGCCGATCTCTCCGGCGTCGATGATCTGTTTCGCCAGCATCGCGGCGGGTGTCTTGACGTTGTTGAAGGCAACCATTGTCTTGACGCCCGCAGCTTTGGCCGCGGCAGTCATCTCTTCGGCCTCGGCCACCGTCACGGAAAGCGGCTTTTCGCAATAGACATGCTTACCCGCCGCAATCGCCGCCAAAGCCATCTCGTGATGCAGGGCGTTCGGAGAGGTGATGTCGACCACATCCACCTTCGGATCGGTCACGAGTTTCCGCCAGTCTCCGGTCCAGGTCTCGAAGCCGAAGCGGGTGGCGGCATCGGCGGCAAGCTGGTCGCTGGCGTCAGCCAGTTTGTATAGACGCGGCACGGCGGGCAGATCCTTGTAGAGCATGCCCGCGCGGCGGAAGGCGTCGGCATGGGCCTGCCCCATGAAGCCCGATCCGATCAGGCCGACATTGAGTTGTTGCTTGGTCATCAGAACTCTCCGGAAATGTGGCGGAATAGGGTTTCGACATGGCGCATCGCCTGGGTAACAGCGGGCAGCGGCGGCGCCTTGGCCGGATCCTGCTCGGCCTCGACCACCATCCATCCACGATAGCCGCTGTCGCGCACAAAGCGCGCAACAGGAGCGAAATCGATGCAGCCATCGCCCGGCACGGTGAACATGCCTGCCCGGACGCCGGTATTGAAACTGGCATCGCGCGCGCGGATATCGTCCATGACCCGATCTCGCACATCCTTCAGATGAATATGCACGATCCGGTCGCCATGACGCTCGATCAGTCTGCCATAGTCAAAGCCCGCAGCGGCGGCATGCCCCGTGTCCAGCAAAAGTCCGAGTTCAGGCCCGCCATGGTCGAGGATACCACTGATCTCGCTCAATGTTTCGGCGATCATCATCAGATGGTGATGATAAGCCAGCCGCAGCCCGTATTCACCATGCAGCCAGCGGCCGAATTCCGTCAGACGCCGTGCATAGGCAGGCCGGGCCGCTTCATCTATCACCAGCCGCCGTGACATGGGTTCATCCAATGGCGCCTCGCCCGCCATCATCGCGACCTCTCCATAGACCATGACATCGCAACCCATTTGGGTCAGCAGCGACGCATGTGCCTGTGCGGCGGCACGTTCTTCCGCGGGGTTGCGCGAGGCGAGCTCGCCGGAATACCAACCCGATGCGAGCTCCAGGTTTTCCGCCGCGAGAAGTGGTGTGAGCTGCCCGACCTCTCGCGGGAACAGCCGCCCAAGTTCAACACCCTGATAACCGGCCTGCGCGGCCTCTTTCAGGCAGGTTTCAACCAGAGTCGTGCCACCCAGATCCTCCAGAACGTCATTTGTCCAGGATAGCGGACTGACCGCCAAGTGTACCCCTTTGGGCAGGAAATCCATCGCTCAGTCTCCCTGGTCCGGGGCCCAACCGGGCCCGAAAGCGATTGCCTCACCCGTCCGCGCGGACTGGGCGGCGGCCTCGACCAGCCGCTGCGCCTCCAGACCGTCTTCTATTCCGGCGAATGGCTGGGTGCCGTCACGCAGCAAGGCGACGAAAGCATCCATCTCATCGCCGTAAGCCTGCGCGAAACGTTCGAGGAAATAATTCTCGGGCGGAGCGGCTCGGCATCCTAGCGGATCACTGACGCTCAGCGTGGATTGCGGCTGGTTCCCCACCGTCAGCACTTCCCTGGCGCAAAGCGCCTCCAACCGCTGATCATAGCCCATCGGCCCCCGACGGCAGGCGGTGATCTGTGCCATCCGCCCGGATCGGGTGGTCAGGGTGATCATGATCGTATCGACATCGCCAGCGGCGCCGATCTCGCCGGAAATCAGGCAGGAGCCGACGGCGTAAACGCTTGCAATAGGCTCATCCAAAAGATGCCGCGCCATATCGGCGTCATGGATGGAACTGTCGCGGAACATCCCGCCCGAGGTTTCGACATAGCTGCGCGGAGGCGGCGCGGGATCGCGCGAGAACATCACCACCTGTTCCAGCCGCCCGCTGACGCCGGAGGATATGCGCTCTTTCAACTGTCGGAAGCTTTTGTCATATCGGCGCTGGAAACCCATCAAACAGGGAATACCGGACTCCCGCACCTTCTGCACGATATCGGCGGTCAGGGCGAAATCCAGGCTGATCGGCTTTTCGCAGAACACGGCCTTTCCTGTTTCGGCGGCGCGCTGCAACAACCCGGCATGGCTGCCGGTTGAACTGGCGATAATGATGCCGTCCACGCTGTCATCTGCGAAGACTTCGTCTGATCCGGCGATTTCAGCGCAGGTTCGCGCAGCCAGAAGATCGCGGTCAGCACCGGTCATCGGATCGACCAGATAGGCCAGTTCCACATCGGCATGCGCGGCCGCATTGAGCGCATGAATCTGACCGATACGGCCCGCGCCGAAACAGGCAAGCTTGATCATGGAATCCTCCTCTTCCGCCTCGTGGCAGCCTGGCCTGTAGAATTGCGATTGCGAGTGCTGCCGCCAAGCGCCATTCTTGAAGAAATTTCTTCAGAGAGGTGAGCGATGGCGCGCAAGGCTACCGCACAGGATGTCGCGCGTGAGGCAGGAGTTTCGGCTTCGACCGTGGACCGTGTGCTGAATGGCCGCGGTGGTGTCAGCTTCGAGAAGGAACAGCGCGTTTACGCAACAGCCCGCCGATTGAAGCTGGATCGCGCGCTGAACCCGCGCGATGCGCGCACATTGCGCGTTGCGGCTTTCATCCAGCCGCCATCGAACCCGTTCCACGCGGCGCTGAAGCGGGCCATGAAGGAGGAGAACCGGGGGCCGAATCCGTTCAATGTGCAGATCAAAGTGTTTCACGTCGACATGTCGCGCCCCGCTGAAACCGCCCGGAAGGTGAATGAATTAGGTGCGACGCATGACGCGCTGATGATCTGTGTCGCACATGACGAGAAACTGGGGCAGGTGCTGAGCCGCTTCGTCGATACGGGTAAACCGGTTGTGGCTTTGGCAACCGATATACGCTGTCATGGCACGATCTATATTGGCCCTGACAATTATCGCTCGGGCCGGCTTGCCGGTGAGTTGATGGGACGACTGCTCGGACCGTCGGGTGGCGATCTGATCGTCATTGCTGGTCTTTTGACCATGATCGGCCAGCAGGAACGCCATGCCGGGTTTCAGGCGGTGCTGCAGGAGCGTTATCCGAATTGCCGTATTGTGTCGGTGCATGAAAGCGGGGAACGGGGTGACAGGGCAGGCAGCCTCGTTCGACGCTCTCTGCGGCAGTGGCCGGAGGTCAGGGGTATCTATAATCAAAGCGCGGGCGCGGGGCCGGTGGTCGATGCCTTGCGGGCCGAGGGAAGGTTGAATGACATCCTGTTCATTACCCATGAATTGACCGACAGTCGCAGGAAATTGCTTGAGACCGGAGCCATCGATCTGTTGATCGACCAGAATCCGAGGCTCGAGGTCGAAGCCGCCGTCAGGGCGATTGCCGGAGCCTTCGGAAGGCTTGAACCTGCGCCGGGTCAGACAATCACGCCGGTTGCCATCTTCACGCGCGAGAATTGCCGACCGTAGCCGGGTATATTGCAATAGATCATCATCTGATTGATGATTTACATCATGTGTTACGTAGTGAGGCCATCATGACCCGACCGACGATCGCCGATTTGGCCAAGGCTGCCGGAGTCAGTACGGCGACCGTTGATCGGGTGCTGAATGGCCGCCAGAATGTGCGCGAAGAAACCATGCGCCGCGTCCATCAGGCCGCCGGCGAGATCGGGTATCACGGGGCAAATGTGATCCGGCACCGGATGCTGGCCGATAAGCCGGAGCTGCGCATGGGCCTTTTGCTGCAAAAGCCCCGCCATGCCTTCTATCAGGACGTGCAGGCGATTTTCGAAGCGCAGGCCCGCGCCTGTATGCAGCGCCGGGTCGAGGTCACGACGCGTTTCACCGAAACCGGTCAGCCCGAAGAGATCTCGGATATCCTTCGCAGCTTCAGGGGCCGCGTCGACGCGGTTGCCGCGACGGGGATCGATCATCATCTGGTCACCCACGCCGTGCAGGAACTGCGCGGAGCCGGTGTTCCGGTCTATTCGCTACTGTCGGATTTCGCGCAGGGTGTGCGCGAAAGCTATTTGGGGACTAATAACCTCAAGGTCGGTCGTATTGCGGGCTGGTTCATCGCCGGCCTATCGAAACGGCCTGGTAAGGTCGCGGTGTTCATCGGCGGGTCGCGCTACCATGGGCATGAATTGCGGGAAACCGGGTTCCGCAGCTTTTTCCGAGAATCCGCGTCCGAGTTTCATTTGTTGGATACCCAGATCAATCTCGAAACGCGGCAGCTGACATATGAAGCGACGGTCAACCTGTTGTCGCGGCATGACGATTTGGTCGGGCTTTATTGTGCAGGTGGCGGCATGGAAGGCGCCATCCAGGCCGTGCGAGAGATGCGCAAACCCGGTGACATGGTGCTGATCGTCAATGAATTAACTCCGGAATCGCGCGCGGGCCTGCAGGATCAGACGCTCAGCGTGGTTTTGTCAACGCCGGTGCAGCAGATCGCCGATGATCTGATCGGTATGATCATCGCGACATCGGACAAGGGAATGGCCGAGACACCTGGCCAGCGGTTCTTTCCCGCGCAGGTCTGGACTCCGGAAAGCGACTTCCTGAGGTAATTACCTCATTTCAATTTCATTTTACATCATGAATGATGGTTTTGAACGACTCCTTTCATTGACCGGTTGAGCGAAATCGGGAATCGTAATGCCATCGGCACGGGTGAGGAGACCCTGCTGCAACAACATGGTGAGAGTCAGGCTGCTGCCGCCGCTTACAACGGTAGGATGAGCTTGTCCTCGTGGCATCGACGGCGCTCATGCGTCGCGTTTGGAGGAGACGATGAGAAAAATTTTGCTTTCGACCGCGTTGGTCGCCGGCCTGGCCGGAACGGCCTCGGCCGAGAATATCGGCGTCAGCATGGCGCTGTTCGACGACAATTTCCTGACCGTTCTGCGGAACGGTATCCAGGATCTCGCCAATGGCATGGATGACGTCGATGTCCAGATCGAGGACGCGCAGAACGACGTGGCCAAGCAACTCGACCAGATCAACAACTTCATCGCCAGCGGCGTGGATGCGATCATCGTCAATCCGGTCGACACCTCGGCCACGCAGGCGATGACCGATGCGGTAGAAGCGGCCGGGGTACCGTTGGTCTTCGTCAACCGCGAGCCGGTCAATGTCGATGCGCTGCCGGAGGGACAGGCATTCGTCGCCTCGGATGAGCGCGAGTCCGGAACGCTGGAAACCATCGAGGTTTGCGATCAGCTTGCCGAGGCTGGAAAGAGCGAGGCCAATGTCTATGTCATGATGGGCGAGCTTTCGAACCAGGCCGCCGTGCAGCGCACCGCCGACATCCATGATGTGATCGAAGCGGGAAAATGTGCCGTGACGCTGAACATCATCGACGAGCAGACGGCCAACTGGAACCGTGACGAAGCGCAGGATTTGATGACCAACTGGCTGACGACGGGTGAGCCCTTCGACGCAGTGATCTCGAACAATGACGAGATGGCGATTGGCGCCATTCAGGCCATGAAATCGTCGGGTATCAGCATGGACGATGTCGTCGTCGGCGGCATCGATGCCACGCAGGACGCGCTGTTGGCCATGGCGGCAGGCGAGTTGGACGTCACCGTGTTTCAGGACGCCGCCGGACAGGGCTCCGGTGCCCTGGATGCGGCGCTGAAGCTTTCTCGCGGGGAAGAGGTGGATCAAAAGGTGTACGTGCCGTTCCAGCTTGTGACGCCCGAGAACATGTCCGAGTTCACGCAGAGTAACTGAGGCGGGGCCTCGCATCCGGGCGGCGCGCAAGGTGCCGCCCGCGGAATCGGCAGGCGAGACGCGTCTCGCAAGAGGGGATTACCATGTCAGATACGTCCCACGGGGTCGGAGGGCTGAGCTTTGATCAGTCAAGGCGCGGTCTGCCGGCAGAAGCAGGTGTGGCCATCGCACTTGTCCTGATCGTCGTCGTGTTCGAATTGCTCGGTCGGATACTGATGAATGACAGTTTCCTGTTCAATACGCGCGAGAATATTGACGGAATATTCAATGTGGCGCGCCTGGAGATCATCATTCTGCAGGTTTCGATCATCGGGATCATCGCGCTTGGCGTGACGCAGGTCATCATTACCGGAGGTATCGACCTGTCTTCGGGTTCGGTTGTCGGCATGACAGCGATGATCGCCATGAGCTTCGCACAGGTGGGCGAGATCAACGGCCTCGAAAACACCCGCGCTGTCTTTCTCGACCGCGGCTGGGTCAATCTGCCGGTGATCATTCCGGTGCTTGTCGGGATGGTCTGCGGGCTGTTGGCAGGGCTGATCAACGGGTTGCTGATCGCCTATACTAGGATTCCACCCTTTATCGCGACGCTGGGGATGATGGTCTCGGCGCGCGGAGTCGCAAAATGGTGGACGGCCGGTCAGCCGGTGTCCTTTCCAACCGAAGGCTATGCAGCCATCGGCAAGGGCATGATGCCGGTGGTGATATTCGTGGTCCTGGCGATCCTGTTCTACCTGATCCTGAAATATACCGTCTATGGTAAGCACACCTACGCAATCGGCTCGAACGAGGCGGCGGCGCGCATGTCGGGTATCAATGTCGCGCGACACAAGGTCCTGGTCTATGCCATCGCCGGGTTGCTGGCGGGTATCGCCGCCATCGTGCTGAGTGCAAAGAACCTGACCGCGCAGGCCGGCATGGGGGTGATGTATGAACTGGACGCGATTGCCATGGCGGTGATCGGCGGTATTTCCCTGGCCGGTGGACGCGGAACGATCCTGGGCACTGTTCTGGGTGCACTGATCTTTGGCGTCATCATATCGGGTTTCACCTTCCTGCGACTGGATGCTTATTACCAGGAAATGGTCAAGGGCGCGATCATCGTCGGCGCCGTCGTGCTGGACCAGTGGCGTCAAAGCCGCGCGGCAGCAAGGTCCTGAGGAGGATATCATGTCAAGCGATCTGCAAACCAACATTTCGGGTGCCGAGGCACCGCAACCGCAGTCCGGTCTGGGCGAGGTTATCCTGCGCACCGAAGGTCTGACCAAACATTACGGTGGTGTTCACGCCCTGGTCGATTGCAATTTCGAGATCCGCAAGGGCGAGCATGTGGCGATCATGGGCGATAACGGGGCTGGTAAGTCCACATTCGTTCGCCAGATCACCGCGGTCGAGCAGAAGACGGCGGGCAAAATCTGGTTCAATGGCGATTATGTCGAGTTCGATGGACCGCTGGCTGCGCGTGAAGCCGGGATCGAGACGGTGTTCCAGACTCTCGCGCTGGCCGATCATCTCGACGTGCCGGACAACCTGTTCCTCGGGCGGGAAAAGCGGCTGCTCAATCTTGGGCCGTTCTCGATCCTCGATTACAAGGGCATGCGTGAGGCGACGAAGCGCGGGTTGGAAAAGACCGGGGTGAAAATCCCCAATATTCGCAACACCATCGAGAACATGTCCGGCGGACAGCGGCAATGCGTGGCCATCGCCCGCACCGCGACCTTCCACTCCAAGCTGACCATCATGGATGAACCCACCGCGGCGCTTGGTGTGCAGGAAACCGCGCAGGTGGAAAATATCATCCGGACCTTGAAGGAGGCAGGCGAGCCATTGATCCTGATCAGCCATAACATGCGGCAGGTGATGGACCTGTGCGACCGCATCGTCGTCTGGCGGAGGGGTCGGATCTGCGCGAATCTTCGGAAAGAGGACACCGATGGCGAAGATGTCGTCGCATATATTACCGGCGCCAAGACGCAGCCGGAATATGAAAGCGCAGCGTGAGACCCGTCAACAACAGGAGAGAATGATGCAATTCTCGAAAAAGGCCTTTTCCGTGCTGGCGGTGTTCGGTGTCGGGATGGTTGTCGCAGGTTCTGCGGTCGCCGAAACACGCATTGCGGTCTCGATGACGGCCTTCGATAATCCGTTCCTGACCATTATCCGTGAGGGCATTTCGTCCGAAGCGCAAAAACACGACGATGTCGATGTCGTGGTCGAGGATGCCCAACTTGATGTGGCGAAACAGCTTGCCCAGGTGCAGAATTTCGTGGCCGATGGTTATGACGCGATCATCGTGAACCCGGTGGATGGCGACTCGACTACCGCGATCACGCAAACGGCTGTCGAGGCCGGTATTCCTCTGGTTTATGTGAACCACCCGCCGGGCGATATCGACAACCTTCCCGAGGGTGTGTCCTTTGTCGGCTCGAACGAAGTCGACTCGGGCACCATGCAGACAAGGCAGGTGTGCGAATTGCTGGGTGGGGAAGGCAAGGTTCTGATCATGATGGGACCGCTGGAAAACCATGCGGCCCTGACCAGAACCCGGGATGTTCACGACGTCATCGCAACGCCGGAATGTTCGGGCATGGAGGTGATCGAGGAGCAGACCGCCAACTGGAAGCGCGGCGAGGCGCAGGATCTGATGACGAACTGGCTGACTTCCGGCATCGAATTCGATGCTGTCATCGCCAATAACGACGAGATGGCGATCGGTGCGATCCTCGCGCTCAAGGCTGCAGATATCCCGATGGATGATGTCGTTGTCGCCGGTATTGATGCCACGTTAGACGGCCTGACGGCCATGCAGGCTGGTGATCTTGATGTCACGGTCTATCAGAACGCGACAAGGCAGGGCGAAGTGTCCTTGCAGACAGCGATCGGGATGGCCGCTGGCGAAAGCTCCGATAGCAATATCTGGATTCCGTTCGAGCCTGTCACCCGCGACAATCTCGACGCCTACAAGTAACCCGGTCGCGGGTTGCGCCCGCGCCGTACACGACCATGCGGAACACCGGCGATAACCCGGCGGCCCGTCCGCTACACCTTAAAGGCAAGATCATGAAAATCGCTCTCGACCCCTTTATGCACCGTCACCTGTCGCTGGACCAGTTACCCTCCAAGGTGGCAGAGCTTGGCTATGAGTGGATCGAACTCAGCCCGCGCGCCGATTTCCTCGAATGGTTCAAGGCGCCGCGCGTATTTCCCGATCGCATCAAGTCCTTCAAAAAGGCGCTGAATGACGCCAATGTCGGTATTGCCAGCCTGCTGCCGATGTATCGCTGGGCCAGCAATGACGAGGAAGAGCGCAAGGCCGCCGTCCGTCACTGGAAACGCGCCATCGAGATTGCCGTGGAACTGGGCGTCGATACGATGAACAGCGAGTTCGGCCGCGGCCCGCATCCAGACAAGGGCACCTGCTATTGCTGTCATACCGGCTCGATGATCGAGGCATGCGAGGATGCATGGTGGCGCTCGATGGAGGAACTGGTGCCGATCTTCGAGAAGGAGGGCATCAACCTGCATATCGAACCCCATCCCGAGGATTGGGTGGAAACGCTGCAGCCCTCGGTGGATCTGATCCGCACGGTGAACTCGCCGCGCGTCAAGTTCCTCTATTGCACGCCGCATACCTTCTATTTCGGAGATGACACCGTGGCGATGCTGCGCGAATGCGCCGATGTGCTGGCCCATGTCCATATCGCTGACACCTTCAATCACAAGGCCAGCTCCGGCCTGCGCTATATCATCAACCCGCCGGGCTCGTCGGCCCGTGTGCACCAGCATCTGAATATCGGGCAGGGTGAGGTGCCGTGGGACGACTTTTATCGCACGCTGGCCGAGATCGGCTTTGATGGCGTCATGACCGCCTGCGTCTTCGCGTGGGAGGAAAAGGCCGACGAGTCGGGCAAATTCATGCGCAGCGAGATGCAGCGCTATGTCGATCAATATTTCAAGTGAGGCACAGGACATGACCGTCACAATTGGCGTTATCGGAACAGGTATGATCGGCCGCGATCACACGCGGCGTATTCAGCAGGTGTTGGCCGGGGCCAAAGTGGTCGCGCTGAGCGATTATAACCCGGACTCGGCGCGGGCCGTTCAGGTCGATCTCGCGCCTGAAGCGAAACTCTATGAGAAGGGCGAGGATCTGATCGCCGCCGAGGATGTGGACGCGGTACTGGTCTGCTCGACCGGCTCGACGCATGAGGCATATGTGCTGGCGGCGATTGCAGCGGGCAAACCATGCTTCTGCGAAAAACCGCTGGCGACGACCGCGGAAGGTGCGCTTCGCATCGTCGATGCCGAAGTTGCCCATGGCAAGCGACTGGTTCAGGTTGGATTCATGCGTCGCTACGATGCTGGGTACCGGCTGCTCAAACAGGCTGTCGATCATGAGATCGGCACCCCGCTGATGGTCCATGCCGCGCATCGGAACCCCACGGTGCCGGAGCAATACGTCACCCCGATGGCGATCCATGACACGCTGATCCACGAAATCGACGTGTTCCGCTGGTTGCTAGACGATGATTACGTCTCGGCGCAGGTCGTCTTTCCGCGCAAGAGCAGCCACGCCCATGACAGGGTGGCAGA
Source organism: Paracoccus saliphilus (assembly GCF_028553805.1). NCBI lineage: Bacteria > Pseudomonadati > Pseudomonadota > Alphaproteobacteria > Rhodobacterales > Paracoccaceae > Paracoccus > Paracoccus saliphilus. The sequence goes on along the minus strand of NZ_CP067140.1, from coordinate 2,300,419 downwards.
CCCACAAATCGTCCTTTTGGAAACCGCCAAAGGCATCCGCATCGACGTCGAGATTTTTGTCAATTGCCGCTATGGTTACGACATCCAATGCCAGGTGGTCGGAGAGGAGGGGCTTGTCAATCTACCCGACCCGATGGCGGTTACCCTGCGCAAGGCGGCGCGTCTGCAACGCGAGATCCTCACCGATTGGAAGGACCGCTTCATCGACAGCTACGATGTCGAGTTGCAGGATTTCGTCACCGCTGCCGCGAAAGGAACCGCCGCTGGCCCAACCAGCTGGGATGGCTATGTCGCGGCAATTTCTTCGGATGCCTGCGTCGAAGCGCAGGAGAAATCCGGCCAGATCATTCCCATCTCGCTGCCGGACCGACCGGCGCTTTACGACAAGGGCTGACTCATGCGTTTCGCGATCAACCATATTTCGGCACCGAAATTGCCATTGGCCGAATTTTTTGCCATGTGCCGCGGGCTCGGCGTCACAGAGGTAGAAATCCGCAACGATATACCGGATGTCCTGGGAACGATGACACCTGCCGATGTCCGTGCCGAGGCCATTGCCCAAGGTATCACCATCCTGTCGATCAATGCGTTGTATCCGTTCAACTTGTGGGCGGAGGATCTTCCCGACCGTGCGCAGAGAATGGCCGACTATGCGGCGGAATGTGGGGCCCGGGCGCTGGTCATGTGCCCGCTGAACGATGGGACCAAGGTGCCGCATTCCGAGGTGGTGAGGGCGCTGGACGCCATGAAAGACATCCTGCATGAGCGGGGCCTGACCGGTCTGGTCGAGCCTCTGGGGTTTCCGATCAGCTCAATGCGCAACAAGGCCGAAGCCATCTCCGCCATCACCGAGGCTGGCGCAGACGGCACCTATGCGTTGATGCATGACACGTTTCACCACCACCTTGCCGGCGAGGCCGAGGTTTTCCCGAACCGTACCGGCCTCGTTCATATTTCGGGTGTGACCGATCCGGGCGTGGAGGTGGACGCTATGCTGGATGCGCATCGCGTTTTGGTGGATGCTGGCGACAGACTGGGGAATATCGCGCAGATCAGGGCGCTTCTGGCGGGCGGGTATGGCGGCCCATATTCCTTCGAACCCTTCGCGGAAGAGGTTCACAACGCTGCCGATCCCGAGACGGCGCTGCGTCAGAGCATGGATTTCATCTTGACCGCTTTGGCTGAAGAGGGGGCGGCATGAAAACGCTTGACGTGATCACGATCGGCCGAAGTTCGGTTGACCTTTATGGCCAGCAGGTTGGCGGGCGGCTGGAGGATATGGGGAGTTTCGCCAAATATATCGGCGGCTCTCCGACCAATATCGCCTGCGGGACGGCGCGGCTCGGGTTGAAATCGGCGGTGATCACCAAGGTCGGTGATGAGCATATGGGGCGGTTTATCCGCGAGCAGCTTGTCCGTGAGGGTGTCGATGATCGCGGCGTCGCGACCGATCCCGAGCGGCTGACGGCGCTGGTGCTGCTGGGCATCCGCGACGAGGACAGTTTCCCGCTGATCTTCTACCGCGAGAACTGCGCCGACATGGCACTGAGCGAGGACGATATCGACGAGGATTTCATCGCCGAGGCGCGCTCGGTTTTGGCGACGGGGACGCATCTGAGCCATAAGCGCACCGAGGGCGCAGTGCTCAAGGCGCTGGAACTGGCGCGGCAGCACGGGGCGAAGACGGCGCTGGATATCGATTACCGCCCGAATCTCTGGGGCGTGGCCGGGCATGGCGAGGGCGAAAGCCGCTTTGTCGAAAGCGCCAAGGTGACGGCCAAGCTGCAAGCGACACTGCATTATTTTGACCTGATCGTGGGCACCGAGGAAGAGTTCCACATCGCGGGCGGCACGACCGATACGGTGGCGGCCTTGCGCGCGGTGCGGGCAGTCTCGGATGCCACGTTGGTCTGCAAGCGCGGGGCGGCGGGGGCGGTGGCTTTCGAAGGCGCGATCCCCGACAGTCTCGATGACGGCGAGACCGGGCCGGGCTTCCCGATCGAGGTGTTCAACGTGCTGGGTGCGGGGGACGGGTTCTTCTCGGGCCTGCTGAAGGGCTGGCTGGATGGTGAGAACTGGCCCACGGCGCTGAAATACGCCAATGCCTGCGGCGCCTTCGCGGTCAGCCGCCATGGCTGCACGCCGGCCTATCCCTCTCTGACCGAACTGGAATTCTTCCTCAAGCGCGGGGTGATCCGCCCCGATTTGCGCAATGACGCCGAGCTGGAGCAGATCCACTGGGCCACGAACCGGCATGGCGACTGGTCCAGCATGCGAGTATTCGCCTTCGATCACCGCATTCAGCTTGAGGACATGGAGGGCTATACCCCCGAGAAGGGCGGGGCCTTCAAGGAATTGTGCCTGAAGGCGGCGCTGCGGGTCGCGGACGGGCGGCCGGGTTATGGCATTCTCTGCGACAATCGCATCGGGAAACGGGCGCTGCATGCGGCCTCTGGCACGGGGCTGTGGATAGGGCGGCCCTGCGAATGGCCGGGCTCGCGCCCGCTGGAGCTGGAGCCGGAACTGGGGCCGGATTGCGGCGGCTTGCAGGAATGGGCGCGCGAGAACGTGGTCAAGGTATTGTGCTTCTGCCATCCCGATGACGATGCGGCCACCCGCGCGGATCAGGAGGCCACGGTCAAGCGTCTGTTCACGGCGGCACGGAGGGACGGGCTGGAATTTCTGCTGGAGATCATCCCGTCGAAAGTCGGTCCGGTGGATGACCAGACCACGGCTATTCTGATCCGGCAGTTTTACGCGGCTGGCATCTATCCCGACTGGTGGAAGTTGGAACCCTTGAAGACCCGCGCAGCCTGGAGCAATGCCATCTCTGCGATCGAGGAGCATGACCGGCATACGCGCGGCATCGTGGTGCTGGGACTGGACGCGCCGGAGGCCGAATTGGCGGCCAGCTTTGAAGTCGCCGCCGGGTTCGATCTGGTGCGGGGCTTCGCCGTGGGCCGGACGATCTTCGGCGAGGTGGCGCGGGACTGGCTGGCCGGACGGATCGGCGACGAGGATGCCGTGGCGCGGATGGCTGAGCGTTACGGGCGACTTTGCGGGATCTGGGATAAGGCGCGTATTCGGGCGACAGCGTGAGGTTGGCAGAGAAAGGCGGGGGCGCTGCCCCTCTTGGCCTGCGGCCAATTCACCCCGGGATATTTGAATGAAGAAGAAGGGGCTTGAGATGGGGGAAACGGTTCGGCTGACAGCGGCTCAGGCCATGACGCGTTGGCTTTCGGTGCAGATGACCGGGGAGGGTGAGCGCTTCATCGAAGGGGTCTGGGCGATTTTCGGGCATGGCAATGTGGCCGGTATCGGCGAGGCCCTGCACGGGATCGGCGATGACCTGCCGACATGGCGCGGGCAGAATGAGCAGACAATGGCCCATGCCGCGATTGCCTATGCGAAGGGGTGTGCGCGCAGGCGGGCGATGGCGGTTACAAGCTCCATCGGGCCGGGGGCGACGAATATGGTGACTGCGGCGGCGCTGGCGCATGTGAACCGGCTGCCGGTGCTGTTCATTGCAGGAGATGTCTTTGCGAACCGCAGGCCGGATCCGGTCCTGCAGCAGGTCGAGGATTTCGAAGACGGCACTGTTTCTGCGAATGATTGTTTCCGGCCGGTGGTGCGTTATTTCGACCGCATCACCCGGCCCGAGCATCTGCTGACCGCGTTGCCGCGCGCGCTGCGCGCAATGACCGACCCGGTCAATTGCGGGCCGGTCTGCTTGTCCTTCTGCCAGGATGTGCAGACCGAGGCCTATGACTGGCCCGAAGCGTTCTTTGCGCCGCGCGTCTGGCATATCCGTCGGCCCGAGCCGGATATGCGCGAGTTGGAGGAGGTTGCGGAGATGATCCGGGCGGCGAAAGCCCCGGTGATCGTCTGCGGCGGCGGGGTGATCTATTCGCAGGCCGAACATTCGCTGGCGAAGTTCGCCACCCGATTCAACATACCCGTGATCGAGACACAGGCCGGAAAGTCCGCCTTGCCGCAGGATCATCCGATGAACTATGGCGCGGCGGGGGTTGATGGCTCGGCGGCAGCGAACCGGCTGGCTGCGAAGGCCGATCTGGTGATCGGGATAGGGACCCGGCTGCAGGATTTCACCACTGGCTCCCGGACGTTGTTCGGTGGGGCTAAGCTGGCAAGCATCAATGTGCAGCCCTATGACGCGTCCAAGCATGGCGGAGTGTCGCTGGTGGCTGACGCGATGGCCGCTTTGAGGGCACTGGTCAACGCGCTTGGCGACTACCGCGCCGATACTGCCGATCCGAGGGCGCGCGCAGACTGGCTGGCGGCGGTGGACGCACATTGCGCCGCGCCTGCCGGGGGGAACGAGTTGCCGACGGATGCGCAGGTGATCGGGGCAGTGCAGCGCGCCTCGACCACGGACAGTATCGCCATGTGTGCCGCCGGAACGATGCCGGGCGCCTTGAAGCTGCTCTGGCAGGCCGCACAGGGCGGCTATCACATGGAATATGGCTATAGCTGCATGGGCTACGAGATCGCGGGCGCGATGGGGCTGAAGCTGGCGCAGCCGGACCGCGAGGTTCTGTGCTTCGTGGGCGATGGCAGTTACATGATGGCGAATTCCGAACTGGCGACGGCGGTGATGCGGCGCATCCCCTTTACCGTGATCCTGACCGACAATCGCGGTTATGGCTGTATCAACCGGCTGCAACAGGGCTGCGGCGGGGAAGAGTTCAACAATCTCTACAAGCACTGCAATGTCGAGGCGCAGCCGCAGATCGACTTTGTTGCACATGCCGCCAGCATGGGCGCTCATGCGGTGAAGGCAACGGGCATCCCCGATCTGGAGGCGCAGATCGCGGCGGCGCGAACCCGCGACATCCCGACCGTGATCGTGATCGACACCACCGCTGCGCCGGGGCCGGGCGACGGTCTGGAAGCGGCGGGCCATTGGTGGGATGTCGCCGTGCCGGAGGTGGCCGGCAGCGAGAAGCTGAAACGGGCCTATGCCGAATATCTGGGCCATGCCGCACGGCAGAGCCTTGCGAATTGAGGGAAACGCGATGATTTTCTATGGCACCAATCCGATTGCCTGGTCGAATGACGACGACCACTCGATCGGCGATCATCTGAGCCTGGATGACTGCCTGTCCGATTGCCGCGAGATCGGTTTCGACGGAATCGAGAAGGGCCACAAGATGCCCTCGGAGGGTGCGGCGTTGAAATTGGCCCTGGGCGCTTACGGACTGCGCTTTATCGGCGGCTGGCATTCGACCAATATTCTTGCCGATGGTTCGACGCTGGAATCCGAGAAGGCCGCGATGGATGCGCATATCGCCATGTCGAAAGCGGCGGGCACGGATGTTCTGATCGTCTGCGAATGCTCGAACACCGTGCATGGCCGCCCGGATGTGCCAGTGAATGACCGCCCCGTCCTGTCGGATGGTGAATGGGAACGCTTCATGGCCGGGATCAATGCGCTGGCCGATCACGCGAGCGCGCAGGGGATGCGTTTCTGCTATCATCACCACATGGGGACCTGTGTGGAAAGCTCTGCTGATATCGACCGTTTCATGGCGGCGGCAGGGCCCGAGGTGAAGCTGTTGCTGGATACCGGGCATTGCCTGTTCGGCGGCGCGGATCCGGCGGAGGTGGCGCGGAAGCATATGGACCGGGTGGGGCATATCCATTGCAAGAATATCCGCCGACCCGTCATGGAGCAGGTGCGCGCCGAGGGGCTGAGCTTTATCGAGGGAGTGAAGCGGGGCGCCTTCACTGTGCCGGGCGATCCCGAGGGTTGTGTCGCCTTCGAGCCGGCGCTGAAGATTGCCGCCGAGCATGGTTATCAGGGCTGGCTGGTGATCGAGGCCGAGCAGGACAGCGCCATCCGCGAGCCCCTGCATTACCAGCGCATGGGGTATGATGCACTGCGCCGGATGGCCGTCACTGCGGGACTCGACCGGAATGCCGCTGCGTGACCGTGGGCGAGGGGGCGCTCGCGCCCCCTCTTGGCCTGCGGCCAATTCACCCCCGAGGATATTTGGATGAAGAAGAAAGGGACGAGGATGAGCCAGCTACTGCGCAGACCGTTCGGCAGCCACGGCAAGACCCACCAGATCACGCCAGCGGATGCGGGCTGGCGATACGTGGGATTTTCCCTTTACCGGTTGCGGCCCGGAGAGAGCGCCGAGGAGGCGACCGGCAGCAACGAGGTCATCCTGGTCATGGTCGAGGGCAAGGCCGCGTTTCATGCCGCGGGCCGGGATTGGGGTGTGCTGGGCGAGCGGATGGATGTGTTCGAGAAGACCCCGCCGCATTGCCTTTATGTGCCCAATGGTGCGGAGTGGCGCGCCGTGGCCGAGAGTGATTGCACCATCGCGGTCTGCACGGCCCCCGGACGGGGGGGGCATGAAGCGCGCCGGATCGGACCGGATGGCATTTCCCTGACCGAGCGGGGAAAGGGCGGTAATACCCGCTATATCAACAATATCGCGATGGAGGCCGAGGATTACTGCGACAGCCTGCTGGTGACCGAAGTGTTCACGCCAGCCGGGCATTGGTCCAGCTATCCCAGCCATCGCCATGACGAGGACGATTTTCCGCGCATCACCTATCTGGAAGAGACCTATTACCATCGCCTGAATCCGGTGGATGGCTGGGCCGTGCAGCGGGTCTATACCGATGACGGCAGTCTTGACGAGGTGATGGCGGTGCGGAACCATGACGTGGTGCTGGTGCCGCGTGGCCATCATCCCTGTGGGGCTCCCTATGGCTTCGAACTCTATTACCTCAATGTCATGGCAGGACCGCGCAGGAATTGGCGTTTCGTGCCGGCGCCGGAAGTGGAACAACTCATGTGAGGGCGCGCGGATTACATGCCCACAAGCTTGATCTCGGTATCCATGCGGAGAGAGCCTCGGGCCCGGGCATTTGCCGTGTTGGGGATTTGCAGGAAGTTCGGCGTTATCCTTGTCAGTTTACCTTGGCGTGGCAGGGTTTCTGATCGGAATCTTGCCATTCCCCAATGCTTGAGACGGAGGCTAAGTCAGACGCTTCCGGCAAGCACCGCGCCGGCAACTGGACAGGCGGAATCTATGGCCAACTGCCAACACCCGATGCAACGATGCCCATTGGTCGCATGTGTTGGTTCATTTTTAGCTGCAGTCAGGCGGCCAGTTCTTCATCCGCTGGCACACAGAACTGTCCTTTACCCCCGATTGTGCTTTCAGACGCGTCACACGATCGGCCAGATACGATGTCATGGCGGGGACGCTACCAGCGTCCGAATTCTGTCGTGAAGGGCCCCGCCAAGCGGAGCGAAGTCGCCGCGCATCATAGCAAACGCAGGTTCTGGAGGAGAGTGGTCAAGGTCGTCACGCTACGGATCCTCAGAAGTGGGTTCTGGGAAAACTGTTTGGCTACCAGCTATGCAATTATCATATATCATGCATGATGCTTGACGAAAGGATATTGGAAGGCTAAAGATCGCTTGGAATAGCTGCGACGGCCCGCAGCCCTAACCCTGATCATGGGAGGATAAGCGTGACGGTGAACACCGATATTTCAGCGGAGCAGATTGATAGGCTTGAAGATCGAGCTCGCTTCGTCCGGCTGGAGACGATCAGACTGATCGAGATCGCCAAGGTCGGGCATTATTCGTCGGTCTTTTCCTGTGCCGAGATTTTCGCCTCTCTTTATTATGATGTCATGAAGATCAGCGATGATCCGAATTGGCCGCTACGGGATCGTTTCCTTATGGGTAAGGGGCACGCAGCTGTAGGGCTTTTCCCGATTCTCGCCGACAAGGGTTATTTTCCCGAGGAATGGCTGGACAGCTACACCCGTCTTGGCAGCCCTTTGGGGGATCATCCTGACATGCGCAAAGTCCCCGGCGTTGATTTCAGCTCGGGTTCCATTGGACACGCGCTGTCGAACGGCGTTGGCATGGCGCTTGGCGGGCGGATGCGCGATCTTGATTTCACCGTCTTCGTCATGCTCGGAGACGGTGAAATGCAGGAGGGGCAGGTCTGGGAAGCCGCGATCTCGGCCGCAAGCCACAAGCTGTCCAATGTAGTCGCCATCATCGACCGGAACGGCTACCAACTGGACGGCAAAGTGGATGATGTCATGGCCATCGAACCATTGGCCGAGAAATGGCGCGCTTTCGGTTGGGAGGTGCACGAGGTCGACGGTCATGACGTTGTCGCCCTGACCTCGATGCTGCGCAGGGTCAAGGCCGATAAGAACCGTGACAAACCATGCTGCGTGATAGCAAAAACCGTGAAAGGCCGTGGCGTCGACTACATGGAGACTGAGCCGGGCTGGCATCTTGGCTATCTCTCGCCCGAAGACAGCGAGAAAGCTCGCCAAACCATCTTGAACACCCGCATCAGCGGAGGCACGCAATGAACGCCAAACCCGATCTGACCCCTGAAAGCTGGCAGTATCGCGACCTGAACTCCCGCGCTCCCAGCCTTTCTGTTCTCGCAGACACGCTTATTGAACTGGCTGCCGAGGGTCATCCCGTCGCTGCTGGAACAGCCGATCTGCAGCACTCCAACGGCTTGGTCAAATTCGCCGAAGCCCATCCCGATCGTTTCGTGCAGTTCGGGATCTCGGAACAAAATATGGTTTCGGCCGCAGCGGGCATGGCCACGACGGGGATGATCCCCTATGTCGCGACCTTTGCTTCCTTTCTTGGGCTCTTAACCTGTGAACAGATCCGCATGGATGTAGCTTATTGTGCTCAGCCGGTGCGGATGATTGGCCATCACACCGGCATCTCGATGGGTTTTTACGGCACTTCTCATCACGCGACCGAGGATATCTCGACCATGCGTGCTATTGCCGATCTTGCTGTGATCTCACCCGCAGATGGCGCCCAATTCCGTCAATTGTTGCGACATTCGGCAACTTATCCGTTGCCTATCTATTTTCGCATCGGGCGCGGGCACGATCCCGTCGTTTATGATCGCAACGACTCTTTCCAAATCGGCAAGGCCAAAGTTCATGGCATCGGCAAGGATATCACCATCATCGCCTGTGGCATGGCAGTGCATGGAGCGAAACAGGCGGTTGAGGCGCTGAACGAGGCCGGTCATTCGGTGGGGTTGGTCGATATGCACACGATCAAGCCACTGGACGAGGCGGCCGTGCTGGAGGCTGCGCAAACATCTCGGATCGTGCTGACGGTCGAGGAGCATAATATCCTTGGTGGGCTAGGCTCGGCCGTCGCCGAGATCATGGCGGAGAGCCCTGGAAGGGCCCGGCTCAAGCGGCATGGGATCATGGATGAATATGCACTCATCTCGCCACCGATGAGGCTGTACCAGCATTACAAGCTGGACGGGCCCGGCATCCGTGATGTGGCACAGGCGCTGCTCTGATCCAGTGCCTCGGATGGCATCGGTCGGTCCGGATCCAATTTAATCGCCGATCGGCCGAAGGCGACGGTCCCGAGCCACGGGACCGTCGTCGCTCTTCATGAAATGGCTGTGGGGTTCAGCACACCTGCGATTGGCGGTCCTCAGTTCAGGTCAAATAGCACCTTCATCGCTCGTCCGTGATCTTGCGCCATGGCAAAGGCCGCTTCGGCCTCGGCCAGCGGAAAGCGTCTGGAGATCAACGGGCGGACATCGATGTGCCGCTCGGCGATCAGCCGAACAGCCTGTGGGAACTCCACGTCGAAGCGGAAAGTGCCGCGAAAGTTCAATTCCTTCGTCACCACATGGGTCAAAGGTGCGGTGGTCTCGGTGCCGAGCATGCCGACCTGAACGATGGTGCCACATGGGCCGGTGGCGGCGATGGCGTCGGCAATGGCTGCGGGTTGGGCAGAACATTCCAGCGTCAAGTCCATCTCGCCGCCCCCATTGGTCAGCTCGCCCAACGCGGCCGACTGGCTGCTGTCATAGGCGCCATTTGCGCCCAAACTTTCAGCCAGTTCCAGTGGTGCCCGGGCAACATCGGTGACGATGATCTCTGCCACGCCAGCGTGTCTGGCCGATGCGCTCACGAAGCTCGCCGGGGCCCGGATCAGGCAAGGCGCGATTTTCGATACGCAAACTGCGTGGCTGATCCAAAGCTAGCACCATTGTCAGTGTGCTTTTTCCTCTTTGGGCGCATGATTGCGAAATCACGCCGCTTGACGACAATCAAATATCATGCATGATGTTTTATGACAAGGTAATGGGAGAGAAGTATGCAAATCGATGGAGTCACGGCCGTGCTGGTGCATTTGGCCTATCCAGCGGCGCATCTTCAGACCCCGCAGCGCTTCAATCCCCGCTGTGTCGAACGCGGTGTGAATGCGGTGCTTGTGCCCTGGCAGGTGCGGTCCGAAGATCTATCTGCCACCATGGAAGCATTACGCAAGGCGGAGAGCCTGGCCGGCGCTATAGTGACCATTCCGCACAAGGAAAACGCAGCACGACTCTGCGATCGGCTGGATGGAGTCGCAGAAACCCTGGAAGTCGCCAACGTGATACGGCGTGAACCCGACGGTACGCTGACTGGTCGCATCCTGGACGGGGACGGTTTTGTCGGTGGGTTGCGTGCACATAATGTCGCGATCGGTGGACGCTCGGCATTGATTGTCGGTGCCGGAGGCGTGGCGCTGGCCATTGCCGCAGCGCTGATCGAGGCCGGCATCGCGCGATTACGCGTTGCCAACCGCACACAGCCACGAGCCGAGTCTATGCTTGCACGCCTGCGGAGGCTGGCCGACAACCGGAGCACTTCAATCGTGTTGGAGATCGGAGCGGCCGATCCCGCAGGCTTCGATATTGCCATCAATGCGACCTCGCTTGGCATGCATGAGGGCGACGCGCTCCCCATGCTGGCGGAATCCATCGCGCCCGGCATGACGGTCGCGGAAGTAATCATGATGCCGAAGATCACAGCGCTGCTGCGCGAGGCAGAAATCCGCGGGGCCGAGACTGTTTCGGGCGATGCAATGATCGCCGGACAGATCGACCCATTCATTGATTTCGTGCTCGGTCCTGCTGCTAACGGAGCGGCCGGCGACACAGCTTAACAGGAGGACAAGATGATTGTATTCGGAGCGCCCCGCCGTTATGTGCAAGGGCCTGGTGTGCTGGGCGACATTGGAAAAGAACTCGGAGCCATCGGCAAATCGGCGGTTTTCATCGCTGACGAACGGGTGATGAAAATGTGTGGCGAAACGGTTCGCCAAAGCGCCGAGGCCGAGGGGGTCGCTCTGACCCTGATGCCCTTTGGTGGTGAAGTCACCTATGACGAAATCGCCCGCATCGTTGCCCGGATCGGCGATGCACCGACTGACATCGTCATCAGCGCTGGCGGCGGCAAGACCATCGATACCGGCAAAATCGTGGCGCGCGACATCGGCGCACATTTCGTGTCGGTCCCGACCGTGGCCTCCAACGACTCGCCGACCAGCCATATCGCGGTGATCTATGACGATCAGCACAAGCTGGTCGGGGTCGAGGAAAACCGGGGCAATCCTGAACTGGTGCTGGTCGACACCGACATTATCATCAAGGCCCCCATCGAACTGCTTTCTGCCGGTGTGGGCGATGCATTGGTCAAGGTCTTCGAAGTCGAGCAATGCATCGGCGCGGGCGGCAAGAACGTCTTTGGCGCTGGCTCGCCGCTGACCGCGCTGGCGCTGGCGCGCGCCTGCTACACGACTGTGCGTGAAAACCTGGTCGGCGCCTATGCGGCTCATGCCAAAGGTAAACCCAATGCCGCCTTCGAAGCGTTGGTCGAGGCTGCGGTCCTGATGAGTGGCCTGGCATTCGAAAGCGGTGGCCTGTCGGTCAGCCATGGCATGACGCGCGGATTGTCCGCTGTACCCGGAGTGGCGACCGCACTGCATGGCCACCAAGTGGCCTATGGGCTGCTTGTCCAGCTGGAACTGGAAAACCGCGATCCGCAATTTATGGCCGATATGCGCGAATTCTATCGCGCGGCGAAATTACCACTGAAACTTTCCGAACTTGGTGCGGATCAGGCTTCGAACTCGACAGTGCAGACCATCGCGGAACTCTCTGCGGCGGCCGCGCATATGAAGAAATTCGCGCGCGAGATCACGGCGAACGACATCGCCGAAGCTATCGGCCGGATCGAGGCTGCGTGACATGACCCCTGATCTGAACCAGTTCTCGCTCGAGGGCCGCGTCGCCCTGATCACCGGCGCGGGTCGCGGCATCGGCTTTGCCTTCGCGCAGGCGCTAGCGCGCGCCGGTGCGCAAGTCATCATAAACGACCTGCGCAGCGAAACGGCCGAAGAGGCCTGCCACGCCATTCAGACGGCGGGTGGCCGGGCAGTTCCTGCTGTCTTCGATGTCACCGATTTCGACGGGCTTGACGCGCAAGTAGATCGTCTTGTCGCCGCCTCGGGCCGGCTCGACATCTTGATGAACAATGCCGGTATCCTGATCCGTGCGCCGATCGAAGATCACGGGATGGAGGAATTTTCCCGTGTCATCGATATCAACTTGAATGCCGTTTATGCGATGGCGCGGACCTGTGCACGGCCGATGAAGGCGCAGGGCAGGGGACGGATCATCAATACCGGCTCGGTTATGTCGATTTCCTCGCGGCCGGGCGTCATCTCGTATGTGGCGGCCAAGCATGGGGTTCTGGGCCTGACCCGGGGACTGGCCGCAGAACTTGGGTCGCATAATATCACTGTCAACTCGATCGGCCCCGGCTATATCCTGAGCGAGATGAACCGCCATGTGCTTGGCACGCCCTTCGAGCAGGTGGTGATCGACCGCACCCCCATGTCGCGCTGGGCCAAACCGGAAGAGCTGACGGGGACTGCGATCTTTCTCGCCTCGGATGCGGCCAGCTTCGTGACGGGTCAGTTGCTGATGGTCGACGGCGGCATGACCAGCAATTCGCTGTTGGTGGAAAGTCAGAACCTTGGGGCGTCGAGTTGACCAAAACACCGGAAACGATCACCCGGATAGAGGTGCTGCGGCTGGTCATCCCGCTGGAGCATCCCGTCCGGCTGGGCCCGATGCCGATCCGCGAGCGGGCCTATGTGGCATTGCGGCTGGAACTGGACGGCGGGGCGGTGGGCTATGCTTATGGTTATGACCGCGGCATGCCGCTGTTCGAGATCGCGGTCGAGGCCGCTCGGCGGTATCTTGGGCATCCGCTGGCCCACAAGGCGCGCCTGCGGCACGAGTCCCTTGGACCCACGCCCGCGCCACGCGCGACCATGGTTCGGGGTGTGTCGCTTTGCGATATTGCCCTGTGGGACGCCGAGGCGCAGGTCCGGGGGCTGCCGCTGCACGCCATGCTGGGGACCCTGCGCGACCGCATAGAGCTGATGCCCGTCATCGGATACGGCATGAGTCCGCAGGTCGCGGCGGAACAGGGCGCGGCCCTGGCGCAGCGCGGCTTTCGTACCATTAAGCTGATGATCGACGGCAGCGATTTCGCCTTTGACCGCGACGTGGTCCGCGCCCTGAAGTCGGCCTTGCCCGAAGGGGTGCGCTTTGGTCTCGATGCACACTGGTCTTGGCGGCGGGCGCAGGACGCATTGCCCTGGTGCCGATTGGCCGAAGAAACCGGCGCACTGTTTCTTGAGGATCCCGTGGCACCAACGGATTGGCGCATCGCGGCAGAACTGCGCCGGCACACCGAGGTGCCGGTTTGCCTGGGCGAGGACGCTATCGATCTTGCGGCGCTGCGCGACATGGCCGAGGGGGCGGATATCCTGCGTCTGGACGCTGCGGCTTCGGGCGGAATCGGCTATGTGCTGGATGGGCTGGCCTTGGCGCGTGTGTATGGCAAGGCGGTCATTCCCCATGTCTTTGCCTCGCTTCATCAGCATCTTGGCTTTGCCGATCAGGCGGTTTCGCGTATCGAGGCAATCTTGCCTGAACTGGGGGCCGATCCCATCGAAAGTTTCCTGACACAGCCGATCCGCATCGAGGCGGGCATGCTGGTCGCGCCCGAGACACCGGGCACGGGCTTGGCGCTCGACTGGGAGGCCATGCAATCGTTCATTTCTCGAAGGGAGGTTCTAATTCTATGACAGATGCAGCGAAAACGGATTGCGCAGCGGAGCTGCCAGCGCTGCCCGACATCAGTTTCGACCATACCGGTTTCATCACTCCGGATATGGAAACGTCGGTGCGGTTCTGGCAGGATGTGTTGGGTTTCGAGGCTCAGCCTATTGGTGTGCGCCATCAGGAATGGCTTGGCGGTTTCATGGGAGTCGAGGGCGCGCAGGCCCGGTTGGTGCATCTGTTCGGCCATGGCACACATCTCGAGTTCATCGAGCTCAAGGCGCCAAAGGATAGCCCATCCGGCACTCGCGCATCGCAGGGGAATGTGGCACATGTCTGCCTGATGACCTCCGACGTAGACGCGCTGCGGGCGCGCATTCTTGCCGGAGGTGGGCGCGAACAGGGCCGGATGGTTGCGATCACTGAAGGCATCGCCAAAGGCCGCCGAGGATTGTATATGATGGATCCGCACGGTGTATTGATCGAGATTGTCGAGAAACCGCGCGGATAAGGATGGAATGACATGGATAAGAAAATCGTTCGTCTGAACCTGTCGGCACAACTTTACGAAAGCCTCCGACTGGCACTGATGAACGGTCAGTATGAACCTGGGCACCGACTGACGATTGCCGGTCTTGCCGAGGAATATGGCACCTCTATTACGCCGGTTCGCGAGGCGATTTTCCGGCTTGTTAGCGAGCGCGCGTTGCAGATGCGTGCCGCAACCTCTTTTCAGGTCCCGCGGTTTGACACCGTGCAACTTCTGGAAATCCAGGCAATTCGCCAAGAGCTCGAGGGGCGTGCGGCCTATGAGGCGGCTGCGCGGATCACGCCCGAGGAGTTGGACGAGCTACGCGAGATTCACGCCCGATTCATTGCCGCGGCGGCGCGCGACCCGGCCAAGGCCAGCATTCTGAACCGCAATTTTCATTTCGCGCTGTTGCGCATGTCCGGCATGCCGCTATTGGTTGGGCTTTGCGAGAATATGTGGACATTGATTGGCCCGCTCCTGCGACTGTTCCACATAAGGATGCCTGTGCGTGAAATCGCCAGCGATGAACACAAGCATCACGAACTTCTCGACGCCCTTGCTTCCGGCAATCAGGAGCGCAGTCGAAAGGCCATACAGGAGGACATCGCCTGGGCCGAAGACCTCATCCGTGAGATCGGGGCCGAGCTCTCGGATGGATCAGTTCTCCGATGATACGACGCGTGTAAGCAAAATTCATTCATCTGAACTGATCTTTTCGTCGCCGGCGGGAGCTGGTGGCATGAGAAGATGTGCCCGTAGCCATGTTGTACAATTGAGAGTCATCAATCGGTTTGAAAACCAGCCATATAAACCTCTTGACGCGCGCCACGCATCATGCATCATATATTTAAAAGGAGGATCCGGGCGGTCAAAATATTGGCAGCCGGAAAACGAAGTGCCGGATGGGTGTGGCTCGCCCTGATGCCGGGAAACCGCGCCAAAAATGCGCGTTGGGAGGAGGATCCATGTCCATTACAAGAAAGCAGTTCCTGAAAACTTTTGCTCTTGGTGGGGCCGCGGCGATGTCGGGTCTTGCCGCGCCGACTGTCCTTCGTGCGCAGTCGCCGGTGCTTCTGCGAATGAATCTCGTGGTCAGCAATCAGGACCCGAGTTTCCCCATGTGGCAGGATTTCGGAAAACGGATCGAGGAGGCTGCCGAAGGGACGCTGAAAGTCGAGGTCTACCCGACCGAAACTCTGGGCAAGACCAATGACATGATAGAAGCCGTCTCGCGCGGGGCGCCGATCCTGCAAGACAGCGACCCGACCCATCTCTACAACTACAAGCCCGATTTTGCCGCCATGATGGCGCCCTATCTGGTGAAGAAACCTGAAGATATCGGCACGCTCTGGAATTCGGACCTTGTCCGCGGTTGGGAGGAGGAGGTTCAGGCTCAAGGTATTCGCGTCCTGACCATGACCTATTTCGGAACGCGTCACCTTCTGTCGAATCGTCAAGTCGAAAAGCGTACCGACACCCAGGGGCTGAAAATCCGCAATGCGCCGACCAAGATGTGGAACGAGGTTGGGCGTGTTCTGGGCGGAATCATCACCAATACCGCCTTTTCGGAAGCCTATACCGCGCTCAGCCAGGGCGTCGCGGACGGTGCCGAAAGCCCGCTTTCAGTGATCTATTCGACCAAATGGTTCGAGACCAAACCTTATATCTCGCTTACCGGCCATTTGGTTGCGACAACATCGATCCTGATGTCTCAAAAGGTCTATGACGACCTTCCCGAGGCAGCGCAGAAGGCACTCGATACTGTCGGCCGAGGTTACACCGCTGTCCGACAGCCGCAGATTATCGCCCTCGAGGATGAATATCGCGGCAAGCTGGAAGAGGCGGGTCTGACCTTCAATGACGTCGACCGTGAAAGCTTCTTTGCGGCAGCTGCCGAAACCCCCGACCACTTCCCGGAATGGACTCCAGGGCTTTACGACAAGATCAACGAGATTATCGGTTGAGCAGCAGCATTCGGGGTGGCCGAACAAGAGGCGCCCCGCATCCTACGAACGGCACAAGCCCAGGACGGTATTTGATGACCTATTCGCGTCCCTTGAGCGTACGGACCATCGCGCACAAAGCTGAGCTTTATGTGGCCGGGCTGTTCTTCCTGATCATGCTCGCCGTTGTCATAGCCAATGTCTTCCTCCGATACTTCTTCAGGGGTGGGCTCCTCTTCACCGAGGAGCTGGCGTATATCGGTTTTACCTGGTCGGTCTTCGCTGCGGTCGCCTGGCTTTACCGAACCAGGATGCTGATCTCCGTCGACATCTTCTTCGGGTTGCTCCCGCCACGCCTGCAGCGTGGTCTTTCGATCTTGGTGAACCTCACCCTTTTCGGAGCCAACCTCTGGTTCTGCTGGCTATCCTGGACCTTGGCTGCCGGTGGCTTCGTGCGCAAAACGCCGGTATTGGAGGTGCCTTATTTCTGGATCAATCTCGCACCAATGGTCTCCTTCGGCCTGATGGCTATCTATTCGATGGCCCATCTCATTCGGGATCTGAAGGGCGGACGCTACGGCGCCAATGCTCAGGAACCGGCCGAGTTGAGCGAAGGATCGTCCCTGTGAAACGCATGTGGTCCAAGCATAATCCGAAGGAACTCCAATGACGCTCCTTTCGTTTTCGCCCGTTATCTTGCTATTTTCGCTCTTTGCTCTGAGGGTGCCCATCGCAGTCTCGCTTTTGATGGCAACTGCTTTCTACTTCGGTATGGTCAATACTTTCATGCCAAAAGAAACCATGATCCAGACGATGGTCGCCTCGATGGAGAGTTTTCCCTATCTGGCGATTCCCTTCTTCACGTGCGCCGGGGTTGTGTTCAACTACGCTGGCATCACCCAACGGCTCATGAACCTGGCCAGCCTACTCTTTGGGCATTTGCGTGGAGGTATGGCGCAGGTCAATGTAGCACTGTCAGCCATGATGGGAGGACTATCCGGATCGGCCAATGCCGATGCGGCGATGCAGACCAAGATGATCGTGCCCGAGATGGTACGGCTGGGTTACGATAAGGCCTTCTCGACGGTCGTCACGGCCGCATCCTCCTGCATAACCCCGATCATTCCGCCTGGCATCATTCTCATCCTCTACGCACTCGTGGCGGACGTATCGGTTGCGAGCATGTTCATGGCAGGTTTTCTTCCCGGTTTGTTGCTCTGCGTTGTCTTGATGGTGACCGTGGCGATCATTTCGCGGCGCAGAGGCTATGCCCCTTCACACGAGCGCCGGGCAAGCCTGCGCGAGATTGCCACGCAGCTGGGCAAGAGTATTTGGGCTCTTTTCCTGCCTTTCGGCATCATCATGGGGCTACGCTTCGGGGTCTTCACGCCCACCGAAGCTGGGGCAGTCGCGGTCGTTTATGCCATTTTTGTCGGCGCAGTAATTTATCGCGAACTGAAATGGAGGCATGTCGGCGCGATCATCGAGGAATCCGTGGTGGCAACCGCAGGCGTCATGTTCATCATCTGCGCCGCCAACGCCTTTTCGACCTACTTGACCTGGGAAGGTATACCGCAGGCTTTCTCGGATTTCCTTCTCGTCTCGATACATGATCCCATCATCTTCCTACTGGTTGTTAATGTCCTGCTGCTGTTCATCGGGTTCTTCTTCGAGGGAGGGTCGGCGATTATCCTGATGACGCCGCTGCTACTACCGGTCGCGACACAGATAGGTATCGATCCGGTTCATTTCGGTATCGTCATGGCGGTCAACCTGACCATCGCGGGCTTCACCCCGCCTGTTGGGACGATGATGTTCATCACTATCTCGATCGCCAAGGTTCGGCTCGAGGACTACGTCCGCCATGCCTGGCCCTTTTTCATCGCGCTAGTGGCGGCGTTGCTGCTGCTGACGATGATTCCGACGATATCAATGCTGCTTCCGAGAGTGTTTCTATGAGGGTGCCCTGCCTGTATTTTGCTGCACCCTCGCCCTTCGTTCGCAAGGTCCGCATCGTCGCGCAGGAGGTCGGGCACGAGTTGGAACTGGTCGAGGTCTTCGCCAGCCCCATTACTTTGCATGAGGGCCTGACCAACGCCAATCCATTGGGCAGGATTCCGGCATTACGACTGCCTGGCGGCGAGGTGCTTTACGACAGTTCTGTCATCTGCCGCTATCTGGGTGAGACGACTCCACTTTATCCTAAGGGAATGGCGCTGTGGAGGGCTCTGCGTCGCGAGGCGCTGGCCGATGGTCTGATGGAAGCCGCGCTGCTCGCGCGCTACGAGACGACGCTGCGGCCTGAGCCGATGCGTTGGCCGGAATGGGTGCACGGTCAGATGGACAAGGTCCGTCACGCCCTTGCCGTCATGTGCGATGATGCCCGGCAAGGGAAGACATATGACATCGGCGATATCGCCACTGGATGCGCGCTGGGATATCTCGATTTCCGTTATCCGGATTTGGACTGGAGGGCCGATTTTCCGGAGCTCTCACATTTCGTCGAGAGGATCATGACGCGTTCGGCCTTTCTCGCAACGGCACTTGATTGACACCAAAGGCAGGAGAGAGGAATGACCCTGAACGGTCAGCTGACGGATGGGCCCTTCTAGGCGTCGACCGCCGAAACGCAGATCCGGAACCTCATGACTAATGCGGTTGATCGAAATCCTGCCAGAGACAACCTCATTGGCTATGTATGCGATGGCGATGAACTTCACTTACCCATCTTCTGCCGGTTCCACCGAATGGATGACAGCATGGCAAGGCCAATCAGGGAAGCTCCGAACAGGCCTGTGATGATCTCTGGGATATGTATGATTGCTTGCAGGAACATGACGATCGAGAGGGAGACGACGGCGTAAAACGCGCCATGCTCGAGATATCGATACTCTCCAAGTGTCTGTCTTTCGACCAGCATAATCGTCATTGACCGGACATACATAGCGCCAATCCCGAGGCCGATCGCGATAATGAACAGATTCTGTGTCAGGGCAAATGCGCCTATGACGCCGTCGAATGAAAAGGATGCATCAAGCACCTCAAGATACAGGAACGCCCCCAGTCCGCCCTTTGCCGCCTCGACCGTCAAGCCATTGTCGCTGTCCAGCAGGCTTCCGAGGATTTCGACTGCAAGGAAGGTGAAGATCCCCCAAATTGCTGCGCCAAGGAATACTGTAGTCTGGGTTTCCGTCATGAACCGGGAGAGACCCAGAACGATCGCAAGGACGACTGCAATCTCGATGCCACGGATCGTAGCCGCGCCGCACACGCGTGTTTCCAGCCAGTGTATCCAGTGAATCTCTTTTTCGGTGTCAAAGAAGAAGCTCAACCCGACAAGCATCAAAAACGTCCCTCCGAAAGCGGCAATGGGTAAATGTGCGTCGTGCATGATGTCGGCGTATCGGGCGGGTTCGTAGATCGAAAGAGATATTGCTTCCCAGGGTCCGATACCGGCACTGATGACCACGATCAAAATGGGGAAGACGATCCGCATCCCGAAAACCGCGATCAGGATGCCCCAGGTCAGGAACCGCTTTTGCCATTCCGGCGACATCGTCCTCAACTTGTTCGCATTGACGATTGCGTTGTCGAAAGAAAGGGAGATTTCGAGGACTGCCAGGATTCCGCAGATGAAAAGGCTGAACAAGAGCCCCTCCAGGGTTCCTGTGCTTCTCCACCCGAGAAAGGCGCCGAGCGCAAGGCCGGCTGCGGTTACGAAGAAAGGCCAGCGGAAGTAGAGAAGTGTGGACGACTTTTCAAAGTGGTGCTTAGGAGTTAGCGAGGTCATAGAGGCGCTCTCTTCGCGGCGTCATCGCGTTTCAAGTGCCGACATCACGAAAGCGCCGCGTCTTCCGCCAGAGGGGCCCGGTCACGGGGTGATATGCGGCCCTGAACAGGCCGGGATACAATTCAGGTCACAATGCCGTCTGAGTTGATCGTTCGCAGCGCGGGGGCGGCCGTCAATGTCGCTTCAGTCAATGCCTGAAGATCTTTCAACTCGAGGTCATCTATCATCGCATCGACCACAAGCCCGGCGTCGGTGACCGTGATGAGACACAGGTTGGTGAAAATTCGGCGCACGACTCCGACAGCGGTCAACGGCATTGTGCATCTGGAAACGATCCGGGGGGCGCCATCACGAGTGGTGTGCTCCATCATTACCCAAATTTGACTGGCTCCGACTGCAAGATCGACAGCCCCTCCTACGGCGGGCGGTGCGCCGTCGTCGCGTCCCGTGTTCCAATTGGCCAGGTCACCATCTTCCGAGACCTGGAAGGCCCCAAGGACTGCGACATCGATATGTCCGCCCCGCATCATGGAGAAGGACAGGGAACTGTCAAAGAAGCTTGCCCCTGGCAGGGTGGTGACAGGTTGCTTTCCGGCATTGATAAGGTCGTGGTTTTCCTCACCCTCGGCCGGAGCGGGGCCAACGTTCAGTAGACCATTCTCGCTATGCAGAATGACACCTTGGGAGGCATCCAGGGCGTTGGCTACCATTGTCGGTGCCCCGATCCCAAGGTTCACGAAGCTTTCGGATGGCAGATGATTTGCCACCATGCGGGCGAGTGCGTTTCGAGACAAAGGAGTCATGTCAGGCCTTTAGGATACGGTTGACGAAGATGCATGGGGTGACGATGGCTTCGGGATCCATCGCTCCCGGCTTAACGATGCGCGCGGCCTCTGCTACAGTGACGCGTGCAGCGGTCGTCATAACAGCGCAATGATTGCGTGCCGTCTTGTTGAAGTTCAGGTTCCCGAGCGTGTCCGCATCCCTCGCGCGGACGAGCGCGAAATCTGCCTTGAGCGGGAGTTCAAGCAAATGCTTGCGCCCCTCAACCTCGATGACTTCCTTGCCTTTGGCGAAATCCGTCCCAACGCCGACCGGGCATAAGAAACCGCCAAGGCCCGCGCCACCGGCCCGGATACGTTCTACGAGCGTGCCTTGCGGTACCAGTTCCAGTTCAACATCACCACGTCGATACTGCTCAGTGAACGCCTCCGCACTGCGAGGGTAGGAGCAAATGATCTTGTCGACGACATGCGCTTCGAACCAGCTCGACAAATCGTCACCCGACGTGCCGGCATTGTTCGAAATGACGGTCAGGCCGCGCACACCGGTTTCCAGCACGGCTTTGAGCAACACGCGAGGCAAACCGGCCCCGCCGAACCCGCCAACCATGACGGTCATGCCATCGGATATGCCTGCGACAGCCGCTGCCGCATCGGGAACTACGACGTTCCTCATGTTTTGGCTCCTTGCCTGGAGTTGGAAGAATAGGTCTTTTGAAGCTCACGCCCGATCCGATCTGTCAGGATCTGGCTTGTTCCGTCGCCGAAACCGCCGAGGCGAACTTCGGAGAGATGCATTGTGATGCGATGTGCTTGGGTCGCACCGATCGCACCCATTGCGCTTAGACATCGCTCCAGGCCCCAAATGGCAGTTTCTACCGCAAAGACCTTTGCCTGGGCTGCAAGCGTTACGACATTCCTCATGTTGTCGATCGAACGCGCCGCGTGGATCACGAGTGCCTGTGCGGCTTCGAGACGGGTCGCAACTTCTGCCAGTTGCCAGGATAGACCTTGCTGCTCGATCACCGGCTTGCCGAAGGCGAGGCGGCCCGATGTGTATTCAACGGCTTCCGTCAATCCGGCGTAGAGGGTCGCCACGGCCATGCCTGCGACATGAACCCTCGCGGCGTTGATCGCCTGAAGGGACGTCTTGAAGCCCTCGCCAGGCGGTTGGAGCATAGCCCATTCAGGAAGCACGAAATCATCGAGAAGGAGGTCGGCCAGGCGAAAATTCATCGCACCGGGGAGAGGCAGCGCCGTTCTGGAAACCTGGTTCAGTTCGGGGTCGAGAACAGCGAATGTGCCGATCCCGTTCGGGCCGTTACCGTCATCGACCTTGGCCATGACCGAAAACATCCCGGAAATGGTGCCATTAGTGATCCAACGTTTGCGCCCGTTGAGCTTCCATCCGCCGGAAACCCGCGTAGCCACAGTTTCTATCGCAGGAAGGTCCGATCCGGCCTGGGGCTCCGACATGGCTGGCGCCGACAAAAGGGAGCCAGTCATCATATCGGGCAAAAGATTTCTTTGTTGGAGGTCCGAACCGTCGCGAGCGATGCGCGCGACGGTTCCCTGGAGATTGTTTATCGCGAAGGCTGCCGCAAATGATTTTGTCGCCATTTCCTGGGCGACACGAACTTTGCAAGCAAAGCTTGCCCCAAATCCTCCTTGAGATTTGTCCACCATCAAGCCGAGCATTCCAAGCTTGGCCCAGTCGTCGATCATCGCCGGATCAAACGCTCGATGTTCCAGGTAGGCAGTGTGCACTTCCCGAGCGAACTGGCCTGCACAGAAGGCCCTGGCGCGATCAACGATCGCTTGCTCGTCCTGACTAAGCACGGCATCGAAAGAAGCAAAGAAGGTCATTGCGGTCAGCCTTTGGCGGTTACTGTTTTTTGAAATCGACCTTCGCGGCCCAATCGGCCCAGAAGGGGATCTCTTCAGCAACTTCGGCAGAGAGTGTCTCCGGCGTGCTGCCTTCGACCGGTACGGCACCGATCGTCACAAGCTGATCAAGATAGCCCTCATTGCTGTTCATCCGGTCCAGCGCATCTCCGATGACCTCGAGCGTGTCTTCCGGCGTGCCTGCCGGGGCCGCAATGCCAAACCAAGGTGAGATTTCCAATTCTGCTCCACCAGCTTCACTGACGGTGGGCAGATCCGGGAAGGTGGCGGAGTGCTTCTCGGAGGCAACGGCGAGGGCGCGTAGTGAGCCCGACCGGACGTGTTCAGCAACTTGTGATTCCGTGAAGAAGGCCACTTGGATCACGCCGGATAGCAAGTCGATCAACGCAGGGCCGCCACCGGAGTAGTTGATGAAAGTCATCTCGGTACCGTTGCTCATGTCGAACAGGGAGGACGCAATGTGCGATGACGCCCCAAAGGTGCCGCCGGTGTTCAATTCGCCCGGGTGCTCCTTGGCATAGGCAATAAGTTCTTCGACGGTCTTGGCCGGAGTTTCGGGATTTACCACCAGAAGGTTGCGCTGTTCTGCGACCTTGCGGATGTATTCGAAATCAGTAACAGGTTCGTAGGGAACATCAATTCCCAAAGCCTTTGCCCGCGTCAGTGCAGATTGCACCGCCACGAGCAGCGTATATCCGTCCGGCTTGGCCTTTGCGACGGCGTTGGAGCCGACCACACCGCCTGCGCCGCCTTGGTTCACTACGACAACGCTTTGCCCTAGCTCCTTGGACAAGTTCTCTGCGATGACCCGTCCGAGAATGTCTGTCGGTCCGCCGGGCGGAAATCCTATAACGAGATCGACGGGCTTTGACGGATAGTCGGCGGCAGTTGCCATTGGGGCCGTCAGTGCTGCCGTCGCCGTCAATATTGCTGCAAGCATTGTGTTTTTCATGATGGTGAACCTCTCTGTTGTGTTGGTCGCCTGCCTGTTACGCGGCAGCCGTTGCGTCAGGACACAACATTAGGACACATGTGTCAATAAGGACAATGCAGGTATGCCCCAAAGGCTTGACGAGGATGAGGGTGTGCACGGTTGCTAGGGCCTTCAATCTCGGAATTATATATATCATTTATTATCAATGTATTGATTGTGTTAAAGCAATCGAAGGGGTAGTGCTCACATCGGGAGCGGAAGGTCGATTTTTCCTCTCGGGCACTTTTTCCTTGCTTCTATATTGTCGACCGATGTAGGCATTATCATCAGATAATATGTCATTAGTGACACTAGTGTCATTTGGTTGTGCGCATCATGACCGTCGGCTCGTAACAACTTTAAACGCGCGCTTGCCGGGATCAAAAATGCGCGCGCCGACAGTGAAATTGGAGGAAGTACATGAAAGCCATAATCCTGACCAAAGATCCTGAATTCGAAGCAAAAGTCAGCCAACTCGACCAAGGTGACCTGCCAAAGGCGGATGTGCTGGTGGATGTTGAATATAGCACGCTGAACTACAAGGACGCGCTGGCGATCACCAATTCAGGGCCTGTCGTCAGAAGCTATCCGATGGTCCCGGGGATTGATTTCGTTGGCACTGTTCGCCGCTCGGACAGTGATCGGTTCGCCGTCGGCGACCGGGTTCTTCTCAATGGTTGGGGGGTAGGTGAGAATCATTGGGGTGGGCTGGCTCAGAGCGCCTGCGTCCACGGCGACTGGCTGATACAGATGCCGGAAAGTCTTTCATCAAAACAAACCATGGAGATCGGGACTGCTGGCTATACGGCAATGCTCTGCATTCAGGCCCTTGAGCGTTTTGGCGTGAAACCGGCAGACGGTCCGGTCCTGGTTACTGGTGCAGCCGGTGGAGTTGGAAGCTTCGCGACCTATTTTTTGTCGAAGAAAGGCTTTGAAGTTCACGCCTCGACAGGTCGTTCCAACGAGACTGAATACCTAAGGCAGCTTGGCGCGACGGAGATCGTGGATCGGGCCACCCTGTCAAGCGCTGGCAAGCCGCTTCAGAGGGAAAGATGGGCCGCCGCTGTCGACAGCGTCGGAAGTCACACTCTTGCCAATGTCTGTGCCAGTATCAAGGCGGATGGAGCGGTTGCGGCTTGCGGTATGGCGCAGGGGCTCGACCTTCCCGGTTCAGTCGCCCCCTTCATTCTTCGGGGAATTGCGCTTTTCGGGATCAACAGTGTTACACGTCCCATTCATGAGCGTGAAGGTGCCTGGGCCGAGATCGCGCACCTGTTGGATGGGCAGATCCCGGGAGACATCACCAAGACCATTGGACTTGGAGATGTGATCCCGACCGCAGCCGAAATCATCAAAGGAAATCTCCGCGGCCGGGTGGTCGTGGATGTAAATAAATGAGGAGTTCGCCATGACCATCAAACGTATCAATGCCGGATCGCGCATGTCTGACGTCGTGATTGCCGGGGGAATTGCATATTTTTCCGGGATTGTCCCGACAGATACCTCTGGTGATGTCGCTGAGCAGACGACGAGCGTATTGGATCGCATCGACGTGCTGCTCGCCGAGGCGGGGCTGGTCCGCAGTAACATTCTTCGGGCCGAAATCTACCTGGCCAATATCGTTGATTTTCCCCGCATGAACGAGGTCTGGGACAGCTGGGTCACGGCTGGCGAGACGCCGTCCCGCGTCACGTCCGAAGCGAAACTCGCACGTCCTGAAATCAAGGTTGAGATTATGATCACAGCACTCGCGAACTGATCGCGAAAGAACGGCATCTTAAACGCTGCGCGCGACCGACAGTGGAGATTACATTGAACACCATCAAGAATACCTCAGACTTGACGACCGGTCTTGTCTTTACCGTATTGGGACTCACTTTCACGATACTCTCCGACTGGAGTGCATTTGGCACTGCTGTGCGAATGGGACCCAGTTTTTTTCCCATTATTCTCGGCTGCCTACTGGTAGTGATCGGGGTTGCTTGCCTGCTACGGTCGCTGAAAGTCGAAGATGTAGGCCTGACTCCGATCGCGAGGAAGGCAATTCTGCTCATCCCGCTGAGCGTGGTGTTCTTTGGGCTTGTCGTGCGTGGGCTGGGTTTCGTGCCAGCCGTAGCTGGTGTCACTATCCTATCTTTTACCGCAAGCTCGAGGTTTCGACTTGGCACAGCGCTGATCGCAGCAACCGTTTTGGTCGTCTTTACGTCGGCTGTCTTTATCTATGGTCTCAAACTTCCGCTGCCGCTTTTCGGCGAGTGGTTGGGCAACTGAGGGGCAGACGATGGAACTCTTCTCTCATCTTCAGCTCGGATTCGAGACGGCGCTGTCCATGCAGAACCTTCTCTACTGCTTCATCGGCGTGTTCTTCGGCACCCTGATTGGGGTGTTGCCGGGACTGGGTCCGACAGCGACCATCGCAATGCTGCTGCCCACAACCTTCGCTCTTGAGCCGGTCTCCGCCCTCATTATGCTCTCTGGCATCTATTATGGGGCACAATACGGCGGCTCAACGACCGCGATCCTTATCAATTTGCCAGGTGAGGCGTCATCCGTAGTGACAGCCATGGACGGTCACGCCATGGCCCGACAAGGGCGTGCGGGTACTGCACTGGCGGCAGCTGCAATAGGCTCGTTCATTGCAGGAACCGTCGCAACCGTGCTCCTTGCACTTGCGGCGCCTCCTCTGGCAAAGGTTGCGCTGAGTTTCGGGCCGCCTGAATATTTCTCACTGATCGTTCTCGGGTTGATCGCTTCGATCGTTTTGGCTCATGGCTCGCTGCTTCGCGCTTTCGGAATGATTCTTCTGGGGTTGTCGCTTGGATTGATCGGGGTTGATGGCAATTCCGGCGCGACCCGGATGACCTTCGGCATCACCGAATTCTACGACGGTCTCGATTTCGTCGCGGTCGCGATGGGGATGTTCGGGCTGGGCGAGATTATCAGGAATCTCGAACACGAGGGTTCGCGGGTCGCATATCACAAGCGTGTCGGAAGCCTGATGCCGACCCGGGAAGACTGGAAGCGCATGGTCGCGCCGATTTTTCGCGGAACGTTAATCGGATCTGCGCTTGGTGTTTTGCCCGGCGGTGGTGCACTGCTGTCGTCATTTGCCGCCTATTCGCTTGAGAAGAAGGTTTCTCCGCATTCGTCGGAATTCGGAAAGGGAGCCATCGAGGGGGTCGCTGCGCCTGAAGCGGCAAACAATGCTGGATCCCAGACATCCTTCGTTCCGATGCTGACACTCGGCATTCCGTCGAACTCCGTCATGGCGCTGATGATCGGGGCGATGATCATTCAGGGCATTCAGCCTGGGCCGTCTGTCATGCAGAACCAGCCGACGCTCTTCTGGGGAATCATTGCCTCCATGTGGATAGGGAACTTGATGCTGGTCATCATGAACCTGCCGCTCGTGGGCGTTTGGGCCAAGCTGCTCACCATACCGTATCACTTCCTGTTCCCCGGAATCGCGGTGTTCTGCTCGATTGGCGTTTTCTCGATGAATGGGTCGCCATTCGACGTTTTCACGATGGCCGTTTTCGGGGTCGCTGGATACCTTTTCGTCAAGATCGGATGCGAGTTGACCCCGCTTTTGCTGGGGTTTCTGCTCGGACCGATGCTCGAGGAATACTTGAGGCGCTCGCTCACACTGTCGCGTGGAGACTTCGCCGTTTTCGTTGATCGCCCGATCAGTGCTGGCCTGTTGGCATGTGCACTGGCGATTCTCGCGATGCTTTTGATGCCTTGGTTCAAGAAGACCCGCGAAGAGGCGTTCGTCGAGGAGGAGTAACCCCGAACTTACTGTTCGGGGCGATACGGGTCGCCCTGAACACCTTTCACCCAACCTCGAGGAACGCCGAAAAACCTTGCCGACCAAGGACCACAATGTCGAACCGGTGACTAGATGTCTCCATGTTCTCAATATCGCGGAATATAAAGATGACCAGATACAGGATTGCAGATCTCATCGCCGAAACGATCCGACTCAATGGAGGCGACCGTGCCTTCAGCGTGCCCGGGGAAAGCTTCCTTGGATTGTTGGATGCGTTGCGCGACATGGATGACATCGACGTGGTGACCTGCCGTCACGAAGGTTCTGCAGGGCTTGCCGCTGTGGCGGATGCAAAACTCACAGGCAGGCCTGGTGTCCTGATGGTCAGCCGAGGACCTGGCCTGTTCAATGCCGGGCTTAGCCTTCACGTGGCTCAACAAGAGGCCATACCCATGCTGGTCTTCGTCGGACAGGTGGACCGTGGCGACCTTACCCGCGGCGCAGTGCAGGAAGTGGACGGCGGTCGGGCCTTTCTGAGCACCGCGAAATGGCACACGAGGCTGGATCGGGGAGACCGTGCTGCAGAACGGCTCGCTCGCGCATTTGCCGTCAGCCAGACCGGCACTCCGGGGCCCGTTGTCATCGAATTGCCCGAGGACGCCTTGCTGGATGAGGTGAATGACCAGGCCACCGCTTTCCGCTTGCCGCGGCCTGGCCCGACCCTTGCCGAGGTCGAAGAAGTTGTGCACATGATAACGCATGCTCGCAAGCCTTTGATTTTGGTTGGTTCAGAGGATCGCTCGTCCGAATTTCGCAGCTCGATCCTGGCCGTCGCGGAGGCATTTAATATCCCCGTCATGGCGACCAACAAATGCCAAGACCAGTTTCCCAACACGCATCCGCTCTGGGCCGGGCAGCTTGGTTTTTTTCCGACTGAAGCGAATAAGGCAAAGATGGAAGCGACGGATCTCCTTATCGCAGTTGGGACCCAGATGGGCGATCTGGATACACTGGGGTATAGCGCGCCTTCGGCGGCTACACCTGTCATTCACGTTTTTCCCGATCAGGGGCCTCTGGCACATCTTCGCGGTGCGACTCTGCCGGTCTTGTCGGGAAGCAGGGCCTTCCTGATACCGTTGGCGAACAAAGCACCAATCGAGCTTCCTGATCGCCGGACCTGGTTGAAGGAGATTGCCCGGTTACAGTCGACACCGACCACCCCGTCAAAGAGCGACATCTGGTCCACAAGTGTCGCCATGATAGCCCAATGCGCAGAGATGGATGCGGTGATCACGACAGATAGTGGCAATTTCGCTGCTGCTGTTCATGCGAACTTCCGATTCAATCCCGAGATGATGCTACTCGGGTCGGCCTGCGGCGCGATGGGAACAGGAGTGCCCTCGGGCCTGGCCGCGGCGCTGCGGACACCAGGGCGGCAGGTTCTGGCGTTTTGCGGTGACGGAGGGTTCGCGATGACGGGACTGGAAATGGCCACAGCCGTCGATCGTGCCGTCAATCTGAAGGTGATCGTCTGTAACAACGCGAGCTTCGGAACGATAGCTCAGCACCAGGAGCGGCAGTTTCCCGGTAGGGAATATGGGACGAAGCTAGCGGCTATCAACTTCATGGCTCTCGCGCAGGCTTTCGGCTTTGCAGGGCACCGGATCTCGCGCCTGCAGGAGGTCGCCAATCTGCAAGAGATTATCGCGCGGCCCGAGATCGCCATCATCGAGATTCTGGCCTGAGGCCATGAGCCATTCCTCTGAAAGGAGTTCAACATGACAATCCGCGAAACCCTCGAGACCCTGACCGATGCGACATGGTCAGGTGTGGTGTGCCATCTGCACAAGACGCCCCGGGCGTTCCTGCCAATGAAAAATTTCGAGACACTCCAACTTGTCGCAGGCAGGGGCATCGAAGGCGATCGTTACATGATCGGCAATGAAGCGGGTTTCTATTCGCACAAGCCTGAAGACGGACGTCAGGTCACGCTATTTGAGATCGAGGCGCTGGAAGCGATCAGGCGTGATTACGGCATCGAGATTGCTCCAATTGAGCATCGCCGGAATGTGACGGTCCGGGGTGTTCCCCTGAATCACCTCGTCTTCAAGAAATTCTGGCTGGGTGAGTGCCTGCTGGAGGCGACCCGCCTTTCCACGCCGTGCAAGCATATCGAGGAAATTCTGGGCAAGCCGGTCTTCGATCCGATGGTGCACAGATCCGGCCTGAACTGCCGCATCCTTCAGGGCGGCACAGTCAAGGTCGGCGACACGGTGAGGCCCGTATGACGCCAAAGCCAATTCGTACCGTCTCGACCGTAATCCGGCATACCAGCGAGCCTATCCCCGGCATCAGGGTTATGGTGTTACAGGATGAGGATGGTTGGGAACTCCCTCCATTTCGCCCCGGAGCGCACATCGATATTCATCTGGAGAAAAGGTTGGTGCGGACCTACTCTCTCTGCAATGCGCCACATGAGAACGATCGCTACGTTATCGCTGTCAAACGAGAAGAAATGGGGCGTGGCGGTTCCATTTTCGTTCACGACAGGCTTGCCGTCGGACAGCATTTGCAAGTCTCGCTTCCCCGCGGTGGCATGGAGGTTGATCCGCAAGAGATGAATATTTTCATCGCGGGCGGTATCGGCATCACTCCGTTTTGCTCGGTCATAAGGGATATGGAATATCGCGGTCTCGCCAACTACCGGCTCTACTGGTCGAGCAATGGTCCGGCCTGCCTACCGGAAATGATACAACCTGCCGTTGATGCGGGTCGGGTCGACATTGTGAACACGCTCACCGCACCGATTCCGGATATCAGCGAGCAACTCGCGCGGCATGAGAACGGCATTCGCGCCTTCTGCTGTGGGCCCGCTCCGATGCTCGACGCTTTCGACAAGGCTGTCTCTGACTGGCCCGAAGAACGATTTCATGTGGAGAGGTTTACGCCGGTCAGAATTGCGTCAGACCCGAACGCAAAGCCGTTCACCTTGGTGTTGGCGCGGAGCGGACGACAGCAGGTCGTGGAGCCTGGGGACAGCATCGTCGAAGCTCTCATCGATATGGACGCCGACATTTCCTTCTCTTGCGAAGGCGGCATCTGCGGCCTGTGTCGGACGCGCTGGATCGAAGGGCCTCCTGTTCATAATGATCGCATTCTAACAGCGGAGGAGCGTGCGCAGGACGTGATGATATGCGTCGCCGGCTGCAAAGGGCCGCGTCTGGTGATAGATGCATGATTGTGGATGTGGGTCGAAAATCTGGCTCACATAACTCGAAGGGTTCACTGGTCGGAGTGGAAGTGGTTGGACTTTCTCACCAATATGCGAATATATCGCGCACTCCAAGCGAATGGTCTGATCTCTAATGTCCCTACTTCTAAAAAAAGTTCGTCTTCAGCACGGTATGACGTTAGAGATGCTCGCCACCAAAACCGGCCTCACGAAGAGCTATCTTTCGAAGGTCGAGCGCGGTCTCTCTAAACCGTCGATCGAGGTCGCCCTCAAGATTGCCAAGGCATTGAACGTGTCGGTCGAGGCGCTTTTCTCTCATGATCACCAAGACGGAAAGTTCGGCATCCAGCGCGCTGTCAATGGTGTCTCTGGCGATCCCGAGAGTTATCTTTCGCTTGTCGGAGGGTTGCACCCTGCTTCCAGAACTAGGGTTTTCATCGTTCGACCGACGATTGCCTCGAGCCGCAATCGGCTTGTTAGCCATCACAGTGGGGAAGAGATACTCTTTGTTCTGAGGGGACAGGTTGAGGTCAAGATAAATGGTCAGACCGAAGTGCTGAGACCGGGTGACTGCGCCAGCCTCGATCCGGAAAGCCCCCACAAACTATCGCCTGTGAGTGATGTTCCGACAGAAGTTCTGGTCGTCGTTTCTTCGAGTGAAGAAGACAACTAATGCCGGAGAGATGTCAGTGCCTCAAGTCGTGCTCTTTGCAGATGCTGCGTCTCGCATAGCCTCACCGACGATGGTGTGACCTCTCTCTAAGAGCCTGATCTAAAATGATTCGGGTGAATTCAGCGGCTTATGATTCTGTTCGGTTGCAAAGCTGAACGGAGATCACAATGGCCTGGACTGAGCTCACCCGCCTCCAGCATGCCCGAACGGGAGACGTTTGCTGCGGCACGTGATGTTCCAGGCTGCGCTGGTCGCCACCCATCACAACCCGGTCCTGAAACCTTTTGCTGATCGCCTACGCAAGGCGGGCAAACCGCACAAGGTCATCATTACCGCCGTGGCCCGTAAACTCGTGACCATCGCGAATGCTCTGTGCAAATCACGCCAATCCTGGGCAGCACAAATCACCTGACAGATACAGTTGCTAAGGGAGGCCCTTCACTTGCCAGGTTCCATCAGAAAATTCCAGACCGGCTTGCAATGAATGGGCACTAGAGCTGGCTTGAAAGTCACGTGCCACAGCTGGCGTCAGAATCGAAAAACAAGTATGGGACAGTACGCTGACTTTGAAGAAAATAAGCCCGGCAATCCCCGCATCTCCCAACAGCAACCATAGGTATTCTTGATTGTTTCGAGCGGCGGTGGTCAGTTTCACGCCGACTTCCAGCAAAAATATTCCGCAGGGGGGCTCTAAAAGCCAGAAAAAAAGTGGCCCTCCGGACTATTTTGTTCCGGCTGATCGAAAACCGAGGGCGGAGAAAAATGCTGAAAAAGACATTCATAGACCAAGATGCAATCGAAACAGGTGAGTGGCTTGAAGCATTCGAAGCGTTGGCCCAGGAAGGGGGAGGTGAGCGTGCGAGGTTTGTGCTGGATCTCATTCAGGAGAAAGCCCGCCTTATTGGCGTCGCAACGAACAATCTTCCATATTCCGCCTATCGCAATACGATTCCCTTGCCGCAACAACCAAAATTTCCTGGCAACCTTGAGATGGAGGAGCGAATAACATCCATCATCCGCTGGAACGCATTGGCCATGGTCGTTCGGGCAAACAAAGCATATGGGGAGTTAGGTGGCCATATTGCGTCCTACGCTTCGGCGGCGGAAATCTTTGAGATGGGGTTCAACCATTTCTTTCGAGGACGTACCGAAACCTTCGACGGTGACTTGGTGTATTTTCAACCGCATTCAGCTCCGGGTGTTTATGCGCGTGCCTTTCTTGAAGGCCGACTGAGCGAGGTAGATATTTCCAGCTATCGTCAGGAATTTCCTGGCAAGGGGCTTTGTTCCTATCCGCACCCGTGGCTGATGAATGAATTCTGGCAGCTGCCAACAGGGTCCATGGGGATCGGGCCTTTGTCGGCGGTCTATCAGGCACGCTACATGCGGTATTTGCAGGCGCGTGGATTGGCGGACACACAGGAGCGCCATGTCTGGGGGGTGTTCGGTGATGGCGAAATGGATGAGCCTGAGTCGATTGCGGGTCTGACGCTAGCGGCGCGGGAAGGACTGGAAAACCTGACCTTCATTGTGAACTGCAATCTCCAGCGTCTGGACGGGCCGGTCCGCGGCAACGGCCAGATCATTCAGGAACTTGAGGCCCTGTTTGTCGGTGCGGGTTGGAACGTGATCAAGGTGCTTTGGGGATCGGAGTGGGACAGCATCTTCGCGCGCGATACCAACAACGTGCTGCTGCGCCGCTTCGCAGAAACCGTGGACGGGGAATACCAGAACCTCGGTTCCAAGGAGGGCGATTATAACCGCTCCAAATTCTTCGACGTCGACCCGGAAAGTGCGGCCCTAGTCAGCCATCTGTCTGACGATGAAATCCACAAGCTCAAGCGTGGAGGGCATGATTTCAAAAAGCTTTACGCAGCTTTCGCGACGGCGAAGGCCCATAAGGGCCGTCCGACTGTCATCCTGACCAAGACCAAGAAGGGTTATGGTATGGGCGGCAGCGGCGAAAGCCGAATGATGGCACATCAGGCCAAGAAGCTGGACGTTGATGCGCTGCTGGCGTTTCGGGACCGGTTCAACTTGCCGCTGACCGACAAGCAGGTTGAGGCGCTGGAATTCTACAAGCCTCCTGAGGACAGCCCGGAGCTGCGCTACTTGCAAGCCCGCCGTGCCGATCTCGGCGGCTATCTGCCGAGGCGTTTTCCAAACGCGGCCACAAGCGCGCCGAAGCGCCCTGAACTTGCGAAATACGCCAAGTTCGCTCTGGCAGCGGATGGCAAGGAGATGTCAACCACAATGGCTGCCGTGCGGATGCTCGGCGGCCTCCTGAAAGACAAGGAATTCGGTCCGC
This sequence comes from Paracoccus saliphilus, assembly GCF_028553805.1. Classification (NCBI taxonomy): domain Bacteria; kingdom Pseudomonadati; phylum Pseudomonadota; class Alphaproteobacteria; order Rhodobacterales; family Paracoccaceae; genus Paracoccus; species Paracoccus saliphilus. The sequence continues at coordinate 2,266,536 of NZ_CP067140.1, read as the reverse complement.
GTCTGGTCCCGATCGTGGCGGATGAGGCGCGTACATTCGGTATGGATAACCTATTCCGTCAGGTTGGCATCTACGCGCCCGAGGGACAGCTCTATGAGCCCGAGGACTCCGGCTCGATGATGTACTACAAGGAATCGACTGATGGTCAGCTGCTTGAAGAGGGTATCACCGAGGCCGGGGCGCTTTCCAGCTGGACTGCGGCGGCGACGTCATATTCGCTGCACAACACTGAGATGCTCCCGGTCTATATCTATTATTCGATGTTTGGCTTCCAGCGGGTTGGCGATCTGATCTGGGCGGCCGCCGACCAACGGGCACGGGGTTTCCTGCTTGGCGCGACGGCAGGACGCACAACGTTGTCGGGCGAGGGGCTTCAGCATCAGGATGGGTCAAGCCACATGATGGCGGCGTCCATTCCGAACTGTCGTGCCTATGACCCGGCATTCGCCTATGAGCTTGCCGTGATCATGGAGTACGGCATGGGCCGGATGCTCGATGAGAAACGGGATGAGTTCTTCTACATCACCGTAATGAACGAGAACTATGCCCAGCCGTCTTTGCCGGAAGGCGTCAAAGACGGGATCATCCGAGGCATGTACAAGTTCGTCAGCCGGGGTAAGACTAAGGCTCCGCATGTGCGCCTTGTCGGCTCGGGCACTATCATGATGGAGGTGCTGGCAGCGGCCGAGATCCTTGAAAAAGACTATGGGATCGCAAGCGACATCTATTCGGCGACATCGTTCACCGAACTTGCACGCGAGGCAGCCTTAGTGCAGCGGCAGAACCGTCTGGGGGCTGTGAAGAACCCGGCGAAGAGTCATGTGGAGACCTTGCTTTCAGGAACCGATGCGGTGATTGCCGCGAGCGATTATGTCCGCGCCTTTCCGCAGCAGATCGCGCCCTATATCGATGCGACCATGACAGTGCTCGGCACCGACGGGTTTGGCCGGTCGGCCAACCGCAAGTCGTTACGCCGCTTCTTCGAGGTGGATCGCCAGCATATCGCACTGGCCGCCATCGAGTCGTTGGTGCGTCAGGGGAAGCTGGACCATTCGTTTATCGGCAAGGCGATTTCCGAGCTTGAGGTTGACGTAGAGGCCGCAGCCTCCTGGACCGTATAACGGAGACGCACATGAACAATCTGATTGAAATCCGAGTACCGGATATTGGCGATTTTTCCGATGTCCCAGTGGTGGAAATCCCGGTTTCCGTCGGCGAGCAGCTTGCAGTGGATGACACGGTTATCGTTGTGGAAAGCGACAAGGCGACATTGGATGTGCCAACCACGCATGCCGGGCGGGTGGCTGAAATCAAGGTCGCCGTAGGGGACAGCGTCAGCAAGAACAGCTTGGTTCTGATCCTGGACGTGGAGGCTGAGACAGCGGCAACCTCGGAGGTGCCCCATGCACAGGCCGAAGCGCCAGCGCAAGCCGCCCCGACGGTGCCCGCTGCCGAGGCACCAAAACGACAGCCTGCGCCATTGGCTGTTGCGAGTGATGCACTTCAGGTTGCAACGGCTCCAGGCCATCTGATTTATGCGTCGCCTTCGATCCGCCGCTATGCACGCACGCTCGGGGTGCGCGTCGGTCGGGTGAAGGGTACCGGGCCGAAGGGCCGTATTCTGCGGGAAGATATTGAAGCCTTTGTCAAAGCCGCGATGAGCGCCCCGGCGCATACGTCGGCCGCGGGTGGTCAGATGATGATCGGACTTCCTGAATGGCCAAAGGTAGATTTTGCTAAGTTCGGAGAGGTCGAGCGCGTGCAACTCAGTCGGATCGCCAAGATTTCCGGTCCGGCGCTGGCGCGTAATTCGATGGTCATCCCGCATGTCACCAACTTCGACAAGGCAGACATCACTGAGCTGGAAAGTTTCCGCAAGATGCTGAACGGCGAGGCGGAGCAGGGCGACGGCAAGATCACCATGCTTGTATTCACCGTCAAAGCGGTGGTGGCGGCGCTAAAGGCCTACCCGAAGTTCAACTCGTCGCTGGATGACGGTGAACTGGTACTCAAGAAGTACTGGAATATCGGTGTCGCCGCGGACACGCCCGAAGGACTGGTCGTGCCGGTGATCAAGGAGGCCGACAAGAAAGGTATCCGCGGAATCGCTGCCGAAATGGCTGCGCTCGCGCTGGCCGCCCGCGAGGGCAAGCTGAAAGCGACAGATATACAGGGCGCCACTTTCACAATCTCATCCTTGGGCGGTATCGGCGGCACCAATTTCACGCCGATCATCAATGCACCGGAGGTGGCAATCCTTGGTATGACCCGTGCCGAGATGCAGCCGGTTTGGGATGGAGCGGGCTTCGCGCCGCGCCTTGTGCAGCCGATCAGCCTGAGCTGGGATCACCGCGTGGTTGATGGGGTCGCCGCCGCACACTTCCTTCAGCATGTGAGCCGCTCCTTGAGTGACTTCCGCCGCATTTCCGTCTGAAGGAGATCAAGATGACTCGTGACGTTATGCTTCCCGATATTGGGGACTTCAAGGAGGTGCCGGTGGTGGAGATCCCGGTGGCCGTGGGAGATCGACTGGCAGCCGAGAGCACGATTCTGGTGCTGGAAAGTGAGAAGGCAACGCTGGATATTCCCGCGCCCTTTGGCGGAACTGTGGTCGAAATTTTTGTTTCTGAGGGGGATTTGCTGAGCGAAGGCAGTCTTGTCCTGCGGATGGAGACCGAATTGGATGCGGCAGAAGCTACGTTCGAAGCGGCGCCGCAGGCTGCGCCGAATGCCAACTGTGGTGAAAATCACACGCAGATGCTGGTGATCGGTGCGGGGCCAGGAGGATATACTGCGGCCTTCCGCACGGCGGATCTGGGGCGCGAGGTGACTTTGGTCGATCCGCGGGCCACGCTTGGTGGTGTCTGTCTGAACGTTGGCTGCATACCGTCCAAGGCACTTTTGCATCTGGCGAAGGTTTGGGATGAGGCCGATGAGGCTGCTGCGCACGGACTGAAATTCGCGGCACCTGATGTGAATCTGGACGGCGTTCGCGATTTCAAGAACGGCGTGATAGCAAAGCTGACTGGCGGTTTGACCGCCCTGGCCAAGAAACGCAAAGTGCGCGTCATTCGCGGCATAGCGACATTCAGCGGCGCACATTCGGTCGAGATCACCGATGCCGACGGTTCCATACAGAACCTGACATTCGATCAAGCGATCGTTGCTGTCGGATCGGAGCCAGTATGGCTGCCGTTCCTGCCGGATGATCCGAGAATCATAGACAGCACCGGCGCGCTTGAGCTGGAGAGTATTCCCGAGCGTCTGCTGGTCATCGGTGGCGGTATAATCGGCTTGGAAATGGCGCAGATCTACGACTCGTTTGGTGCTCACGTGGAAATCGTCGAATTGGCAAATCAGATTATTCCGGGTGCGGACAAGGATGTCATTGCGCCGTTGGCCGAGCGGATTTCCAAAAGCTATGGCGCAGTGCGGACGGGAAGTAAGGTTACCTCGGTTTTGGCGGGCGACAAGCTTGTCGTGTCCTTTGAATGCGCCGAAGGTGTCGAAACTGCTGAATATGATCGCATCCTCGTTGCAGTTGGCCGGACTCCAAATGGCGCCAAGGTGGCCCCGGGGGTAGCGGGGATTGTCGTCGAAGGACCAGGGTTCTTGCCGGTGAATGCGCAAATGCAAACCAGTCAGCCCCATATCTTTGCCATTGGCGATGTTGTCGGCCAGCCGATGCTTGCTCATAAAGCCACCCATCAGGCCAAAGTGGCAGCGGAAGCCGCGGCGGACTTCAAAGTTACGTTCGAACCGGCCTGCATTCCGTCGGTCGCCTATACCGACCCGGAAGTTGCCTGGGTAGGGCTGACCGAGACCGAAGCCAAGATTAGGGGTATCAAGTTGAAGAGGGGCGGTTTCCCATGGATGGCCTCTGGCCGAGCCTTGTCGCTTGTGCGGGATGAAGGGGCCACCAAGCTGCTGTTTGATGACGCGACCGGCAAGGTGGTTGGTGGGGCAATCGTCGGACCAGGTGCCGGGGAGTTGATCGCCGAGGTTGCGCTTGCGATCGAGATGGGCGCAGACGCCCATGACATCGGCATGACCATTCACCCTCACCCGACGCTATCTGAAACAGTTGGATTCGCAGCGGAGGCGTTTCTGGGCACACTTACCGATCTTTAGAGTCGGCGCCCTGATCATGGGTTTGCACCGGTTTAGGGAGATCGTGCAAAGCGATTGATACCGCCGAGACAGGGCCTGGATGGTTGGTTTTTCCGGCCCCCCATATGGCGATGTTTCACAAGGCGGACTATAAGCGGAGAGTGCGTCCTTTGGCGGCTCGAAGTGAACTCGACTGCGGGCACATCGCCTGTGCCTACGTCCATGGGGATTGGGGGCTTACTCTATTGTTGTCGGCCTGACGGATCATCATTCCGTACCAACCATTCCCCATCACCACGGGTCTTGATGCCTGTACTATCCATCAGTAGGTTCAGAGGCTGTCCCGAGGCGCGATACGCGATTTGCACCGAGACGCGTGTCTGCCGGCGACACGGCATTGCATTGTAAGGAACCGGCGATTCTGGCCCCGCACCTGAGGCAGGCCTTCGAACAGTTCGAGTGTTTGGCGAAGAGGAGGACCGAGGAGCACTTTCGACGTCCGGCAGGCTTGGATAGCGGCATTCGAGAAGGTTCCAGGCCGTCTGCGTTTACCGGTTTTCCGAGCGTGCCAAACTATCTCGGGATCGAACCAGAATGAAAGTGGGCTCCGTTTGCACAGTGCTGCTTTGAGCTTGGACCAGATCGTCGTGTGATCGCTGGTCGGCTTTGTTGCGCAAAAGGTGCTTTGAGTATAGTTTCCCTTTCCCGGGACAGACTTATCCTACGGCCATTGTCACGGGCGTGCCGAGAGCGGTGTAATGGTTCATGACGGCGCAGCGGATTTGCAGCTCTGCGACCTGCCGGTCGAAGTCCCGCGCCATGAGGCTCTGACCAAGACGTTTTACACAATGCATCTTTGCCTCGACGCGGCTTCGGCGGTGATATTGGCTCCATCGTCGCCAGATCGCAGGGCCGAGATATTTGACGGCCCGGAGGATTTCGTTGCGGGCGTGCGCGCCGGCAGTTGTTGGCTTCCATGGTTTGGCATTCTTGCGCGGTGGGATGATCGCTTCTGCTCCTCGATCCGCAATCGCATCATGACACTTGCGCGTGTCGTAAGCCCCATCGCCGGTCACGGAGCCGATCTCCTGGTCGGGCGGGATCTGGCTGAGCAACTCCGGTAACATCGGCGCATCGCCAATATGGCTCCCGGTCGCCTCGACGGCCCGCACCTCCAGCGTTTCCTCATCGATCCCAATGTGAACCTTGCGCCAGATGCGCCGCTTGGGGCCTCCATGTTTGCGCGCATTCCACTCGCCTTCACCCTCCGCCTTGATGCCGGTGCTGTCGATCAACAAATGTAACGGGCCATTGCCACCTCGATAGGGAATATCCACCATCAGGGTCTTCTGACGGCGGCACAGCGTGCTGTAATCTGGAACCGCCCAGTTCAACCCCGCCAAACCGAGTAGGCTTTCGACAAAGCCCGTTACCTGCCGCAACGGCATGCCAAACTGTACCTTCAGCGTCAGGCAAACCTGGATGGCGGCATCGCTGTAAGCTTTCTGGCGGCCTCGTTTGCCGCTCGGAGGCGGAGACCAGATCATCGATGGATCAAACCAGACGGTCAGCGAGCCACGTCGCTTCAGGGCGTCGTTGTAGGACGACCAGTTCGTCGTCTTGTATTTCGTCGAGGTCCAGTTGCTCATGCCCAAAGGTATCACGCTGGATTCACAAGATGAATCCCGTCAACCTTTTGCGCAACAAAGCCTCGCTGGTCGGACAAGGCTCTCGCATGAAAGTGAACTAACCATCGAGATTCGCTCAAAGAACCTCACTACAATGTCCAGTCGATTGCGAAGCCCTAAACGGTAACATGTTCCGAATGAGCAGTAACTTCTATCGAATATGTCAAGATTTGCGCCTGAAGTAGCCAAACTTACTGTAAAATAAAACGCACAAAGACGAAAACTGTCGTCAGGGTTTGTATATCCTGCATTTGACGGAATGTCGCCCGGTCAGGCCGGCAAACGCAACCATTCAATACGCGAATGCGCAGAGAGCCGCCGCAGATCTCCCTTCGGGACTGACATGTGGCGGATATCGACGGGAGGAGTGCTTGGAGCATCTAAGAGTGCCTCAAGACCGCAAGTCGCACCATAAGTCGAAGCTTGCTTTCACATAGATGAGTGAGCAACAGGAGGAATATGAATAATGAGAAGAAACATAGAAAAAATCGCTGCGCTTTCGCTTCTGGCGGCGGTCGGTATTGCACAAGCAGCATCGGCTGAGGGTACGCTCGATCTTGTCAAGGAGCGGGGTAAGCTGATGTGCGGTGTGACCACCGGTGTGGTCGGATTTGCCGCCCCTGATGCCAATGGCGAATGGCGTGGGATTGATGTCGCGATCTGTCGAGCGGTTGCCGCGGCGGTCTTGAATGACCCACAAGCTATCGAATTCGTGCCGACGACGCCGAAAACGCGCTTTACCGCCTTGGCCTCGGGCGAGATTGATCTGCTGGCACGCAACACTACCTGGACGTTCAGCCGTGACGTCGACCTCAAGTTCGATTTCGTCGGTGTGAACTATTACGACGGCCAGGGTTTCATGGTGCGCAAAGAGTTGGGCGTGAAGTCTGCCACGGAACTCGACGGCGTCACGATTTGTTCGCTGGCCGGGACTACCCACGAGCTGAATCTTGCAGAGTATTTCCGCGTCAACGACATTGATTTTGAGCCGGTACCGATGGACAACAACGCTGAAACCCAGCAGCAATATCTGGCAGGCGCGTGCGACGTGTATTCGGCGGACGTATCCGCTCTTGTTGCGCAACGTTCATCCTTTGCCAACCCGAAGGAACATATGATCCTACCAGAGATCATCTCCAAGGAGCCGCTCGGGCCGCTTGTGCGTCATGGCGACAGCGAGTGGGCGGATGTCGTTCGCTGGACGCTGAATGCTCTTGTCGCTGCGGAAGAACTGGGTGTGACCTCCGAGAACCTAGACACTGTGACCGCAAGCTCTGAGAATCCGGAGATCAAGCGCCTTCTCGGTACTGATGGCAATCTCGGAGAGCAGCTTGGGCTCGAATCCGATTGGGCCAAGCGCGCCATCGCTGTCGCAGGGAACTATGGTGAGATTTTTGCCGCGAACATCGGGGAAGATACACCAATTGAACTGGCGCGTGGTCTGAACGACCTGTGGACTCGCGGCGGACTTATTTACTCCCCGCCGTTCCGTTAAGAAACGCAATATTGGGGCTCCCGGAGGCATCTGGGCGGCCCCATACCGTTTGCAGGCATATCCGGCGCAGATGCCACTAGCTTCTGGCAATGCCGCGCTGTTTATAGGACAATCCCATGACGACATCTATGAGCGCGCCGCAGAAGCCGTTCAGATTATCCATGCTCATCTACGATACCCGCTACAGATCGAAGACCATTCAGATCGCTGCATTAATCGGGTTCTTCTGTGGACTCGGCTGGCTGATTGACAATACGGTAACCAATCTTTCCGTCCTCGGCAAGGAGCCGAGCTTTCGCTTTTTGACTGAAGAAGCGGGATATAAAATCAACCAAAAGCTAATCGAGTATACCGCGCAGGATACTCATCTGCGGGCCGCCTTTGTCGGCTTGTTGAACACTCTTCTTGTTGCCGTTCTGGGCTGTTTCACCGCGACGGTCATCGGAGTGGTCGTCGGAGTGTTGCGCTTGTCTAAGAACTGGCTAATCGCTCGGTTGATGACGATTTATATTGAAGGTTTCCGCAATGTTCCGCTGTTATTGTGGATCGTTTTTATCATGGCCATTCTGGTGGAAACGTTGCCGGCCCCCTCGGCATTCCGTGGAGACAGTCCTGCGGCCTCGATGATCCTGGGTGACAGCGTCGCCATCTCAAATCGAGGCATCTATGTTCCCGAGGCGCTTTTCAGCCGGAGTCTGGGGGACATTTCGCTCTTCGAGGGGACGAGTCTCCAGTTTGAGGTGAGCCTTGATCTGGTGGCCATTCTGGCAGTTCTCGGACTCAGTATCTGGGCCGCGAAATGGCTTGGCACGCGTGCTGATCGTATTCAGGAAACGACTGGCAAGCGACCGACCACCTGGTACATCCAGATTCCGCTGATCGCTGCTCCGATCCTTTCGCTGCTTTTCACCCTTGGGTTTCACCTGGGCCTGCCGGAACTGAAAGGCTTCAACTTCAGCGGCGGCACCCATATTCGAAACTCGCTGCTAGCTCTGTGGCTTGCCCTTTCGCTCTATACGGGAGCTTTTATCGCCGAGATAGTGCGTGCTGGCATCATGGCGATTGATCATGGACAGACCGAAGCCGCCGCGGCACTCGGCCTGCGACCCAAACGGATCATGAGTCTTGTGATCATGCCACAGGCCCTGCGAGTGATCATCCCGCCCCTAATCTCGAACTATCTGAATATCATCAAAAACTCGTCTCTCGCGATTGCCGTTGGTTATCTGGATCTTACCGGCACGCTCATAGGCATCACTTTGAACCAGACCGGACGGGAACTGGAAACCCTTCTACTGGGTATGATGGTCTATTTGACGATCTCGCTTGGCATCTCATTTGCCATGAACTGGTACAACAAGCATGTCAAACTGGTGGAGCGGTAAAATGAGCGATACTTCCTTTGTCCGCCTGGAAATGCTCCCCGGACGGGAGCCGCCAGCCAACAAGACCGGCGTAATGCGCTGGCTTCAGGAAAACCTGTTTTCCAGTTGGCTGAACTCGGTCTTGACCATCTTATCGGCGGGGCTAATCATCTATTCGCTGAACTTCCTTTTGTCTTGGGCCATTTCGCCCACCTGGAATGCGACGTCGCTCGCGAATTGCCGGGAAATTCTGCACGATATTGGTCGAAACGGGCATTTTACAGGTGCCTGCTGGGGGGTGATCCGGGAGCGATGGATTCAGATCCTGTTCGGTTTCTACCCGTCCGAGCTGTACTGGCGACCAATCCTGACCCTTATGCTGCTGTTTGTTGCCCTGTCGCGCATCCTGTTTGCCGATAAGGTGCCGCATCAATTGATTTGGTTAACCGCAGTCTACCCGTTCTTGATGCCCTGGCTACTTTGGGGTGGCTCGATTTGGGTGCCGGTGTCCGTTGCCACCGGTCTGACTGCTGGGTTCTACACCTATGTCCTGGTCTCCCGGAACTCGAGCAGCTTTGCGGCCTTACTGGCCACAATTGCGGTGGCTTTGTTCTGGGTGATATGGGCGGGTGGCCAGTTTGCGGATGCTTTGTCGTCCCTGGTTCTGATCGAGCTTGAACCAGTTGCGAGCCGAAAGTTCGGCGGGATGATGCTTTCAGTCACGATCGGTGTCGTTGCCATCGGGTTCTCGCTGCCAATCGGAATCGTACTTGCGCTTGGGCGTCAGTCAAACCTATTGATCGTCAAGGCACTGTGCACAGGCTTCATCGAATTCATCCGGGGTGTTCCGCTGATCACCTTGCTATTCGTGGCTTCCACGCTGCTGAACATCTTCATGCCTCCGGGGACTGAGTTCGACATCATCATGCGGGTGATTATTATGGTCACGCTGTTTGCGTCAGCCTATATGGCTGAGACGATCCGAGGTGGTCTCGCCGCCCTACCGAGGGGCCAGTACGAAGGGGCAGACTCGCTGGGTCTCACCTATTGGCAATCGCGACGCCTGATCATCATGCCGCAGGCTCTGAAAATTTCGATCCCTGGTATCGTCAGCACGTTTATCAACCTTTTCAAAGACACAACTCTGGTATCCGTGATTGGTCTGCTTGATCCGCTCGGACTGAGTACGGCAATCCGGGCCGACGCAGACTGGAACGGTATCGTATGGGAGCTTTATGGCTTTATCGCCCTGCTGTTCTTCATCGCATGTTTCAGCATGTCCCGGTATTCGATGTATCTGGAGCGCCGCCTTCAGACTGGCCTCAAGTAAGGAAACGCAATGTCTGAAACTACTGTCAAAACGCAGAAAAATCGTGGCTTGGCGTCTGCTGATAATGACGTTGCCATCCGGATAGTCGGATTGAACAAGTGGTATGGTTCCTATCATGCGTTGCGGGATATCAATCTTTCCGTGAAACAGGGTGACCGAATTGTGATTTCCGGGCCCTCCGGCTCTGGAAAATCCACGATGATCCGCTGCATCAATGCGTTGGAGGAGCATCAGGAAGGCTCGATCATTGTTGACGGCACGGAACTGTCAAATGATTTAAAGAACATTGATAAAATTAGATCAGAGGTTGGGATGGTCTTTCAACATTTCAACTTGTTTCCGCATCTGACTATTCTGGAAAACTGTACGCTGGCGCAAATCTGGGTGCGTAAAACTCCGCTTAAGGAAGCCCGAGACAGGGCGATGCACTTTCTGGAGAAAGTGAAGATCCCGGATCAGGCCCAGAAATATCCGGGCCAGCTTTCAGGCGGACAGCAGCAACGGGTCGCCATCGCGCGTTCGCTCTGTATGATGCCGCGTATCATGCTGTTCGACGAGCCGACGTCGGCTCTTGATCCGGAGATGATCAAAGAAGTTCTGGATACAATGATCGAGTTGGCTGAGGAAGGCATGACTATGATCTGCGTGACCCATGAAATGGGTTTCGCGCGTCAGGTTGCGGACCGGGTGATTTTTATGGATAGGGGCCAGATTGTTGAACAGAATGAACCGCAGGCGTTCTTCGACACCCCTCAGAACGAGCGAACCAAATTGTTCCTGAGCCAGATTCTCGGGCATTGATCGAATCTCGGTCTGTGCTGACTTTGCCCTTTGCCAGGCCAGGCAAGTCGGATCGCGACCAATATGCGCCAGCGTACAGCACGGTGCGCTGGCAGTATCGTTTAGCAGCGTTTGAAAAGATCTTACGGTGCATATCGGGCCGAAGTCTTGCGGTGTAGACTTGGAACCGGTTGGGATTATCCCGCTGGTGCTTTCCGATATCGAAGAGGTCCAGCTCATCCGGACGATACTTGCAATCCGGCTGGTTTTTCATTGATCCTCCAGAATGGCGTTACGTGTCTACACTTGGCCATGCGCCCAATCGCCTTCAGTAGAAGCGTAGACGGCCTCTTGCTTACCGTTCAGGAATCTCTCGGCCTCGATCCGTTCAACGGTGCAGACTCTGTGTTCCGGGCGAAACGCACGGACCGGATCACGCACTCGATCATGCCGTTTTCCCGTGCAGCATGAGTTTTTGGGTCAACACATCACAGCCTTCGATTACAGGGCCGGTAACATCCCTTCCATGGGGTAGTAGCCGGGAATTGCGCGGATACGATCAATCCATGCTAGCACATTGGGATGATCATCCAGCGGTAGGTTGCCTTCGCGGGACAAAGCGACATATGGAAAAACCGCCAGGTCCGCGATCGTTGGTTTGCCCAGACACAGCCAATCACGCGTGCTCAGGATGCGGTCAAGCTGCGCCAGTACCTTGTGCCCGACAGCCTGTGCGCGTTCAAGGTCGATGTTCTCGTGGGGGTCCAGGAAACTCAGGCGCGACATCTGCGGCCCGTTCGAGGCTTCTTTTGCGCCATAGGACAGCCATTCATGGATCGCTGCCATGCCTTCGGGTGTCCGGTCTATCCAGTCGTGGCCATATTTCATAGCCATATACAGTAGAATGGCCTGGCTGTCCTGTACGATAATATCGCCATCTTTCAGCACCGGAATTTGCTGCATCGGGCTGATCTGATAGAAGTCTTCCGTCCGAGTTTCACCGTCGAGTACTTGCACATTTTTCAGCTCAAGAGGCAAACCAAGTATTGCGGCGAAGACTCTGATCTTATGGCAGTTTCCCGAGAGGTGAAAATCGTAGAGCAAAAGGTCAGGCATCTTGGGATCTCTTATTCTGAGGCAGTAGCGGGGACGACATTCCCGGCATCGGTTCGTAACCAGGGATCGTCGGAATGTGGTCGATCCAAGCGACGACGTTGTGGTGCTGATCCAGTGGCAGTCTGCCTTCCTTGGAGATCGCGACATAGGGAAAGACCGCTATAGCGGCGATGGTTGGGCGGGCAAGGCAACGCCAGTCACGATCTGCGAGAATGCGGTTGAGAAACCTCAATACATTGCGCCCGATCGCTTGTGCGCGCTCGATGTCGATTTCTTCTTGTGGATCGTAGAAATGAAGCCGCGCCATCTGAGGCCCGTTTGAGACTTTTTTTGCAGCATAAGAGAGCCATTCGTGGATGGCGGCCATCCCTTCGGACGTGGGATCAATCCATTCCCGTCCATATTTCAGAGCCAGATAGACCAATATGGCTTGGCTGTCCTGAACCTTGACGTCGCCGTCTATCAACACCGGAACTTGTTGGAGTGGATTGACCCGCGCGAAGGTCTTTGTCCGCGTTTCGCCTTCGATGGGCATGATCGGCCTCATTGTCAGGCGCAGGTTCGGGATGGAAGCAAAAAAACGGATCTTGAAGCAGTTTCCAGATCCGATTGCGTCATAAAGAACTAGGTCAACCATGCCGTCTCCTGTCGCAGCGTGTAGCGTTGATATGAGCATTTGACCAACGGCTCGCTTCCTGTCGTAACAAGGAGCGACCTCTGACTCAGTCGGAAACCTTCGTCAGACCCGTTTCGAGGTCTGCCCAGATGTCTTCCTGATCTTCAAGCCCGATGGAAAGGCGGATTAGATCTTCGTTGACTCCCTCGACCAACCGTGCTGCATCGGAGCGGATCGCCTGCCGCGCGCGCTTTAGACTGGCGGGATGCATGATCAGAGTCTCCGGTTCGCCAAGGCTGACCGCTATGGCAATCATGTTCAAACCATCCATCAATTCGCGGGCCCCGTCGAAGCCGGCGTGAAGGCCGAAAGACATCATACCCGAACCCGCCGACATCTGACACCGGGCGAGATCATAATGCTTATGGGAGGGCAGGAACGCATAACTGACCCAAGCCACCTTGGGGTGCGCTTGCAGTTTCTCTGCGATGTAGATTGCCGAATCGGCGTGCTGTTTCATCCGTAGAGGAAGAGTTTTCAGGCCCCGCATGATCAGCATTGCCGTCATCGGCGACAGCACAGCGCCGGTAATGTAGCGCAGCCCCCGATCACGCAAAATGTGGATGTGCTCCTTGCGGCCAAGAACAGCTCCGCCCAAGACATCGCCGTGGCCGCTGATGTATTTGGTCAGCGAGTGCATCACAAGATCCGCCCCTAATTCGATAGGGCGCTGAAGCCACGGCGAGGCAAATGTGCTATCCACGCAGACCAGAACGCCGCGGTGCTTTGCCGTCTCACTCACAGCCTTGATGTCGATAACCTCGCCCAATGGGTTCACGGGAGATTCGAAGAACACCAGCTTGGTCTTGTCGCTGATCGCTGCCTCCAGATTGACCTGATTGGTCAGATCTACCGGAGTCACCTTGATACCAAAACGCGGAAGCGCCTCGTCTATTAATGCCACGGTATTGGAATAAAGCGTTTCGTGCACGATAAGTTCGTCACCAGCGGACATGAGCGACAGAAACATCGTCCCGATCGCTGCCATTCCTGAAGCAAGCGCAATACAGTCCTCGGCTCCTTCAAGATTGGCCAGTCGTTTCTCAAGAAGATCCACCGTGGGATTGAATTCTCGCGCATAGAGCATACCTCCCTGAGCCGCGGCGCTTTCGTTGTCGGCAACTGTCGAAAACCCGTAGGTTGCATTAAAAAACACCGGCGGAGAAATTGCGCAATGAAAGTCCTGAGGGTTGTAGCCGAAATGGATAGCGCGGGTCCCAAAGGTGTGGTTGTTACTCTTTCCCATTTGTATCTTCCTTAACTGATCCGAGCGATAGGCTTGGCGTTTCGCACAGGGCTATCGTCGCGTTGAATTGTAAATTAGGTCAGGTCCACTATGATAAATCTTTAAAAGACACTTTGCGTCCAAAAAGACACTTTGTTAAATTGATTGATCATGAAGCGTTTCCTGACTTCTTACCAAAGGCGTGCGGTTTGGTTTTTTACACGCCGGATTGGAACGGAGGATTCAATCGAGGCAACGCCAGAAATCTTGGTCAGGCGGCCTGTCAGAAAGCGTTCGTATTCATTCAGATCGCGCACGGCAACTCGCAACAGATAATCGAAACCTCCGGTCATGAGCCAGCAATCCACGATTTCCGCACAGCAGTTAACTTCGCGCTCGAATTTCACCAATCGATCATCGATCTGTCGATCCAATCGGACAGAAATAAACACGCTGAAGCCGAAACCTATTTTTGCTTCATCGATATGCGCCGAATAACCAGTGATATAACCTAACTGTTCCACCTTTTTGACGCGCCGAGCGCAAGGGGAAGGGGAGAGGCTGATTCGCTCACTCAATTCCTGATGCGTGAGGCGGGCATCTTTCTGCAGTTCACGTAAAATTTTACGGTCTGTATCGTCGATTTCGATCTCCATAGTCTCCCCAGCATGAAACGAGCTTCTAAGCGATATCTTATCGATGGACTCAGGGCATAACGGCGACCAGTAACAATCAAGCTTCAGCATGACCAAGCTGTTGGCCTGCGGATCATGTAAGAAATTCCAGCGGAGCGGCGTGCATCCCCTCGATGTTCATTCGGCCTTCGAACGGATGGATCCGATATGAATGGCAAGCCAGCCAGGCACGCCACTTCAGACGCGCACATCCATAACGCTCCATCTGTGCCCATCGGCATACTCCGACAGTATATTCAAACCTATTCTGGAATTCACATGGCAGCCTCAGTCATCAAGTCGCCCTTTGGACAACAGGTTGTCCTATAGCAAGTTATTTGTCAACACTAGCTTGATGCACTACAGGAAACGTGCTGCTAGACTTGTGTTAGGGGGACCAGTGAAACAGGCTACAGATCTGTCGCATCCAGGTTTGCGGGCTAGAGTGTTGCGACGACAGCGAGGCAAGACTATCAGCCAAGTTGCAGAAGTTGCAAATCTTAGCAAGGCGCACCTATCCAGATTTGAGCGAGGCGAGAAGGCGCTTTCAGTTGCTTCGCTGCTTAGGCTTGCTTCTGCCTTGGAGATCAGTGTCGGGACCCTCATTGGCGAAGAAATAGGTACCGGAGAGGTACATTTGGTGCGTGCGAATCAAGAAATAGGGCCGGTAAGGCCTGACGATGGCGGAAGTTACTCTTTTTGCTCCATAGGCGGCCCGTCGATTGGCACCAACCACACGACCTTCTTATTAGAGCTTCAGGAAAAATACGAACATAATTCAGAAGCGTTTCATGGTGGGCGGGAGCTTCTGTATGTTCTGAGTGGAAGGGTAATAATCAAGGTTGGCAAAAGCGAATATACGGTTTCAGAAGGAGATTATATGGAGTTCCCAGGAACGATACCGCATGTGCTGAAAAGTACCTGTGGAGCGGCCAAGGTTTTGCTGGTGGTATTGGGGGCGACCCAGTAGGGCCAAGGCTCAGTAGCGGACTTATTTTGGTCAATACTCTCACTCAAAAATATTCGATTCGGTCGAAGCAGGCTCAGACTGCCCTCCCTCAAGCGCGGCCAGTTGCCAATTCAAAAGCGCTTCGTCTCGGGTTGGCGACCCGGGTATATTTGAAATTCAAAGGAAAGGTGCCGTCCGGAGCGCGTTCCAAGGTCGTGCTGGCGTGCAGAAGGGTATCACACTTCGCCGGTCAACGGATGGACGCCACAGGCATGTGGACCGCCTTGGTTTCGATTCGCATCTACTTGCTCCTCAGTTGTGATTGTGCGGGCGAGGTTGCATGGTTCGCACTGGTCACTATAACGATCTCAGTGGCCCAAGAAGCGAAAGTCAATATAATGACCGATGCGGCAACAGACACTGGACGAGAACTGGGAACAGCACTGGCCACGCGCCTTCGGCACCTCCGACAACACCACCTGCTAAGCCTCGATGCGTTGGCGCACTAGCCTATCAAAAGATACGTTTGTGGCCATTGAGCAGGGCAAAGCCAATCCCAGCATCGGTGTCCTGTGCCGGGTCGCGGCGGCGCTTTCGGTGTCGATTGGCGATCTACTAGTCGCCCCGGACCAGTCGCGCCCGGTCGCGCGGATGCGTCCCAAGACGCTCTGGGTGGGATCCAAGGGCGGCATGACGTGGCTTGACGTCTCGACCTCGGGGCAAAAAATGTTCGAGCTTTGGTCATGGACACTTATTCTCAGTAAGGTGTACCAAGCCGAGGCACATGGTCCAGGCACCCGTGAACTGATTTCCTTCCAGCTGGGTAAACTGCGCATCACCATTGGGACTGGATCCCTGACTCTGCAAAGCGGCGAAGCGACGCGCCTGCGCACGGATTGGCCCCATTTTTATGCAGGTCAAGTCGAAGGGGAGAACCGGTCCGTTTCACGATGGCGATGCAGGAGAGAAGCGGGGTCATGCACGCAAACTCATCACAGGTTATCTGCACATGTCGAGTAGCACTTCTGAGTGCTATCGGAAATCTTTTAGGAGGTATGAATGAAAGTCTGGTTCATCACAGGAATGTCGCGAGGTCTGGGTCTTTCTCTGGCCAAGGCTGCGCTCGGTAGCGGCGACAAAGTCGTCGGCACCGTGCGAAGCAACCCACCCAATCTCTCCGCCGAAGCGGATCGCCTGTGCATCCTCAGGGCGGACATGTCCGATCCAGAGAACGCTGTTCGCGTGGTGCACGACGCGTTCGCGGCCTTTGGCCGGCTTGATGTCATCGTCAACAATGCCGGATACGGGCTGCTTGGTGCGGCCGAGACATCGACCGATGCCGAGATGCAGCACCTATTTGAGGTGGATGTTTTCGCACCCATCCGGATCACCCGCACAGCCCTGGCCTATATGCGCAGGCAGGGATCCGGCCATGTCGTCAATATCACCTCGATCGCAGGCCGCGCTCCGGGTCCGGCGATCGCACTTTACGCTGCCGCCAAGCACGCACTTGAAGGGTTCTCGGTCTCCCTTGCCCAAGAAGTTGCGCCGCTTGGCATCAAGGTAACAGCTGTCGCCCCTGGCCAGTTTCGCACCGATTTCCTGGACGAAACTTCCGCACGTCTGGGTAACAGCGGGCAGGACGCATATGCCGAGACCGTCGGTGCTGCCTTAGCAGGGCTTCGACAGGTAAACCACAACCAGTTGGGTGACCCGGACCGCGCAGCGCAGGTTATTCTCGATGCAATCCGATCCGAAGATCCGCCACTTCATCTGTTGCTGGGATCAGACGCCTTGCGGCGCGCGCGAGAGAAGTTGGACGATCTTGTCCGGGAGATGGCAGGCTGGGAAGCAAGGACGGTCAGCACGGACCACACCGCGCCGGAATGAATGTCGCAGTATTGGCTATCCGCTCAGATGATCGCCGCGTGCGATGGGCCATGCCGCAGCGATGAATGACGGTTGCAACAAGAGAAAGCGGTCGTCGACAGCACCACGGGTATCATCGCACCTGGCAGTGGGCGGAGCGATTTCAGGGCCCGGCTCAGGTGTTTGTTTCCACCGGGACAGAATTACACTCCAGTCGCTTGTCCAAAGAGCCGTCGTGCCACGTCTGCCGATGCATCACCGAACTTTGGGTAACCTTTCATCCAATTCCAGGCGCCTACCAACGTCACAGATCAATTGAGATATCAGCTTGACCGCCGGCTTGCGCATATCGGCCCTGGTGATTTTGTGGGTGATGGCCTCATCGATCTTGAAGCCGGTCATGGGCCGGAAAACAAGGTTGTCCCTTGGCGCATGCCGCGCATGGCTGGAAACGATTGCAATGCCGAGGCCGACACCGACCAGAGAAAGGATGGCCTCGGCATGCGCCAGCGATTGCGTAATGCGTGGTGTGATGCCGTGTTGTGCGAAGATCGAGCGCTGTAGCGAGTTCAGGTAAGGACCCCCAGGTCCATAGGCGATGAAAGGCTGCTGGTGTAGGTCTTCGGGACGCAAGGTGGTTCGGGTCGTGAGCGGATGATCCTTGGGCAAGGCGACAAGAAGGGCCTCGCGCAAGGCGATCTGTGCGCGAAGCCCACTGGCCAGGACAGTCGGTCGGGCCAGCCCGATATCCAGCTCGCCGAAAGAGAATGCATCGATTTGCTGAGTCGCGTTGAGTTCCCGCAGTTCCATTTCGATACGGGGATAGACACGTGAAATCTCGACCATCAGGCTGGGCAACAGCCTGAAACATGCTGCCCCATAGAAGCCCAGACGGACTTTGCCTTCAGGTTCCTGTGCATTCTCGCGGACCAGCGCTTCCATATCTTCTACTTGTCGTAGAAGTGCCTGAGCTTCCGGCAGGAATTTTCTTCCAGCCGCCGTCAGAGCCACCGACTGGCTGGTCCGGTCAAACAGCTTAGATCCAAGATGTTCTTCCAGCAGGCGAATTTGCCGGCTCAATGGCGGTTGCGTCATGTTTAGACGTCGGGCGGCGCGGCTGAAATTCAGTTCGGCCGCCAATGCGACGAATGATCTAACATGAACCAGGTCCAGCATTTTAATTCCCATTTTGTATTGAAATAATATAAAATCAATATTGGATTTATATTAATCTCTTGTCTACAGCTCAACAATCAAAGTCACACCTAAATCGAACGCCGGAGGAGGGTCCGGTGAAATATGGAGGAGAGACAATGAGTGTCATGGGTTGCCTACGGGCCGGAGGCCTTGTGCTCGCGGCGATAAGTATCACTGCTGGTGTAACGACAGTGGAAGCGCAGCAGATCGATTATCCGGTCGATACTGTGCGTATTGTCGTTCCCGCCAATCCCGGAGGAGGAACGGATACGGATGCGCGCCTCTTTGCCGAATATCTCGGCAAATACACCGGTGCGAAGGTAGCCGTCGTGAACCAGTTCGCCGGGGGTGGCGTGGTTGCTGCGCAGACCGTTGCCAGCGGCAAACCCGATGGAAGTGAACTGCTTCTATATCACACCTCCGTTCATGTCGCGAACCTGACCGGAACCTGGCCCTTTGGCCACGAGGATTTCACCGCGCTCGCAACGATTGCCCAGTTTGACGACGTGATCGTCGCGCGGGTCGACGCGCCTTATGATACGCTGTCCGGCTTGATCAAGTATGCCAAGGACCATCCTGGAGAGGTGACTTTCGGATCGCAACTTGGTGGTACGACTGAGATCAAAGGCATGGCCATAGCAGTTGCGTCTGAGGATACCCTGCGTGTCGTGGATGCCGGATCGGAGTCCGATCGGACCACCGCACTTCTGGGTGAACAAGTCGATGCAATCCCGATGGGTGTCAACAATGCTCAGCAATATGTCGAAGCCGGACAATTGAAGGTGCTGGCTGTTTTGAACGAAACGGCAAACCCGTTTGCACCGGAATGGCCGACAGCATCATCGCAAGGCGTCGATTTGTCATTTCCTCTGGTGTTTGCCGTATATGGCCCGCCTGATCTCGATCAAGCGGCTATCGTCGCGATCGACCAGGTGATCGCTCGTATGAAGGAAGATCCTGATGCCGAAAAGGACTTCATGAGGGCAAAGCAGGTTTTAAGCCTTCGCGATAGCAAGGAGATCGGCCCCTTCCTTGAGAAAGAGCACGATTTCGTAAGTTCCTTCATCGAATGATGTAGTGTCGATTGCCCAACCGGCATGTTGGGCGAACACTCCGGCGATGGGCATGAGACCTGCCGGGCTTCTTTCGAGAAGCGGGCAGGCGGCCTGCGCCATGTGCCATATCCAGCTTCATGCAAAATCCAGCCCCTACGAATAGGTATATCCCATGAAAGACCTGACCGACGGAAAGCGCCTGCTTCCAGTCAATCCTCTCAATGCCGGCCTTCCTTCGGGTGAGGCGACCACTGATCGCATCTCGGGGATACGATTATCTCTCGTCTATCTGCCTCTGCATTCGGCGATTTCGGACGCAAAGGTTCTCGCAGGTCGTCAGAAACCTTTGACCGAAATCGCATTCCTGTTCTGTGAGATAAAGACTGAACAAGGGTATGAAGGCATAGGCTATTCCTATTCCAAGCGAGCAGGCGGGCCCGGCCAGTACAAACATGCTTGCGAGATCGCGGACTCCGCTATTGGCGAAGATCCCAATGACATCGGGCGCCTCTGGGAGAAGCTCGTCTGGGCAGGGGCGTCAGTCGGCCGGTCTGGTCTGTCGACGCAGGCGATCGCAGCTTTCGATATCGCGCTATGGGATCTCAAGGCGCGTCGGGCCGAATTGCCGCTCGCCAAGCTGCTGGGCGCACATCGTGACTCTGTGCGCTGCTATAATACCTCAGGCGGATATCTCTCGATGTCTATCGATGAGGTAAAAGAGCGCATCACTATGGCGCTCGAACAGGGGATCGGCGCGATCAAGCTCAAGGTGGGGCAGCCCGATCCGATGATCGATTTGAAGCGCATTGCAGCGGTGCGTGAGCATATCGGCGAGAATGTCCCTCTTGCCATTGATGCAAACCAGCAATGGGACCGCACGACCGCGCTGCGCTTCGGTCGGATCGCAGAACAGTTCAACTTGACGTGGATTGAAGAACCTCTGGATGCCTATGATTACGAAGGCCACGCTGCTCTTGCGCGTGATCTTGCTACCCCGATAGCGACTGGCGAGATGCTGACCTCGGTGGCGGAGCATTACGAACTCATCCGGCACGACTCCGTCGATTTCATTCAACCGGATGCGCCGCGCGTCGGGGGAATCACCCCGTTTCTCAAGATCTGCGCCCTGGCGGAGCACAAGAAACTGAAACTCGCCCCGCATTACTGCATGGAGATTCACCTGCACCTGACGGCGGCATATGGTTCGGAACCCTGGGTCGAACATTTCGAATGGTCCGAGGCGATGTTCGAGGATCGGCTGGAGGTCAATGAGGGGAGGATGATCGTGCCGAACCGGCCCGGGCTTGGACTGACGCTGTCCGAGCAGATGCGAGCCTGGACGAGCGAACACGTCGTCTTCGGACGTTTCTGAGTTTCCGCAGCGGAAGTTCGCACCTTAAGACCGGGGCAGGGGCTCATCCTGCCTCACAAGCGGTCGATGCACTGCAGGAAGGGAGGGAGTAAATGACTATAATTCCGAATTTGTTCTTCGTCGCTGTTGGTTCCTTGATCTTGCTGCAAATCGCGATTGCGCCCGCAGGTCGGCAGCTTCAGGCCGGAGACCCGGGGCCATGGGTTTTGCCGGCGTTTCTCGCCGTGTTGATGATATTACTGGGTGTAATCCAGATTTTGCGTGACCTGATCAGACGCCGGTCATCGGAAGCTCTGAGCACTCGCTCACAGGATGCGATCAAGAGTTCTCAGGCAGATATGTCCGACGCCGGGATGACCATGCTTCCCGCGCCAAACTGGCGTGCACGGATCATCTTCTCTAGCGCGCTGCTGGGATATGTGGCGTTGTTCACGACGCTCGGTTTCACGTTGAGCACGGCGGCATTCCTCGTGATTGGCATTTCCGCCTTTACCGGGCTGCGCGCCCGAGCGTTGGCCGTTGCCGCGGTAGTGGCGATCGTAGCCAGCCTTTGTCTCGGCTGGCTGTTGGCTGGTGTCATAGGCGTATCCTTGCCCGGCGTGATGCTTCTTTTGTGAGGATCCGATCATGATAGCCTTGTTCTTCGAGAATCTCGTTGCGCTTGCATCCCCCTCGACCCTTGCCTTCATGCTCGGAGGCCTGCTTTTCGGCTTGTTTTTTGGCGCCTTGCCGGGACTGTCAGCCGCCATGGCAGTGGCCATTCTGCTGCCGCTGACTTTCTCCCTCTCTCCGAATGTGGGGATGGCAATGCTGGTGGCAGCATATCTTGGCGGCATATCCGGTGGGCTGGTTTCTGCGACGCTATTGCGCATTCCGGGCACGCCATCGTCGATTGCAACTACTTTCGATGCCTATCCGCTTGCGCGATCCGGTCAACCAGTGAAGGCCTTGGCCACGGGCATCATCGCTTCGGCTGTCGGCGCCATTCTGTCGCTTGTCGTCCTGGTTCTGTGTGCGCCGATTATCGCCCGGTTCGCCATCAGGATCGGGGCACCAGAATATGCGACACTAACCTTGGCGGCAATGATGCTTGTGGTGATTCTGTCGCAGGCAAATCTGGCAAAGGGCCTGATGGCGACGGCTTTCGGGATTGCACTTGCCACAATCGGCTTCGCGCCCATCGGGGCCACGCCGCGCTTCGCATTCGGTTCAGTCGACCTGATGGCCGGCGTTTCAATCATCCCTTTCATGGTCGGACTGTTCGCAGTGTCCACGGTAATTTCCGCGCTGATGGAGCCATCCCTGAAATTACCCTCCAGGATGACGCTTGGAGGAAGGGGCATCGGGGTGACGATAGGCGAATTTCTGGCGAACGGCTGGAACATGGTGCGTTCGGCCGTCATCGGCATTTCGATCGGTGTGTTGCCCGGGATTGGGGGGACCGCTTCGAACTTGATCGCCTATGCCGCCGCGCGTCAGCAATCGAAAAGTCCCGAGAAATTCGGCAAAGGCTCACTAGAGGGGATTTACGCTTCTGAAACCGCCAATAATGCCTCGGTCGGTGGCGCGCTTTTACCCTTGCTGACACTGGGCATTCCCGGCGACGGAGTGACAGCAATTCTCATCGGCGGCTTCACCATCCATGGCTTGCAACCTGGGCCACTGCTTCTCAGCAAGGAGCCGAGCTTGGTGGCAATGATCTACGCGGCTTTCTTGATCAGCACCATATTGTTGCTGGCTATCCAGCTTGTCACGATCCGCATTTTTCCCAAGGTGCTGGGTGTTCCTCGCGACTACCTGTTACCCATGCTCGCGGTATTGATGGTGACGGGAACCTTCGTGTCTGACAATCGCCTCTTCGACGTGTGGTTGATGCTGGGCTTTGGTGTGGTTGGATACCTTTTCGAACGGGGCGGTTATCCACTCGGTCCGATGGTGCTGGGCTTCGTACTGTCACCGATCCTCGAGACCAATTTCCGCCGCGCACTCAGTTATTCCGAAGGTGATTGGTCCACCTTCGTAACCAGCCCGATCTCTGCGCTATTCCTCACACTGGCCGCCGTTCTCCTTTTGGCCGGATTGCGAAGTGCTTTCCGACGAAGCAGGCAGCCCACATTGGCCGAGTAGACCAAACAGGATTAACTGGCCCGTAGCTCCATTATTTGAGCAAGAAACGCCACTGGATGATGATCTTGATATTATCCTAAAATTCCCTCGATATGAATGGGACTTCTGTTTTTGCCCAGTGTTTTTTGCCCCATTCTCATGATGTGATAACCTCTGCGGGCTACCAATAGCCAGATGGAGCCCTGTCGGATATTTCTCCTCCATTGCGTTGAGTTTGGCTGCCCCAGGGAGGAAACCATGTTTGCCAGAATTCTAGCTGCGGCGACGCTTGTCGTATCTGCCGCCGCCATTGCCGCGCCTGCTATGGCGCAGGACTATACGATGCGGATCGGGTCGGTGCAGGCCGAAAGCGATCCGATCATCAAAGGCTTCAACAAGTTCAAGGAGCTTGTCGAAACCGGCACAGAGGGCTCCGTCGAAGTCATGGTCTATCCAAATGGTCAGTTGGGGAATACCCAGGACCTGATGGACCAGGCTCAGGCGGGCGCGAATGTCGCGGCATTTACGGATGCGATGCGACTAGCATCGTTTCTGCCGAAATTCGGGATCATCGGTGCGCCCTATGTGTTCGCGGATTACGATGAGGCGGATAAATTCACGTCTTCCGACGAGTTCTGGTCCTGGGCCGACGAGTTGAAGGAAAATAGTGGCTTCGTGACTCTGGCTTTCAACTGGTATCAAGGGCCTCGCAATCTTCTGACCAACACGAGGATCGAAAGCCGGGCAGATGTCGAGGGGTTGCGGATTCGCACACCAGGTGCGCCGGTCTGGGTGGCTGCGGGCCGCACATTGGGCGGAACGCCTACACCGCTTGACTGGGCCGAGATTTATTCGGCGATGCAGCTTGGTGCGATCGATGCGGTCGAGGCTCAGCCTGCCGGTATCGTCGGTTCTCGCTTCTACGAGGTTGCCGACTATCTGACACGGACCGAGCATATCCAGCTCATCACCGGGATTGTCGTCGGCGAAACCTGGTGGGACCAGCTTCCGTCAGAGCATCAGGATGTCATCCGCAACTCTGCCGTGGAGGCCGGGCGCTACATGTCGGATCTCGTCATTGAGCAGAGCAAGAAAGATTTCGCGACCATGGAGGAGAACGGCATGACCCTTTCCGACATCGATCTGAGCGAGTTCAAGGAGGTTGCGGCCAAAGAAATCGAGGCGCTTGATCTGACAGAGGCATATGAGAACGTCCGTGCGGTCGTCGACGGCGACTGAGCGGTATTTGAAACGAGTGCCGGTTCAGCAGTTTCTGCGCTGAGCCGGTCCCGCAACTTATGGAGGGCCCATGTCGCTCTATTCCTCGCTGCGTTGGGCTGAAGCTGTTGTCGCCGCACTTGTGTTGACTGGAGTTGTCGCGCTTGTTTCCTGGGCGACCGTCACCCGCTATCTGGGGCATCCGAATATCTGGGTGCTTGAGGTGACGCAGGTGCTGTTTGCCTGGACCTGCTTGCTCGCGGCGTCGATAGCCTTCCGGAGGTCCAGCCATTTCAGTGTCTCTTTACTGGAAGAACTTCTGCCACCGAAACTGCGCGGGCTCCTTCGGTTGCTCCAGCAGATCGTGATGCTGGTGTTGCTCGTGGTCCTTGGCTGGGTTGGTCTCGATTTCGTCGAGGTGGCGCATCGTCGTCCCTTGCCATTGACCGGAATCCGGTTCTCCTGGGTCGCCGTCACGATACCCGTAGCCTGCATGCTGATGGGGATCACCTGTATCGAGAATATCGTCCGCGAACTTCGCACACCAATCGAAACCGGTTCCGATGAGGAGACTTCCTGATGCTGTTACTTGGCATTCTGCTGTTCGTTCTGGCGGTGGTCATCGGGTTGCCGATCAGCTTTGCTCTCTTGCTGGCCAGTGCACCGACCTTTTTGACCGGGGACTATCTACCGACCTCCATCGCGGTCCAGAAGATGGTGCAGGTCACTCAATCCTATCCGCTGATGGCGATTCCATTCTTTGTGCTTGCCGGAAACATCATGACTGAGTCGGGCATTGCCAGACGGCTCGTCGATTTCTCGCGGGTGCTGGTCGGGTGGATGGTCGGCGGTCTGGCGCAGGTTTCGATCATTCTCAGCCTGCTGATGGGAGGAATCGCCGGGTCGGCCGTTGCCGATACCGCAATGCAGTCGCGACTTTTGGGCGGCCCGATGATCGCCAAAGGGTATAGCAAAGGTTTCACTGCGGGCGTTATCGCTTACTCCTCCATTATTACCGCGACAATTCCGCCCTCAATCGGTCTCATCGTTTTCGGCTTCATTGCCAATGTCTCGGTGGGCAAGTTGTTGCTGGCGGGGATCATTCCGGGCCTGATTCTGACCGTTGCGCTGATGGGATATACGTATCTGGCGGCGCGAAAGATGGGGTACGGTGCCGAAGATGTCGAATTACCGACATGGGGCGATGTCTACCGCTCGGGCAAGGCGGCATTCTGGGCGCTGATGTTTCCGATCATCCTGCTGGTCGGGTTCCGTTTCGGCTTCTTCACGGCGACGGAAGCAGGAGCCTTCGTGATAGTCTATGCGTTGGTTATTGGCGCTTTCGTCTATCGCGATCTCAAGTGGAGCAATCTCTGGTCGGCCCTGCAGCAATCGTTGAGCGATATCGGGATGATCATGCTGATCATCATCATGGCCGCGGTGCTCGGGCATGTGATCGTTCTGGAACAAGCTCCCACCCGTCTGGCAAGTGCTCTCGCAGTGCTCAGCGACGATCCGACCGTCACGCTGCTGCTGATTCTTGGTTTTCTGGTGGTTGCAGGAATGATCATGGAGGCCACGGTGAACGTGCTGTTGCTGACTCCGCTATTCTTGCCCATCCTTCAGGCGCAGGGGCATGATCCAATCCATTTCGGAGTCCTGATGGTGACCATCATCACCATGGGGGGCAACACTCCTCCAATTGGAGTGGGAATGTTTACCGTCTGCGGGATGCTGAAGGTCTCGATCAAGGATTACATCAAGGGTAGCACGCCGTTCCTGCTGGTCATGCTGTCTGCGTTTCTGTTCATGGCGCTCGTCCCGAATGTCGTGACATGGCTGCCCAATCAAATGATGGGGAAATAAAGTGAAACGGAAACTTCTTGTGACCGGCGCGGCGGGTATCGTGGGAACCGGGATCTGCCCTCTGCTCGCCGAGGACTTCGATTTGCGCCTTTCGATGCGGCGTGCCACGGAATCCACCCCTGAAGGGGCCGAGGTCGTGATCGGTGATATCGCTGATCCAGAGATTGTCGCTCGTGCTGTCGAGGGGTGTCATGGAGTGCTGCATCTGGCGGCTGTGCATGGCACAGAAATCGGCTTCGAGGAGACTCTGGATGTAAACTATCGCGGTGTCGTTGCGCTGATGGAAAAAGCGGTGGCAGCAGGTGTGTGCCACGTGATCTTTGCCAGTTCCAATCACGGGTGGGGTATGTGGCCGCGTGATGCCGCACCTCTGGCCGATACCGCTCCTCCGCGGCCCGATGGTTGGTATGGCGTGTCAAAAATATTCGGCGAATCCGTAATGGCATATTATGCCGACACGCGGGGCATCGCGACGACGAGCCTGCGCATAGGCAATTGTGGTTCATCGGTCGAGGATGAGCGCAGGCGTCACATGTGGATGAGTTTCCGGGACATGGCCGACGTGATCCGTCTGGCGTTGCGGCGCGAGACGCCCGGACATCGCGCAGTCTTCGCGACGGCGGATTGCAAAGCACCATTTTTCGACAATGCTGGACTTCGTGAGCTTGGTTTCGAGACGAGGGATCGGCCAGACGACCACCTGCACACCCCACAGGTGGCATCGGAGCAGCAGGCACCCGGAATGGCCGGCGCGGCGATCGGAGGTGCCTATGCAGAGGCGAATTTTTGCGCCGACCGAAAGGCCTGGGAAAAATCATGAAGATTGCCAATATTGAGACTATCCGGCTCGACATTCCCTTTGACGATGGTGGTAAGGGCGAGGGCCTGACGCCCGGACGATGGAACAATCTCGAAATGCTGCTTGTTCGTATTGACACGGACGCCGGATTGACCGGATGGGGAGAATGCTTTGGTTATTTCTGTGCCGATGCCGTTGAAGCTTTTCTCCACCGATCGGTAATTCCGCTCCTGAAGGGGGCTGATGCGACGGATCCGGCGGCGATCTCCTTGGAACTGCAGCGGCGGCTGGCGCTGTTTGGCCGCTACGGCATTTCGATTTTCGCGCTTTCCGGGATCGATATCGCGCTGTGGGATTTGCGAGGCAAGGCCGAAGGAAAGCCGCTTCACATTCTGCTGGGCGGTGCCGGGCAAGATGGAAGTGTGCAGGCTTATGCAAGCCTCGTGCGTTATGGTGATCCCGATCTGGCGGCAAAGTTCACCGCGCGGGCTTATGCCGAGGGCTACAGGCACATCAAGCTGCACGAGATCAACCGCCGTGACATCGCAGCTTGCAATGCCACTCGCGGTGACGCCGAATTGATGGTCGATGTCAATTGCGCCTGGGATCAGGCAGAAGCAATCGAAATGGCACATTGGCTGGAGTCACTGGGCACGTTCTGGCTGGAAGAACCGACTTTTCCGCCTGAAGACAATGGGCAGTTGTCGCGACTGAAATCCGCCGTGCCAGGACTGGCGCTTTCCGGAGGCGAGAACCTGTGCACGGCCTGGCAATTCCAATTACTCATCGAGTCCGGTGCTATTCGTTATCCGCAGCCAAGCGTGACCAAGCTTGGTGGCATATCGGAATTTCTCAAGGTGATGAAAGCTGCGGAGGATGCCGGGCTTGGGGTAATGCCGCATTCGCCCTATTTCGGCCCCGGGTATTTGGCGACCTTGCAGCTATGCGCGGTACTCGGAGAAGGTAGCTTGTTTGAATATCTCTATGTCAGACCGGATGCATGGCTGTTTGACGGCATGCCAGTGCCTGATGCCGGGCGTATCGCCGTGCCTGATGGGCCGGGATTGGGGTTCGATCCGGATCCGGAAGTGATTGCACGGTATCGCGCGGCATGAATGGCGCGATTTTGACACTGAATGAAGGTCCCTGGCAAGCCGAAGCCCGGCCAGAGCAGGGCGGAAGGTTGGCCCGGCTGGTATATGACGGGCAATCGTTGCTCGTGCCGATGGGGCAGGGGGAGTTTGATCCCGTGAATTGGTCGAAAGCCGGGGCCTATCCACTGATCCCGTTTCACAACCGCGTGCCCGGTGCGCAGTTCACCTGGCGCGGAAGAGATGTACGATTGCCTGTGCATCCCTCCAGCGTTCCAAACGCATTGCACGGACACGGCTCACGGATGGTCTGGCAGGGGAAGGCCTCGAAAGCCGAACTGCGCATGACATTTGAGAATTCGGTAGCTGCGTATTGGCCTTGGCGTTTTCGGGCACTGCAAAGTTATCGCTTTTTCCGCAACCGGATGGAACTTGACCTCGAAATTACCAACCTCGACGATGCGGCAATGCCCGCGGGTCTGGGCTGGCATCCCTATTTCCAGGGTGGAACCAGGTTGTCCGACGACGCAAGTCATGGCTGGCATGTGGGCTCGGACCGTCTGTCTCAGGGAAAACGTGTCACGCGCGATGCCGTTTCAGGCGAGACCCTTTACCTGACGGGATGGACGACAGTCTTCGCTGCGGTGCCGTCTGGCCTCAATCTGCGGATAACTGCTTCGAAAGCGCTGCAGCACCTGGTAATTTATGCCCCCGATGGCGCTGGTTTTGCCTGTGCCGAACCGGTCAGCCACCCTGTGGCGGCGATGGCTGCCGGTCCAGGCGGTGGCATGCACGAACTTCCACCCGGGGCTTCACTCGCGGCCCGGATCACTCTGGCTGTTGAAACCATGTGACTCGGTCGGGCCTCAGTCCGCAAGGCGGAGAGTGTGACCCGAAAGTGGAGCATTGGTTAGATCGTTACGATCCAGCCCATAGCGCTCGGTCGTGACATAGAGATCGGTGCCAGTTTCTCCTCCGAAACATAATCCGGTCGGATTGGGCGTCGGCACAGGCACCCGCTCGGCGATCTCGCCGATCTCGTCCAGGCGTGCCAAACTCCAGCCATGCGCCAGAGCCACCCACACCCGACCTTGCATATCCACCGCGCAGGATACCGGGCTTCCGGCCGCCTGAGGGATGCGCGACAATACCCGACTTTTCTCCGTCGCGAGATCCAGCCGGGTTACGGTTCCGCTGGTGCGCGAGGCGATGAATGCAGTTCCTTCGTCCGAAGAAATACAAAACCCGGACGCAGGTCCTGTTACAATTGCTTTCTCCGACAGTTTGCCGGTGGGGAGCATCCTGCGAAGCTGTACACCATTTTCACCATGCCGGAACATCACGAGAATCTCGTCATTGCTTCGCATAGTTGCTGCGGCGATGACCGGCTCGGGAAGGTCGAATCTTGCCGAGTCGCGCAGACGCAGCGCGGTATGGCCGGTGAAGACGAACGGTCCGAACCCGCGCGTCAGGGCCAGCGCGTCAATGCGGTTGTCGAATTCCTGAACGAGCTGCGTGCCATTTTGGTCGCTTTCGAACAGGGCGGGGGCAAGATGATCAATCCAGAATAGAGAGTTTCGTTTCGCATCCCACTGTGGAGCCCCGCCGATGAAGGCCGCCTGTTTCGATACAGGTTGGAAATCTGCACCGCGTGGTCGTTTGCGTGTTTCGGGATTTACCTGGGCACCAATGATTCGAGCGGCCTCGGCGACCTCCTTGGCGAGGAATTTCACTCGTTCGATCGTGACTCGGAAAGTGGGGCCGGCAATCGAGATCGCCGCAATCGCCGTTCCATCACTACCGAGAATAGGAGCCCCGACACAACGTGTGCCCAACACGATCTCTTCATCATCCACGGCATAGCCGCGATTGCGAATGGCGCTCAATTCGGCTTCGAGAGCCGAATGCTCAGTAATGGTTTTTTCGGTTCGCCGATCCAGTGGTTGAGCCATGAATTTGGCACGCTGTCTTTCCGGCAGAAAGGCAAGCAATGCCTTGCCCTGGCTTGTGCAATGCATCGGTTTGATCGAGCCCAACTCGGCCGATGAGCGCCGTGAGTGCGGCCCTTGGAAACGTCCGATGGAAAGCACGCCGTCCCCCTCGGGAACGGCCAGATAGGTTGTTTCCCCCGTAATGTCGCGTAATCGTCGCAACTCTCCGGCGCTGATCGCCGAGAGGTTCGAGGAAGACCAGACCTGCTGTGCAATATCAAGTGTGCGAAAGCCGATCTGGTAGCTATGGCTGACGGGATCGCATCGGACGATCCCGCGTGCGGTCATTGCCGACAGGATACGGTAAAGTGTTGGCCGCGCTATACCCGTCGCATCGGCGATGTCGCGCGCGTTTGCTTGACCCTGCTGCAATGCGATCTCGTCCAGTATATCGAAGGCCTTGGTGAGGACTCCGGTTCCCTGAGGTGCGGTCTTCTCGGCTTTCCAGCTCGTTTCATTCGGCAAGGGGATACTCTTCAGTGGTGGCAGTTCATATTCGTCATACTGTAGCTGGCTTCGGGCTATAATGGCGATTTTCTTATCCGGATTATCGCATTGTGAGATTACCGACGGCGCCGGATTTGCGCACCAGATTCCCGAAAGCTAGCGTTCATCTTGAAGTTTGGCAGCCATATCCGGTTCTGGCACGGCTGCAATTCCTGAATGGAGCGCATAGATGACTGAGAGTGTCGACGTATCACAAGCGACCTTGGACAAGCTGAAGAAATGTGGGCAGGGCACAATCACCACACAGCTCTTCAAACGTGGCTATCGCCAGCAATTCCTTGTGGGCGTAGCTCCGCTCAACAAGGATTGCGAGGCCTTTGCCGGTGAGGCTTTCACTCTGCGCTTTATCCCGTCTCGCGAGGACAAGGATTGGGATTTGGGCGATCTGAAACAGCGTGGCGAAGATAATGTGCAATGGGAAGCCGTCGAGGCGATCCAAGCCGGACAAGTGTTGATGATCGACAGTCGAAACGATCCGCGGGCCGCATCCGCAGGTAACATGCTGATGACACGGATGATGCGCAAAGGCTGTGCCGCCGCAATAACGGACGGCGCCTTTCGCGACGGATCCGAGATTTCGCACATGCCCTTCCCGGCCTATTGTCGTGGTAATACGGCAACGACACGACCCGCATATCACCGTGCCATTGCTATGCAGGAGCCGATCGGTTGCGCCGAGGTTGCGGTTTATCCTGGTGATATCGTTGTCGGAGACGCAGATGGCGTTACGGTCATACCTCGCCATCTTGCCGAAGAGGTTGCGAAGGACAGCTATGAACAGGAGCTCCGCGAGAAGTTTCTATTCACCAAAATCGATGCCGGCGCTTCGCTCTTTGGCACTTATCCCGCCGGTCCCGAAACGCTCGAGGAATACGAGGCCTGGCTGGCAAAGGGGAACGATCTATGAGCACTCCAGCAGAAAAGGCCGAAGCGTTAATCCGCCATTATTTCGACATGTGTAACGCCGGTGACCGACGGGGGTTGATCGATTGTTTTACTCCTGATGGTACGCATTACTTCCCGCCCGGCCTGCCTGGCGCGCCCTGGCGCGGAGCCGAGGCCGTAGCTGACGGTTGGGTGCGTTGCGTCGAAACTCTGGGTTCCAAGTGGACCATCGAGAAGGTGCTCTGCGCCGCCGACGGCCACGAGGCAGTGATTGAATGGACGCATTGGAAAACTGGCATCGGCGAAGCGCTGCGCGGCGACGAGTGGTATGTCTTCAACGACGACATCACCAGGATCCGCGAAATCCGTGCCTATTACGCCAGCCCAGTGGACAAGTCGCAACCGGTGAACAAGCTTTACGACTTTGATTACGAAGGGCGCGGCTACCACATGGCACCGCCCGTGGTTAAGGGGCGCGACTGATGCCTGATTACGCTCTGATCTGTCGCGATGCACCCGGGGTCCTAGAGCGGCGGCTCGCCGCCCGAAATGAGCACATGGCCGGCCTCAAGGTCGAGAAGGCTGCGGGTCACATTATTGACGGTGGCGCGATCCTGGATGCTGCGGGCAATATGGCCGGATCAGTCGTGCTTTGCCGCTTCGATGATCGCGCGGCGCTGGAGGCCTATCTCGCGCGCGAGATCTATGTCCGAGAGGGGATCTGGGGCGATATTGAGGTGATCGAGATGCGTTTTGTCGATTGGCCAAAGCTGATGAACGGCTAACAGCCGTTCCACGAAACGCAAGATTTACCTAAAGGACCTGACATGGACAGCAAGACTCCGACCTTCATCCCTCGCGGCAAGCATCTTATCGCAGGCGAATGGGTGGCAGGCGAGACCACTTTCATCTCCGAACCGGCGCATGCGCCAAGGCACGAATTCCCGGTTGGCACCCCGGCGCTGGTTGATGCCGCTTGCAGGGCCGCCGAAGAGGCATTCTGGACCTATGGCTACACCAGGCGCGAGACCCGCGCAGAATTCCTCAACGCTATCGCCGACGAGATAGAGGCGCGCGGCAATGCCATCACCGAGATCGGAACACAGGAGACCGGTCTAGCCGAGGCGCGGCTGCAGGGTGAACGCGGACGCACCACGGGCCAACTGCGACTCTTCGCGGAGCACATCCTCAAGGGCGACTACCTTGACCATCGCCACGATAGGGCGCTGCCAGACCGTAGGCCGCTGCCGCGCCCGGATATCTGGCTTGTGCAACGTCCGATCGGCCCGGTCGCCGTTTTCGGAGCCTCGAACTTCCCGCTCGCCTTCTCCACCGCCGGCGGCGACACCGCCGCGGCGTTGGCCGCCGGCTGCCCGGTGGTCGTAAAGGGCCACGGCGCGCATCCCGGCACCAGTGAGCTCGTCGCCGAGGCGATCCTCGCCGCTATCGAGAACACCGGCATGCCCAAGGGTGTTTTCTCTTTAGTACAAGGTGGCAAACGCGACGTCGGCCAAGCTCTGGTGCAACACCCGTTGATCAACGCAGTGGGTTTCACCGGCTCGCTCGGCGGTGGACGCGCTCTTTTTGATCTCTGCGCGCAGCGCGATGTGCCGATCCCCTTCTTCGGAGAGCTGGGTTCGGTCAATCCGATGTTTCTGCTTCCCGCAGCGGTCAAAGCGCGCGGCCCCGAGATCGGCACCGACTGGGCAGGCTCGCTTACGATGGGTGCCGGCCAATTTTGCACCAACCCCGGCATTGCCGTGGTGGAGAGGGGCTCTGACGGAGACGCCTTCATCGCCGCCGCCGCCGCGGCGCTGAAAGGCGTGACCGCTCAGTGCATGCTCACAGACGGCATCGCGAAAGCATATAGGGGCGGCAAGGCCCGCTTCGATGAGCGCAATACAGTAAAGCCGGTGCTGAGCACCGAAAGCGAGGGACGGAACGCACTGCCGAATCTCTTCGAAACCGATGCCGCCAATTATCTGCGTGACCCAGCGCTCGGCGAAGAGGTCTTCGGCCCGCTCGGTCTCGTGGTGCGGGTGAGCGGCCAGGACGAGATGATGGGACTGGCGCAAGGCTTCGAGGGTCAACTTACCGCCACTATTCATTTGGACGAGAGTGACACGGCGCTGGCGCAGCGTCTGATGCCGGTCCTCGAACGCAAGGCGGGCCGCGTGCTGGTCAACGGTTTCCCGACTGGGGTCGAGGTTTGCGATGCGATGGTCCATGGCGGACCTTATCCTGCCTCGACAAATTTCGGTGCTACATCTGTCGGCACGATGGCCATCCGGCGTTTTCTGCGGCCTGTGAGCTATCAGAATATGCCGCTTTCACTGTTACCCGTGGACATAACGACTGGCTAGACACCCCAGACGAAGGCCGGTCGGCAAACGGACGCTTTCTTCTTGAGCCGCAATATCAAATACTCCTTCAATGACACAGAATCACGAGCTACTCCGGCCATTGTCAGGATACGCCTCAGTACCGTGAGCCGGCCTGCGCGCCGACCCGGATCACAAACGAAACCAGCTTTGTGATCGCCGTGATCAAGATCAGGCGGGCATACGCATCAAGCGCAAACATCCCCAGCTTCATCGGCGAAGCTGGTCCGTCGCGACATCATAGGCTGTAATTATTGCGCGGGCACGGTTGCCCAATTCGGTACGATCCATGCCAGGTTTGTAAAGCGAGGAGCCCAGTCCGAAGATCTTGATACCTCTTGCAAGATAGGCATCAAAATTTTGCTCCGACGCTCCGCCTACGGCTGCGACAGGGGCTTCGGATGGTAGTACCGTCCGAATTGCCGCGATACCATCGGGACCAAGGATCCCGGCGGGAAAGAATTTCAGTGCCGAGGCGCCATGTCTCCAGGCAAGAAGTGCTTCGGTGGCCGTGGAGACACCCGGCATTGTCACCATACCGCAACTAACCGACCGATCGATCACATTGGTGTCGGTGTTGGGCGTCACCACGAGGCGCGCACCAAGATCGGCCAGCCTGTCGACATCCGACCTGTCCAACACCGTGCCCGCGCCCAGCAGCACATGATCACCGAATTCGCGCACCGCCGCACCGATCGAAGCAAATGGCTCGGGTGAGTTCAACGGCACCTCGATTGCCTCGAATTCGGCAGTGATCAAGGTTTCAATCAGAGGCAGTGCCTCCTGCGTGGTCAGACCGCGCAGGATGGCGACGAGGGGTCGCTTGAAGCTGTGCAAGGGTACGCGCTTGGTTATCATTCAGTCCATCCGAGGTTTCGAGCCGCCAGGAAGAGTCCGCGGCGGGTAGCGGACTCGGCATCATCAAGGGTGAATGCAATCCCGGCGCGGCTCAACGCTGCGCCATAGAGCTTTGCAGCTGTGCCCGAGGCCAGGAGGCGAACATGAGTCTTGTGATAGCGGCGTCGGACGAGGGCGATTTCGGCACCGATGAGCAAGGCCGAAAGTGTTGCCCGTGCCGCTTCGGGGCTCGTCAGGCCCAGGACACCACCCGCGCGCAGGGCGAAGAGCTCTTCCAGCACCACAGCAGGATCTGCAAGTGTGCGGTCCATTGCCTTCAGATAGGTGGGCGTGTCGGGAACAAACTCCGCGTCAGGCGAAATCAATGGGCCGAGTGTGGATTTCGAGCTGATCAGGGAGAACAACTCGCCCGTCAACTGGGTTGAAAAACGCGTGATCGTGTGCCCATCGGTTTCGATCCATTTGCTGTGGGTTCCCGGCTGCGCGACAACCGCTGCGGTTCCATCCATGATGCCGAGGATGAGCGTCTCTTCGCCACGCATGATATCGGGCGGTCCGTCCCGGCGCTGTGCGACGCCTGGAAGTATCATCACCTTCCGCGCGGGATGAGGCGCCTGCACCGCTTGTCCGGACAAACCTGAAAGCGGAGTGCCGGTTTCGGCATAGGGCGCTTCGATCCAACCC